>JBBQTM010000026.1:0-20386 GCA_038234545.1 Sphingomonadales bacterium
TGCATCAATCTGCCGCTGAGTGCCTGATCAAACCGATCATAGAGACCCTGAAAGGCATCCGCGTCGACGATTGGGTGTTCGGCGTCGCCTCGGTCAGCAAGGACGGCTACGAAAGCCCGGTCGCCTCGGCGGTGCCGGGCGGAGCGTTCAAACCCTACGTCGCGCCGGCGCCCAAGCCCTGAACCGTCACCCCGGACTTGATCCGGGGTCCACCTCCACACTGCGGAGCTCGAACGTAGGTGGATCCCGGGTCAAGCCCGGGATGACGATCCCTTCGCGCCTTTGCGTGCAACAATTCCCCTTCTTCTGGTTTCTTTACCCAAGGAGAAAGCAACATGGCCGGTGGATGGACCCGCGACGGCGCGGTGCAGGATCAGATCGACGACAGCGTGACCGACGCCGTCCTCCGCGCCCGCGCGCTGATGCCGCACGGCGAATCCGCCGAGGAATGCGACGAATGCGGCGAACCTATCCCAAAAAAGCGCCGCGCGGCGCTCCCCGGGGTGCGCACCTGCGTCGCCTGCCAGTCGGTCCGCGACCAATCGGTGCAGCACAGCGCCATCAATCGCCGCGGCTCGAAGGATAGCCAGCTTCGATAAAAGCCGTCACCCCGGCCTTGAGCCGCGGTCCACCTTCCTTCATTGCATATCGAGAAAGAAGGTGGATGCCGGATCAAGTCCGGCATGACGACCATTGAGCACTTATGCGCAAACCTCTCCCCGGTCTCCCGACCTCCAAGCAGATACTCGAATTCATCGAGCAGTCCGGCTCCCCCGCCGGGAAGCGCGAGATTGCCAAGGCATTCAACCTCCATGGCCATGACAAAATCATGCTCAAGGCATTGCTCAAGGACATGGCCGACGAGGGGCTGATCGACAGCGCTCCCGGCCGCGCGTTCCACAAGGCGGGCGGGGTTCCGCGGGTGACGGTGCTTCGCGTGGTGTCGGTCGACGACGGGCAGGTGTGGGCGCAACCCGAAAGCTGGCACGCCGACACCCCCGCGCCGAAGTTGCGCGTGATCGAGAAAGGACGCCGGTCGGCATTGGCGCTCAACGACCGCATCCTGGCGCGCACCGAGGATGCGGGCCGGGGCCATGTCGCGCACATCATGAAGAAGCTCGAGCGCGGCATCGAGATGGTACTCGGCGTGGTCCGCCGCGAGGGCGACCGTTTCTTCCTCACCCCGGTCGACAAGCGCGAGCGGCGTGAGCTGCTGATTTCCGACATGCATACGGCCCGCCCCGGCGATCTGGTGCTGGCCGAACCGTCGGGCCGACCGCCGCGCGTCACCGCCCGCATCGATGCCGTGCTGGGGGATCCGTTCGCGGCGCGCAGTTTCTCGATGATCGCGATCGCCAAGCACGGCCTGCGCGACGAATTCGACGAGCGCGCGATCGAGGAGGCGCACAAAGTGGCGACCCTCCCGCTCGGCGAGCGCGAAGATTTGACCAACCTGCCGATCGTCGCGATCGACCCGGAAGATGCGCGCGACCATGACGATGCGATCTGGGCGAGCCCGCGCGCCGACGGCGAGGGGTGGGACGCAATCGTCGCCATCGCCGATGTCAGCTTCTACGTCCGCGAGGGATCGCAGCTCGACCGCGAGGCGCTGCTGCGCGGTAACAGCGTCTATTTCCCCGACCGCGTGGTGCCGATGCTGCCCCACGAATTGTCGTCGGACATTTGTTCGCTGAAGGAAGGCAAGGTCCGCGCCGCGCTCGCCTGTCACATGCACATCGCCAAGGATGGAACGCTTAAAAGCTGGAAGTTCACCCGTGCCAAGATTTGTGTTGCCGCAAACATTGCCTATGAGGATGCTCAGGCCGCGATGGATGCTGCGGGAGAGCAAGTCGTTGAAGTTGCGTCGTCTCCCTGCTCGATGCCGCCCATCGAAAGCCCGGTCCCGCGCAAGCTGGTCGAATCCGCGCTCAAGCCCTTGTGGGAATGCTGGCGGGCGCTACTCGCAGCGCGAACCAAACGCGAGCCGCTCGAACTCGACCTCCCCGAACGCCGCGTGGTGCTCGACGAAAAAGGTCGCATCCTGTCGGTCGCCCCGCGCGAGCGGCTCGACGCGCATCGGCTGGTCGAAGACTACATGATCGCCGCCAACGTCGCCGCCGCGAAAGCGCTGGAGAAGAAGAAGGCCCCCGTCATGTACCGCGTCCACGAAGCGCCAAGCCGCGAGAAATTGACCGCCCTCAAGGACTATCTCGCCACCTTCGAATTGGCTTTCGCGCTGGGCCAGGTGATCAAGCCCGCGGTCTTCAATCGCATCATCGAGATGATCGGCCCCGACCATCCGTCGCGGCACGAAATCATGGAGCAGGTGCTGCGGACCCAGATGCAGGCCCGCTACGCCCCCGATCCGCTTGGCCACTTCGGGTTGAGCCTGTCGAGCTACGCCCACTTCACCTCGCCGATCCGCCGCTACGCCGATCTCGTCGTCCACCGTTCTCTGGTTCGCAGCTACAAGCTCGGCGACGGCGCGCTCGGCCCCGACAAGGTCGAGCGGTTCACCGAAATCGGCGAGAAGATCTCGATCCTCGAGCGCCGCGCGATGGAGGCCGAGCGCGAGACCGTCGACCGCTACGTCGCCGCCTTCCTCGCCGACCGCGTCGGGCAGATCCTCAAGTGCCGCATCACCGGGGTGCAGTCGTTCGGCTTCTTCGCCACCGTGCTCGATCTGGGCGGCGACGGGCTGGTCCCGGCATCGATCCTGGGCAATGAATATTTCCGCTTCGACGAGGCGGCGCGGGCGTTGGTCGGTGAGGAGACCGGCGAGACCTACCGCCAGGGTCAGCTGATCGATTTGAAGCTTGCGGAGGCCAACCCCGCCTCGGGCGCGCTCCGCTTCCAGCTCCCCGAAGGTTCGTTCGGTGGCGGCGAGCGGAGAGACGGACCGCGCCGGGATCGCACCCTGCCGCGCGGCCCCCGCCGTGGCCGCCCGGCCAACATCCGCCATCAAGGACGGAAACGCTAGCTATGACCAAGCCCCGCATCGCCTTTCTCAATGGCTCGCTCCGCAACGACAGCTTTCACCGACGCCTCGGGCTTGCGATCATTGCGGCCAGCGCCGATCGGCTCGACTTCGTCACGCCGAGCCTCGATCTGCCACTGTACGACCAGGACCTCGAAGCCACGCCGCCTCCGGCATGGACCGAGTTTCGCGACCAACTCCGGGCCGCCGACGCCGTCCTGTTCGGAAGCCCGGAATATAACCGCTCGATGACCGGCGCGCTCAAGAATGCGATCGATGTCGGCTCGCGCCCCTATGGCAAGAGCGTGTTCGCGAAAAAGCCGGCGGCGGTCTTTTCCGCCTCGCCCGGCATGACCGGCGGCTTCGGGTCGAACCATCATGTGCGGCAAAGCTGCGTGTTCCTCGACATGCCGGTGATGCAGCAGCCCGAAGCCTATTGGGGCCTGCTCAACGACGACAAATTGGGTTCGGACGGAACGCTCAACGACGCGGTGCTGGCCAAGCTGGTCAAGACCTTCGCGACCGCTTTTGCCGACTGGGTAGAACGGTTGGAAGTCAGATAACCTTGCTCCGCGCGCGGTAGCGGGGGTTATCCCACAAATTGCCGTCCAGGATATCGCCCAGCACCGCCGCCGCGCGGAACGCTTCCTCATGGCTATTGTATAGCGACGCAAAGCCGAAACGGATCAGGTCGGGCATGCGGACGTCGCCGATCACGCCGCGATCGATTAGCGCCTGCATCACCGCATAGGCTTGCGGGTGGCGGAAGCTGACATGGCTGCCGCGCTTGCCCGCATCGCGCGGCGAGGCAAGGGCGAGCGACGGGCAGCGCGCCTCGACGCAGGCGATGAAGAAATCGGTCAGCGACGCCGCTTTCGTTTCAATTTCACGCATCGTTACGCCGTCGAACGTCGCTAGCCCCGCCGACAGTGCCGCCATGCCGACGATCGGCGGCGTGCCGGCCAGGAAGCGCGCGATCCCCGGCGCGGGGCGATAGTCGCCGTCGAACGCGAACGGCGCGTTGTGGCCCATCCAGCCGCTGAGCGGCGAGTGCAGCCGGTCGTGCAATCCGCGCGCGACGTAGAGAAAGGCCGGCGCGCCCGGGCCGCCGTTGAGATATTTATAGCCGCAGCCGACCGCCAGATCGGCGCCGCAGTCGCCAAGGTCGATCGTGATCGCGCCCGCGCTGTGCGACAGATCCCACAGGCTGAGCGTCCCGGCCGCGCGCGCGGCGGCCGATAGCGCGGCCATGTCGTGACGCTCGCCGCTTCGGTAATCGACCTGGGTCAGCATCAGTACGGCGACCGGGCCGTCGAGCGCCGCCGCGATCTGGTCGCGTTCGACCAGCCTCAGCTCGACATCGGGAAACAGCCGGGCGATCCCCTGGGCGATATAGAGATCGGTCGGGAAATTCTCCCGTTCGGACAGGATCACCCGGCGGCCCGGTTGCGCCTCGATTGCCGCCGCGAGTAGTTTGAACAGATTCACCGAGGTTGAATCGCACACCAGCACCTCGTCCGCCGCGGCGCCGATCAGCGGGGCCAGCTTGGTGCCAAGCGTCGCCGGGGCGTCGATCCACCGATGCTTGTTCCAGCTGGTAACCAGGTCCGCGCCCCATTGCCGCTCGACCAGGTCGGCGATCGCGGCCGGCGCGGCGCGGGGCAGGGCGCCAAGCGAATTGCCGTCGAGGTATATCACCCCCTCGGGCAGCGCGAACCGATCGCGGCAATGCGCCAGTGGATCGGCGGCGTCGCGCGCCCTGGCGTCGTCGATGGTCACAGCTTGGGCAGCGTGACGCCCCTCTGCCCCATATATTTGCCGGCGCGGTCCTTGTAGCTCGTCTCGCAACGCTCATTCCCTTTCAGGAACAGGAACTGGCACGCGCCTTCGTTGGCGTAGATCTTGGCCGGAAGCGGGGTGGTGTTGGAAAATTCCAGCGTGACATGCCCCTCCCAACCCGGCTCGAGCGGGGTCACGTTGACGATGATCCCGCACCGCGCATAGGTCGATTTGCCGAGGCAGATCACCAGCACGTCCTCGGGCACGCGGAAATATTCCACCGTCCGGGCAAGCGCGAAGCTGTTGGGCGGGATGATGCAGCAATCGGTCTTGCGATCGACGAAGCTGGTGTCGGCGAAATTCTTGGGATCGACCACTGCGCTATCGATGTTGGTGAAGATCTTGAATTCGTCCGCCACCCGCGCGTCATAACCATAGCTCGACAGGCCGTAGCTGATGCACCCGTCGCGCCGCTGCGCCTCGACGAACGGTTCGATCATGGCGTTGGTGGTGGCTTGCTCGCGAATCCAGCGGTCGGATAAAATGCTCATGGCCCCTCGCTAGCGGGTGCGACGGGCGGCGCGCAATGCCGATGCTTATCCACAGCCCCGCCCACCGAAAATTTGGGACACCCGCTCACATGCGGCATTTTTGATGTAGGGTGATGCCATGGCCGAAATCATCCGACTCAACGAACCCGCCGACGCGCCCGTCACTCCTACGCTGCCCCAGAATATCGAGGCGGAGGCGGCGCTGCTTGGCGCGCTGATGATCGACAACCGGCTGGTCGAGGATGTCCAGCTCAAGCTTCGCTCGGACCATTTCTTCGAGCCGCTGCACGGCCGGATCTACGATTCGATCCTGCGCATGAGCGACAAGAATATGGTTGCCAATCCGGTCACCCTGCGCCCGATGTTCGAAGCGGACGAGGCGATGAAGGAGGTCGGCGGCCCGGCCTATCTCGCCCAGCTGACCGGTTCGGGCGCGACGATCATCGGCGCGCGCGATTTTGCCCAGCAGATCTACGACCTCGCCTTGCTCCGCTCGCTGGTCGCGGTCGGCCGGGACATGGTCGAGGGGGCGCTCGATACGTCGGAAGAAGTCGCGCCGCTGTCGCAGATCGAGCGCGCCGAGGGCGAATTGTATCGCGTCGCCGAGCAAGGCGGGAGCGAAGGCAAGGTCAAGAGCTTCGGCGAGGCGACCAAGCTCGCGATCGAACAGGCCGAGCGAGCGCTCAATTCGGGCGGGCATCTGTCCGGCGTTACTACCGGTCTTGATGGCTTCAACAGCAAGATCGGCGGGCTTCACCGCTCCGACCTTTTGATCCTTGCCGGGCGCCCCGGCATGGGCAAGTCCTCGCTCGCCACCAACATGGCGTTCGCCGCCGCCCAGCGTTACGCCCGCGATCTCGAAGACGGGATCGAGCCGTCCAAGTCGGCCGGCGCGGCAGTTGCGATCTTCAGCCTGGAAATGTCGGCCGATCAGCTCGCTACGCGCATCCTGTCCGAGGAATCGGGGATCAGCAGCGAGAATCTGCGGATGGGCAAGATCAGCCAGCAGGAATTCCGCCAGCTGGCCCGCGCCGCCGCCGATTTGCAGACCCTGCCGCTGTACATCGACGACACGCCCGGCCTGACCATCGCCGCGCTTCGCACCCGCGCCCGGCGATTGAAGCGCCAGAAGGGCATCGGCCTGGTGGTGATCGACTATCTCCAGCTGCTGCAGGGATCGGGCCGGAGCTCGAGCGACAATCGCGTCCAGGAAATTTCCGAGATCAGCCGCGGATTGAAGCAACTGGCCAAGGAACTCGATTTGCCGGTGCTCGCGCTGTCGCAGCTCAGCCGTGCGGTCGAGCAGCGCGAGGACAAGCGCCCGCAGCTTAGCGACCTTCGCGAATCGGGCTCGATCGAGCAGGATGCCGATATCGTCTTGTTCATCTACCGCGAGGATTATTACGTCGCGGCGCGCGAGCCCAAGCGACCGATGGACGGCGACGATGCCAAGGTGTTTGAAGCCTATGAGCAATGGCAACGCGATATGGAGCGGGTCTACGGCACCGCCGAATTGCTCGTCGCCAAGCAACGCCACGGCGCGACCGGCAAGGTCAAGATGAAGTTCGACAGCCGGATCACCAAGTTCAGCGATCTCGCCGACGACAGTTTCCTGCCCGAACTGCGCAGCTAGCAAACATCGACCTTGCTCAAAGAAACGGCCGGCCATCCCTGGGATGACCGGCCGAAACTTTGTTGCCACTTCGGGACTAGCCCGAAGCCTTAGCTCTTAGCCACGCTCGGGCATTGGAGCCGGCGGCGGCGGCGGCGGCGGCGGCGGGCACATGTCCGTCGCCAGAATCACCGAACCGTCCTGGCAGGTCTGGGTCGCAGGCGGCGGCGGCGGCGGGGGAGCCATCGGAGCCGGCGGCGGGGGCGGCGGAAGCGCTTCTTCGCCACCACCGAAGTTAAAGCTCAGGCTCGCCAGCAAGCTGTGCGAACGGAACTTCTGTTCGAAGTCAGGAAACAGCACGGCGTTGGTCGTGGTGACCACCGGCGTGGTGCCGACAACGACGGCGTCGCCATTGCCGTTGACGGCAATGGGATCTTCCGAGAAGTTCAGCTTGCCGGTCTGGAAGTAACGATACTTCAGGCCGAGATCGATGTTGCGGCTGACCGCGTAACGGGCACCGACGATGCCCTGGAACGCCCAGGCGCTGTCGCTGTCGCCGAAGGCTTTTGCCTTGGCGCGACCGGCGCCGCCACCGACGTAGAACGACAGGCCGTCTTCGTTACCGAAATCGACCAGGCCGTTGACCATCGCCGACCACACCTTGATGTTGCCATTGAGATCGAAATCGTCAGACGAAATGGCCGCAAAGCCCGGTGCGCCCGGATCGCCTGCGCCCGACGGACGGTTGAGCGCGAGATTGATCGCGGCAATGTCGCTATCGTCGATTTCGAAATCGTTGACCTTGGATTTCTTGTAGCCAATTTCGCCTTCGAGGCGGAACATGCCGAAATCATAACCGATGATGGCATCCACATCGATGCCGCGCTTGTAATCGATCCCGAATGCATCTTCGAAATCGGTGTCGAGCGGAACGATCGCTGCCGGCGTGCCGGGAACCTGGGTAGTGGTAAAGTCGGCGAAGACGTCGGCATCATTGTCCTTAGGGAACAGGATGCCGCCTTCGATTCCGACATAGACCGAACCGTCGCGGGCCATGGCCGGCGTGGCCACAACTGCTGCGGCCGCGGTCGCGGCCAGTAGGTATTTACGCATGATATCTCCTTGATGCACTCCGCTTGCGGGAGGCAGCCGTACAAACCTCGCAAGTGCAGCAAAGTTTCCTCGTTTGGGGAATAAACCCGTTCCTGTTGCATTCATGTCACAGCTCTTATCCATCCCACTTCTAACTGGCGCGCCGATCCGGCGTTTGGACGAGACTGTTTGGCACAAGGGATTGAAGCGCATGGTAGATTCCGGCAGTATCGGCGCTTCCAAACACCCACCCGGACCTAGGGGATGATGATGCGCTTGCGGGCATTTCTACTAACGGCGGTTGCCGCATCGATGATCGCTTCGGCCCCCGCCGAGGCCAAGAAAAAGAAGCTTCCGCCGGCCCCGATACCGGCGCCTCAGGTCGCGCTTCCGGCCTCGGCCAATGGCGTGACCGTGCGCTATTATTACGAACGCCGCCAATATCCGCCGATCTGGTTTGGCGCGAAGGGTGGCGATGCCGCCATTTCGCAGCTGATGACCATACTGCGCCGCGCCCCGATCGACGGCTATGGGGAAGGCCCGACCGTGGCCGCGACGGTCGAAGCGACCGTCCAGCGCGCCCGCGCTTCCAACGATCCGATGCAGATCAAGGCCGCCGAGCTGGCGCTGTCCGCCGCTTGGGCGGATTATGTCCAGGCGTTGAAGCGTCCGTCCACCAATGTGATCTATGGCGACCCGTCGCTGAACCAGCCGCCGCCGCATGTCGATCGCACGCTGGCGCTGGCGGAAGCATCGCCGTCGCTCGCCCAGCACATCGCCTCGGTCTCCGCGGTCAATCCTTATTATGCGGCGATCCGCGATGTCGCGATCGCCGAAGCAGCCGCCAATGGCGGCCGTGCGTCGGACAAGGCGTCGCTCAACCTGGAGCGGGCGCGGATCATTCCGGGCACTGGCAAATATATCCTGGTCAATTCGGCCGAGCAGCGGCTGCATATGATGGAAGGCGGCCAATCGATCGGTTCGATGAAAGTGGTGGTCGGCAGCAAGAAGAAATATGGCCTGCCGACCCCAATCATTGCCAGCACCATGCATTATGCCATCGCCAATCCTTACTGGCATGTACCGGAACATCTGATCCGCAAAACCACCGCTCCGGGGGTCGTCAAGGGCGGCGAGGCCTATCTCAAAACGCGCGGCTATGAGATCATTTCCGACTTCAGCGAGCATCCGCAGATATTGCCGGCTTCGTCGGTCGATTGGAAAGGTGTCGTTGCCGGCACGTCCAAAGTCCTCCTTCGCCAGAAGCCGAACGGTCAGAATTCGATGGGCAAGATGAAATTCCCCTTCCCCAACAAGGAAGGCATCTACCTCCACGACACCCCGACGCGGGAATATTTCGCGCTGGCCGATCGCTCGATGAGCAATGGCTGCATCCGGGTCGAGGATTATCGCCGTCTCGCCAACTGGTTGTTTGGCCGCGATGTCGCGGCGGTGGGAAGCGAGCCGGAACAGCATGTCGCCATGCAGCGCGGCGTTCCGGTCTATGTCACCTATCTGACGATGGTTCCGGGTGCGACGGGCATGACCTCGTTCGCCGATACGTATGGCTGGGATCGTCCGGGGGTGCTGGCGGGCGGCATGGATACCACGGTCGGAAACCCGATGGCGATTGCCGTCAGCGGTGTTGGAGCCGCAAACTAGCGGCTAGCGATCGGTCGGCACGTAAGCGTCGCGCAGCCCCTCGGGGATCGCGGCACGAGCGATTTCGCTTTCGCTGCTGGTGACCGGGTATGCGCAATAATCGGCGGCGTAGAATGCGCTCGGGCGGTGATTGCCGCTCAGGCCAATGCCGCCGAATGGCGCGCTCGAAGGGGCGCCGTTGGTCGGCTTGTTCCAGTTGATCACGCCGGCCCGGACATTGGCCCAGAATTTGTCGTACATCGCCGGCGTGCCCCCGACCAAACTCGCGGCCAGCCCAAAGCGGGTGTTATTGGCCTCGTCGATCGCGGCATCGAAATCCTTGACCCGGACCATCTGCAGCACCGGGCCGAACATCTCCTCGTCGGGCCGGTCGCCGGCGTCGGTCACATCGATCAGTGCGGGGGTCAGATAGGGCCGCTCCTCGAACGGCCGGTCGAGCCGCCGGATCGGCTTTCCGCCCTTCATCATCAGCGCCATATATTGCGACTGCAGATGGTCGGCGGCGGCGAGGTCGATCACCGGCCCCATGAACGGCTGCGGGTCGGCATGGGGATGATCGACGATGATCCGATCAATCAGCTTGCAGATCGCCGCGACCAGCGGCCCTTCGGCTCCATCCTCGACGATCAGCCGCCGCGCCGCAGTGCAGCGCTGACCGGCCGAGAGAAAGGCCGACTGGACCGCGATCAGCGCCGCCGCGTCGATATCCGCCGCCTGCCACACGACCAGAGGATTATTGCCGCCCAATTCCAGCGCCAGCATCTTGTGCGGCATTTCGGCATATTGCTTGTGCAGTGCCATTCCCGCGCGGGCGGATCCGGTGAACAACAGGCCGTCGATGCCGGGCTGCCCGGCGAGTGCCTTGCCCTGCTCGGGCCCGCCGATCAGCACGCGGACGACACCATCGGGAATGCCGGCCGCGTGGAAGCATTCGACCAGGAACACCCCCGTCGCCGGGGTTTTCTCCGATGGCTTGAACACGATCGCATTGCCGGCGATCAGCGCGGGTACGATATGCCCGTTGGGCAAATGCGCGGGGAAGTTATACGGACCGAGCACGGCCAGCACGCCATGCGGCTTGTGGCGCACCGCGACCTTGCTCCCCAGCGCCGCCTCGGCCTTTCGCATCGGCGTGCGCTCAAGATAGGCATTGGCTGAAATCTCGACCTTGCCGACCACCGCGCCGACTTCGGTCCGCGCTTCCCAGTAAGGTTTGCCCGTCTCGCGGCTGATGAGGTCGGCGAAATCCTGTTCGCGGGCACGCACTTCATTGGCGAAGCGGCGCATCGCCTCGATCCGGTAGGACACGCTGTGTGCCGCCCATTCGGGCCACGCCGCGCGCGCCGCCGCCACCTCGGCCGCGGCATCACCGATCTCGCCCGACCAAATCTCGTCGCCGGTCGCCGGTTCGGTCGAAATCAGCCTGTCGGTCAAACATTCACTCCGCGAGCGCCCCTGCGCGGCAACCACCATGCCCGCGGGATCGGGTCAAGCGCAAGACGGCGTCATGGCGTCACCATGGGCGGCTCCCATCCTCCGGATCGCCGCGATCTTCGATTCGAACGGCACCCAATCGTCATTCGTCGCGATGGCCGACCAGATCGCCTCGACCTCCTCGATGTGCATCGAACACGGGGTCTCGTCGCGCCAATAGTCGTGATCGAGTGCGCCGGGCAGGGGCTCGCGTCCGCCAACCAGCCCGATCAGCGCTGCATCGCCGCCGTCAGGCACCCGCCCGCCGCGCCAGTCGAAGAAGAAGCGGTCGATCGTCAGGTCTTGCCGGCGCAGCAGCGTTAGCATCGCCGAAACAAGGTCGCGATCCAATGCTTGGTCCGGCTTTATTCCCAGTCGGCGGACCAGTGCCGCGACCAGCGCCTGCTCGAACCGCGCTGGCCATTCATTCAGCGTCTCGGCCAAAGCCGGTCCTTCCGAAACCAGCGCCAGGCACCCGCCAAGCTGGGCCAGGTCCCAATGGATCGCCTCCGGCTGCCGGCCAAAAGCGTACAGCCCCCCATGATCGAAATAGGCCGCGACAAATGTCTCGTCCCACGTCGGCGCGAACCGCCACGGACCATAATCGAAGCTTTCGCCATTGATGTTGATGTTGTCGCTGTTGAGCACCCCATGGACGAACCCCGCGGCGAGATAGGATGCGGCGAGGGTCGCGGTCCGCTCCGCCACCAGCCCGAACAGCCGAACCGGATCCTCACTCTCCTCGCCGAACAGGTTGCGCAGGCTGTACGACACCAGTTTGGCGATTCCCTCAATATCCTCAAGGAAGGCCAGCCGCTGGAAGCTGCCGATCCGGACATGGCCGTGGCTGAGCCGGGTCAGCACCGCCGATCGTGTCGGCGACGGTTCGTCGCCCCGGACCAGTTCCTCGCCGGTCTCGACCAGCGCGAAACTTTTGGACGTGTTTACTCTGAGCGCTTCCAGCATCTCGGTCGCCAGCACTTCGCGCACCCCGCCTTTCAGCGTCAGCCGGCCATCGCCGAACCGGCTGTACGGGGTTTGCCCCGACCCCTTGGTACCAAGATCGAGCAGGCGGCCATTGCCATCACGCACCTGCGCGAACAGGAATCCGCGCCCGTCACCGATGTCGGGATTATACTGGCGGAACTGGTGCCCGTGATAGCGCAGCGCAAGCGGCTGCGGCAGATTGTCGGCCAGCGGTTCGAACCGCCCGAAATGATCGACGACCGTCGCCTCACCCAGTCCGATACGTTCCGCCCAGCGCCGGTTGAAGAAACGCACTCGATGATCCGGGAACGCGGCCGCCTCGACCGGGTCGTAAAAGTCCCCGCCAAGCGTCAGGATCGCCGGATCGGGGCGGTATTGATGAAGGGGGGAGGGTTGCGTGTCCGCCATCGCCTCGCGATAGGGGAGGCCGTGCAGTGGGGGAAGCGTAATGGCGACATGGACGGACCGATATTGGAACAGCGCCGACGGCGTGAAGCTCCATTATCGCGACCATGATGGAAACCGCGATCGCCCGCCGATCCTGTGCATCCCCGGCCTGACCCGCAACGCCCGCGATTTCGAGCCGGTGGCCGACCGCTTCGCCGGCGACTGGCGGGTGCTGTCGATCGACCTCCGCGGTCGCGGTGGTAGCGCGTTCGACCCTGATCCGGCCAATTACAAGCCGATGGTCTACGTCGCCGACATCATGAAGATGCTCGACCAGCTCGGAATCGCCGACGCAGTCTTCGTCGGCACGTCGCTCGGCGGGATCTGCACCATGGCGCTGGCGCTGTCGGATCGCGAACGGATCGCCGGCGCGCTGCTCAACGATATCGGCCCGGTGATCGATCTCGCCGGGATCGAACGGATCGCCGGCTATGTCGGCAAGGAACCGAATTTTGCCAGCTGGGACGAAGCGTTCGACCAGATGGCGGCGCGCAATCACGACATCTACCCCGATTACGACCGCGCCGACTGGGAGCGCTTCGTCCGCCGCGTGATGCGTGAGGACGGGGGCAGTATCCGCTTCGATTATGACATGCGAATCGCCGACAATTTCGAAACCGCCGCCGCCGCGCCCGATGCCTGGCCGTTGTTCGCAGCGCTCGAAGGCCGCCCGGTAACCATCCTGCGCGGCGAATTGTCCGATCTGCTATCGGCCGAGGTCGCGGCGAAGATGGCGACCGCGATTCCCGATGTCGAATTGGTCACCGTGCCGCGTGTCGGTCACACCCCCAGCTTCGACGAGCTCGAAAGCCTCGACGCGCTCGATCGGTTATTGGCGCGCGTGCTCGAGGCACAAAAGTCAGCTTAGCTTACCAAACGCTCAAGCTTGGCAAGCGCGGCGGCATCGCCCTCATTGGGAGAAATGGTCGCGGCGAATTTGCCCTCGGCGTCGATCAGGAAGGTGGTGGCGGTGTGATCGACGGTGTAATCGCTGCCGGCCTGCGGCACCTTTTCCGAGAAGACGCCGAACAGTTTCTTGATCCCCTCGATCGCCGGGGTCGATCCGGTCAGCGCGATCACCGGCGTCCCGAACAGGCCGGCATAGCGCGCCATTTCCACGGGCGTGTCGCGCTCGGGGTCGACGCTGACCAGGACGATGGCAAAGGCATCGTCGCCCTTGCCCACCTGCTTGCGCAGCTTGGCCAGCCGCGCCAGCGTGGTCGGGCAGACGTCGGGGCAATGGGTGAAGCCGAAGAACAGGGCGTAGGGCTTGCCCGACAATCGCTCGCTCGAGAATGGCTGGCCGTCGCTTGCCGTTAGCAGGAACGGTCCGCCGATCTCGCTCATCGAATTGCTACTGGCGATTTCCTGGCCGGTCGGCGGACCGCGAAGCGCGATCACCAGCCCGGCGATCGCCGCCAGCCCAACAATCACCCACAGGATGATCCTGATCCGGCCGAGGTTCATCGCGGCCCGCCCACCGGCGCGGCAATCGCGACATTTCCTTGCCGCTCGAAGCGCAAGGTCAGTCGAATGTTGGATCCCTCGGCCAGCGGCTGCGCGAGATCCTGGATCATGACATGCTTGCCATTGGCCGTCAGCCGCACCTGGCCCCGGGCCGGGACCTCGATCCCGCCCTCGACGCTACGCATCCGCATGATCGCGCCGTCCATGCTGGTTTCGTGCAGGCTCGCCCGGCCCGCGCCCCCCGCATCGACCGACAGCAGGCGATCCCGTCCGCCGCTATTGGCAAGCGTGAAATAGACCGCGGCCGAGGTCGGAAGCGCGATCGCCCGCGCGTCATTGACCGTCACCAGCGGCGCTGGCTCCGTCGCGCAGCCGACAGTCAGCAGCGTTCCCAACATCACAATCGTCATTTTCATGAAGGATCATCTCCAGTGGCGGCGCCATACCGGGCTGTCGGAGGAAAGTGGAGGCCCGAGCCGGAATCGAACCGGCGTGCGGGGATTTGCAGTCCCCTACGTAACCACTCCGCCATCGGGCCTCACGGTCGGCGCAGATGGGCGGACGCCTCCCGCTTGTCAACCGCCCAGCGAGCCTCCATTCAGGGCCGGTCGCCGGGCTTTTCGACGGGCGGTGGCGGGTTCGGCTTGGCGCACAGGCGCCGGGCCGATAAGAGCGACCTTGAATGCCGACTGTATTACTGGCATACAACAGTCGTAACGATTGAGGGTCTATGTCCACACCTGCCGCCAATTTTGATGTCGCGCGCCGAACCATGGTCGCCAGCCAGCTTCGACCGCAGGGCGTCACTGACGCGCGCGTGCTCGCGGCGATGGGATCGGTGGCGCGCGAGGAGTATGTCCCGACCGGCAGCCAGGCCTCGGCTTATGGCGATCGACCGATCAGGCTGGACGACGGCTCGCCGATGTTGCCGCCGGCCGAACTCGGCCTGCTGCTCAGCCGCCTCGCGCCGCTCCCCGGCGAACGGGCTTTGGTGGTCGGCGGGGGCGGGGCCTATGCCGCCGCGCTGCTGCGCCATATCGGCCTCGACGTCGAGGCCGATGACGGCGGATCCGGCCCGGTCGACCTGATCCTCGTCGAAGGCGCGATCGAACATCTTCCCGACAATATTGCCCGACGGCTCACGCCCGACGGACGGGTCGGCGCGGCGATCGTCGAGGACGGCGTGACGCGGCTCGCCCTCGGTCGTGCATCTGTCAGGTCGTCCGGCGCCGACTCTTCCGCCGCCAGAACGGTTGGTTTCACCAGTTTCGCCGAAGCGCAGGTTCCCGTCCTGCCCGGCACCAGCAGCGCCCCGGCGTTCGCGTTCTAAGAGCATTGGAGATCAAGTGAAGCGTCACCTTCTGATCGGCACGCTGACTGCCGCACTCCTGACCACCGCCGCGTCGGCCGACACGCTGCGCGAGGCGCTCAACCTGACCTATCGCGCCAACCCCACCCTGGCCGGCCAGCGCGAGGCCTTGAAGGTCACCGACTCGAGCGTCGCCATCGCCCGCGCCGCGGGTCGGCCGCAAGTATCGGCAACGGTCGGCGTGAACCGCGACCTGACCTCCAGCGGCTCGCTCGCCCGTCTCGGCAAAGGACCCTATCTCAGCGGCGGGCTCGACCTTAGCTATCCCTTGTTCCAGGGCGGAAGCGTGCGCAATTCGATCATTGCCGCCCGCACCCGGGTCGAGGCCGGACGGGCGACCTTGCGCGCGGTCGAAGGCGACATCTTCACCGAGGCGGTCGCCGCCTACATGGATGTGATCCGCGACCGCTCGATCGTCGAACTGAACGAGAATCAGGTCAGGGTGCTCGGCACCAACCTCGAGGCGGCGCGCGACCGGTTCGAAATCGGCGACGTGACCCGCACCGACGTCGCCCAGTCCGAGGCCCGCCAGGCGCTGGCCCGCAGCGACCTGGATATTGCGCGCGGACGGCTAACCTCGAGCGAGGAAAATTACCGCCGCGTGATTGGCCAGCGGCCGGGCGTGCTGGCGCCCCCGCCGCCGCTCCCGCCGCTTCCGACCGTCGCCGACCAGGCGGTACAGATCGCGCTCGTCAACAATCCCGATTTCATCGCCGTCCAGCGCCAGGCCGAGGCCGCGCGCTTCGATATCCGAGTCGCCGAAGCAGCGCGCCTGCCGACCGTCTCGGGGGTCGCGTCGGGCGATTATGTCAACACGCTGGCGGGCGAAACTGGCGGCGGCCCGCGCTCGGGCACGGCCACCAGCGTCGGCGTCCAGGGCCGCATCCCGCTTTACCAGGGCGGCCTTCCCGCGGCGCGCATCGCGCAGAGCGTCGCGCTTGAGGCGCAGACGCTCGAGCAACGGGTCGCGGTCGAACGGGCGGTGATCTCCAACACCCGCTCGGCCTTCGCCACTTATTATGCAGCCCAGCTTGCGATCGCGTCCAACCAGATTGCAGTGAAGGCCAACGAACTCGCGCTGGAGGGCGCCCGCGCCGAGAATAGCGTCGGCACCCGCACCATCCTGGAAGTGCTCAATGCCGAGCAGGAATTGTTGAACGCGCAGGTCGCCTTGGTGACCGCGCGGCGTGACAGCTACGTCGCCGGCTTCCAGTTGCTCAACGCCATGGGCCAGGCCGAGGCCGATGATCTCGGGCTCGACGGCGGACCGCTTTACGATCCGGTCGGCGCTTATCGTGCGGTTGCGGGCAATTGGAACGACTGGTCGACCCCGGGCCGCCGTCCCGCCAACGCGACCAGCACAGCCACGCCGCAGGAATTGCCGCAGGGCGGAGCCGCGGTCCCGCTTTCGAGCGCGTCGCCCCAGCCGACCCCGACCCTGATCGCGGAAATGCCGAAACCGAGTGCTTCGTCGACCGGCACGGCAGGCGGATATCGCATCCAGCTTGGTGCATTCTCGACGCGCAGCGCGGCCGAAGCCTTGTTCATGCGGCTCCGTCCGTCGCTCGGCAGCGCGTCGGCTTTTTATGATGCGCAAGGGACGGTGACCCGGCTCCAGGCAGGTCCCTATGCGTCGCTGGCGGAGGCGACCCGGGTTTGCGCGAAACTCAAGCCGCAGCCGTGCTTCGCGCTCGACGCCGACTGATCTCTTGGTTTCGGCGCCGCGATAGGCGATAGAGTTGCGATGCAGAGCCCGCGCGACCCATCGATGGAAGACATACTCGCGTCGATCAAACGTGTGATCGCCGAGGAAAAGGAGCTGCGCGCCGCGCCCCCGCCGGCCCAACCCGCGTTCGGCCCCGAGCTGGACGAAGACGAAGAGGACGTGCTCGAGCTCGATCATCCGGTCGAGGCGCAGCTAGCCGCCGCTTTGCCCGCGATCGACCCCGGCCCGCCGTTGCTGGACGAGAGCGCCGCCGACAGCAGCCGGGCAAGGCTCGAACAATTGACCAATGTCGCCGCGGCCGCCCCGCCGCCGCCCGCGGTCAACCCGCTCGAGGAAATGCTGCGCGACATGCTCCGCCCGGTGCTCAAGCAATGGCTCGACGAGAATTTGCCCAAAATCGTCGACGAGCACGTCCGCCGCGAAATCAGCCGCATCACCGGCAAACCGCTCTAGCAAACAGCTCCTCCCTGCGGACTTCCGTGGGGAGGTGGCAGCCGCAGGCTGACGGAGGGGTTCTTGGCAACGGTGGGAAGAACCCCTCCGTCCGCTTCGCGCCCACCTCCCCGCCGAAGTCGGCAGGGAGGAGCAATCTTGCGCATCGCCCGCGCTCTGCTTACCCATCCCCCATGAACCGCATCCTGCTCGCCGCCACCGTCGCGGCCGCCGCCTTCACCGCAACCCCGTCATTCGCGCGCCCGATGACCGCGACCGACATGCACATGATGCAGCGGCTCGGCGCGCCATCCGTCTCGCCAGACGGGCGGACCGCCATTTTCACCCTCTCGACCACCGACTTGAAGGCGAACCGGCGCAGCAATGCGCTGATGATGCTCGATCTGACCCGGCCCGCGACGCCGCGTGCGATCCCCGGCCTGACCAAGGGGGCGAACAGCGCCGTGTTCGGGGCCGACGGAGCAATCTGGTATCTCGCCCCGGTCAAGGACCGCGACCAGCTCCACCGCATGACGCTCGGCGGCCGCCCCGTCGTGATGTCCGATTTCGGGGCCGACATTTCGGGCTTCAAGGTCAGCGCCGACCGCAGTCGGGTGATCGTCTGGGCCGACACCCGCGATTGCCCCGACATTGCCTGCGCCGCGACCACTTTCCCGGCCAAGCCCGCCGGTTCGGGCCGCGAATATGACCAGATGTTCGTCCGCCACTGGGATACGTGGGTCGAGCCCGGGGTGAAGTCGCGCATTTTCTCTTACCCGATCGTGGGCGGCAAGCTCACCGGTATGGGCACCCGCGTCACCGGCCCCCTGGTCGGCGACACCCCCTCCAAGCCATTCGGCGGCGGCGAGGAGATCGACATCTCCGCCGATGGCCGCACGGTCTATTTCGCCCTCCGCGAAGCCGGGCGGATCGAGCCGACCTCGACCAACCTCGACATCTTCATGGCTCCCGCCGACGGTTCCGCCGCGCCAGTCAACCTCACCGCCCCCAACGGCGGCACCGACACGCTGCCCACCCTGTCGCCCGATGGCCGCACCCTTGCCTATGTCTCGATGGCGCGCGCCGGCTACGAGGCCGACCGCCAGGTGATCATGCTGCGCGATCTCGCCTCGGGCCGCACCCGCGCGCTGACCCAGAATTGGGACCGCTCGGTCAGTTCAATGGCATGGGCCTCGGACGGCCGCAGCCTGCTGGCCACCGCCCAGGACGTGATGGAATATTCGGTGTGGCGGGTCGATGCGGCCAGCGGCGCGATCACCCGGCTGACCGGCAACGGCACGTCGGGCAATGTCGTGCCCCTGCCCGGCGGCGGCGCGGTGTTCACGCAGAACAATATCCTCAAGCCGGACGATCTGTTCCGCCTCGATGGCCGGGGGCGGCTGGTCCAGCTGACCAACGTCAACCGCGCCCTGCTCGACCAGCTTGACCCGGTGCGGTTCGAGAAGTTCGCGTTCAAGGGCGCCAACAACGACCAGGTGTGGGGCTTCAAGCTCAAGCCCGCTGGCCCCGCCACCGCCGCCTCGACGCAAAAGCTGCCGATCGCCTTCGTCGTCCATGGCGGGCCGCAGGGCAGCTTCGGCAACGGCTGGTCCTACCGCTGGAATTCGCGGCTATTCTCGGCCCCCGGTTACGCCGTGGTCAGCGTCGATTTCCACGGCTCGACCGGCTACGGCCAGGCCTTCACCGACTCGATCCGCAACGACTGGGGCGGCAAGCCGCTCGAGGATCTGAAGCGCGGCCTCGCCTTCGCCACCGCCCAGGATCCGCAGCTCGACGCCGACAACGCCTGCGCGCTCGGCGCGTCCTACGGCGGCTACATGATGAACTGGATCGCCGGCCAGTGGCCCGACCGTTTCAAATGCCTGGTCCAGCACGACGGCGTGTTCGACGCCCGCGCCATGGCCTACGAAACCGAGGAATTGTGGTTCGACGAATGGGAACATGGCGGCAAGACCTATTATGAAGACCCAGCCGCGTTCGAGCGCTGGAATCCGGTCAACCATGTCGCCAAGTGGAAGACGCCGATGCTGGTGATCACCGGCGAAAAGGATTTCCGGATCCCCTACACGCAGGGGCTGGCCAGCTTCACCGCCCTCCAACGGCGGGGGATCCCGTCGAAATTGCTGGTCTTCCCCGACGAGAATCACTGGGTGCTCAAGCCCAAGAATTCGATTCAGTGGTACGACAACGTCTTCGGCTGGATGAATCAATACATGGGGCCGGGCGCGCGCTGACGGTAGCCCCTCCCTGCCGACTTCGGCGGGGAGGTGTCAGCGTAGCTGACGGAGGGGTTCTTCCGTCCGCATCGAAGAACCCCTCCGTCATCGCTTCGCGATGCCACCTCCCCGCGCAAGCGCGCAGGGAGGAGCTTGAGGTTGCGGCGCTTCCCGGCTTCCCTTAGTCGCCCACCCATGACCGAGCTCGCCAAGACCTTCGACCCCGCCGCGATCGAATCCCGCTGGTATGCCCATTGGGAAGCGGAAGGCCTGTTCCGCCCGCACCGCCCCGAGGCGACCCCCTTCACCATCGTCATGCCGCCGCCCAACGTCACCGGCAGCCTGCACATCGGCCATGCGCTCGATAACACCCTTCAGGACATCCTCACCCGCATCGCCCGCCTCCAGGGCAAGGATGCGTTGTGGGTGGTCGGCACCGACCATGCCGGAATCGCGACCCAGATGGTGGTCGAACGCCAGCTCGATCTTGAACAGAAAAAGCGCACCGATTTCACCCGCGACGAATTCATCGCCCGCGTGTGGGAATGGAAAAAGGAGAGCGGCGGCCAGATCAC
>JBBQTM010000027.1:0-20351 GCA_038234545.1 Sphingomonadales bacterium
AGCAATTCGAATAGCGCGTCGATCGACCCGTCGCCGCCCGTGAGCGCAACCACGCCGCGGCCTTCGCTGACCGGCAGATTGGGCATCGCGCGGACGATCTGCCCGACCGTCGGGAACCGGGCGCGCAAACTCGCAATCTCGACCCCCGCCAGGATCGACACCAAAATAGTGTCCGAATTCAGATGCTTGGCAAGCTCGGGCGCGACCTCGTCAAGCTTCTGCGGCTTCACCCCAAGCAGCACCAGCCGCGGCATCGCCTCGCTGCTTATACTACGCGCAGTGCGAACTCCCGGCACTTGCCTGCCGCTCGGCCGGATTGCGGTCGCCCTGGAAAGGTCGACCCCGGCGCGCTGCCAGCCTTCGACCATCGCCCCGGCCATCTTGCCGCACCCGACGATCCACGTTTCGCCGGGAAGCTCGATCACGCTTCCCCCGCGGTCTCGATCAGCGCCGCGGAGATTGCCTCGCCCGGCGACTTGCCGCCCCACAAAACGAACTGGAACACCGGATAGAAGCGTTCGCATTCCTCCAGCGCGGCCTCGGCGATCGCCTCGGCCTGGTCGAACGACAGGCTGTCATTGTCCCCGACCAATGCGGCATGACGGAACACGATCAGCCCGGAGGCGGACCACATCTCGAAATGGCCGAGCCAGAGCTGCTCGTTGATCAGCCCCAATGCCTCATAGATGGCGGCGCGCTTCTCGGCGGCGACCTTGATGTCGGGGAACGCGAGGAATTGCAGCACCTGATCCTCGCTGCGCCACACGCCGCGAAGTTCATACTGCGCCCAGCTGCCCGTGGCGGAGGCGACGATCTCGCCCTCCCCGGTCCGTTCGGCCGCCCAGCCGCGCGCTTCGAAATATTGCTCGAGCATGTCGATCGGCGCGCCGTCGTCCTGCTCCTCGGGGGCGATATTCTCGGTCAGGATCAGGCTCCCTTGGGCGCGGCTTTAGGCTTGGCGCCCTTCTCAAGCGCATCGAGCCGCTTTTTCAGCGCTTCATTTTCGTCGCGCGCGGTGGCGGCCATGGCCTTGACCGCCTCGAATTCATCGCGCGACACGAAATCCATCCCGCCGACCCATTCGCGCATCTTCTCGCGCGCCGAGCTCTCGGCTTCGCGGCCCATCCCGGCCATCGTCCCGGCAACCCCGTTCATCATCTTGGCGAGATCGTCGAAGATCTTGTTTTCCGATTGCATCCTATCGTCCTCCAGTGAGTCCCAGCGGCGCGGCATCGGCCCCCGGGTTCAGCCTTCCCGTCTCATAGTTGAGGGCGGTCGCCAGGCACAACCATGCAAGATAGGG
The DNA here is from genome assembly GCA_038234545.1 of Sphingomonadales bacterium. Taxonomy (GTDB): domain Bacteria; phylum Pseudomonadota; class Alphaproteobacteria; order Sphingomonadales; family Sphingomonadaceae; genus Sphingomicrobium. The sequence goes on from JBBQTM010000027.1 coordinate 1,304, forward strand.
AAGCATCAGCCATCCTGCCACTGGCCGAAGCCTGCGGAACAGGTTGGCGGTGACCGCGGCGAGCAACAACATGGCGATGATGACGATCAGCGCAAGGTCGATCATGTGGAACCTGAAGAACACCGGCGACCAGGCGAAATTGAGCGTCAGCTGGGCGGCGAACAAGGCGATGGCGAGCTGGCGCCGGCTCGAGAAGGGCTCGTTGAGGATCGCCGCGAGCGCGATCCCGAGCATCGTATAGAGCGCCGTCCAGGCCGCGCCGAACGCCCAGCCCGGCGGTTGGAAGCTCGGCTTGGTGAGCCCGTCATACCAGGCATTGCCAAAACCGCTGTTCGACACCGCGCCCATGACGAACCCAAGGATCACGATCACCGGGATCGTGATCACCGCCCGCTTCCACAGTCCGCGGTCGTCGCGTGTCGTCGTTGCCATGTGAACTCCTCCGTTGCGCCTGCCCCTTAGGACTGTCACGCCATCAGCGCCAATCTAGGCCGACGACCCCCGCTTATTCGGCGGGCAGCGGATCGTTCAATTGCTGGTCCAGCTTGCGCGCTACCGCTTCGGGCGATCCGGTGTAGCCGGCCAGGCGGGAATAGAGGATCGGGATCAGGAACAGGGTGACAAGGGTCGAAATCGAAACGCCCCACACCACGACCACGCCGATTGCCTGCCGCGCGCCGGCGCCGGCACCCGATGCGATCATCAGCGGCACCGCGCCCGATGCGGTGGCGATCGAGGTCATCAGGATCGGGCGCAGGCGACGCGCCGAGGCTTCTCGGATCGCGGTTGCGACATCCTTGCCGTCGTCGCGCAGCTGGTTGGCGAATTCGACGATCAGGATACCGTTCTTGGCCGCCAGCCCGACCAGCATGACGATCCCGATCTGGCTGTAGAGGTTGAGCGACTGTCCCATCGCCGCCAGCCCGACGATCCCGCCCGCCACGGCCAGCGGCACGGTGGCGATGATGACGATCGGGTGGACGAAGCTTTCGAATTGCGCGGCGAGCAGCAGGAACACGACCAGGATGGTGAGCGCGAACACGATGATGATCGATCCGCCCGATTCGCGGAATGCCTTGCTTTCCCCGCTATAGCCGACCGCGGTCACCTCGGGCGACGCCGCCGCCTGCTCCTCCAGAAAGGTCAGCGCATCGCCCAGCGAATAGCCCTCGGCGAGACCGCCTGACAGCGTGATCGCACGCAACTTGTCGAATCGGCCGAGGTCGCGCGCGCCGGCGGTGTCGCGGGTCGTGACCAGATTGGACAGAGGCACCAGCGCATCGGAGCGGCTGCGGACGTAGATCTGCGACAAATCGGTCTCGGTCGAGCGATTGGCGGCTTCGGCCTGCACCACGACGCGATATTCCTCGCCGCGGTCGAGATAGGTCGACACGCGCGACGATCCGAGCAGGGTCTGCAGCGCCTGGCTGATCTCGGCCACCGATACGCCGAGGTCGCCGGCCCGCGCGGTATCAACCTCGATCCGCATCTGCGGCTTGCTCTCCTTATAATCCGAATCGAGATTGATGATTCCGGGATTGTCGGCGGCCGCGGCGAGGATCCGGTCGCGAGCGGTAACCAACTCCTCATAGGTCGCACCGGCGATGATGAAATTGATCGGCTGGCCTCGCCCCCTGCTTAGGGATGAGCGGACAGACGCATTGCCGCGAACCGCCGGAATCGCCGCCAGCATACGATTGACCTCGCCCACCGTGTCCTGGGTAGTGGTGTCGCGATCGCCCCACGGTTTCAAAAAGAGGGTGAACGAGCCGCTGTTGAAATCGTCGCTCGCGCCGAACCCGCCCGGGGTGCGCGTAATCACGGTGCGTACCGCGCCATCGTCGAGCAGGGTCATGATCTGCGCCTGGGCATCGAGCATGTAGCCATCCATCGCGGCAAAGCCCGTGCCCTCGGGGGCGCTGATGTTGGCCGACAGGACCCCGACATCCTCGGGCGGGGCAAGCTCGGATTCGAGCGTGGTGAACAGGAAGCCGGCACCGACCAGCAGCGCGCCGACCCCGATGATTGCGAAGCGCGGCTTGACCAGCACCTTGTCGAGCCGCGACGTATAGGCGCTTTCGAGCCGCTTGAATCGACGATCGACCCACGACGCGAACCGGCCGCGTTCTTCATGCTTGAGCAATTTCGAGCAGAGCATCGGCGCCAGGCTGAGCGCCAGGAAACCCGAAAATGCGATCGCCCCGATCATCGCCACCGCAAGCTCGCGGAACAGCAAGCCTGTCTGGCCGGAAATGAACATCACCGGCACGAACACCGCGCACACCACCAGTGTCATCGAGATGACCGCGAAGCCGACCTGCCGCGCGCCAGTGTAGGCGGCGGCCAATGGCGGCTCGCCTTCCTCGATCCGGTGATAGATATTCTCCAGCACGACAATCGCGTCGTCGACCACGATACCGATGCACAGCACCAGCGCGAGCAGGGTCAGCAAATTGATCGAGAAACCGAATACCCACAAGGTCGCGAACGCCCCGAGCAGGCAAATCGGCACGGTCACCGCGGGGATCAGCGTCGCGCGCCAGCTGCCGAGGAACAGGAAGATGACGATCACCACCAGCACTGCGGCCTCGGCCAGCGTCTCGTACACCTTCTTGATTGCCTCGTTGATGAACTGCGAATCGTCCGAACCAACGGTAAAGGTCATGCCTTCGGGCAAATTGGGGGTCATTTCGGTCGCGGCGGCCTTGACCGCATTGGCGACTTCCAGCGTATTGGCGCCGGACTGGCGGACAATACCCAGTCCGACCGCGGGCGTGCCGTTAAGGCGGAACGAGGAATAGGGATTCTCGGGCCCCTGCTCGACCCGCGCAACATCGCTCAGGCGCACCAGATAGCCATCTTCACCGCGCCGAACGATGAGATTGCCGAAATCGCCCGCCGACGCGAACGGACGCTCGACCCGCAAGGTCACATTCTGCGCGGTCGACTCGAGCCGCCCGGCGGGAAGCTCGACATTCTGGGTGCGAAGCGCGGTCTCCACGTCGGCCGGGGTGAGCGAAAATGCGGCCAGCTTTTGCGGCTGGAGCCAGATGCGCATCGCCGGCCGCGCCTCACCGCCGATGAACACCTGCGCCACGCCGTTGATCGACGAAAATCGGTCGACGATGTTGCGATCGACATAGTCGCTCAGTTGCTGGCTACTCCAGCCGGGCTTGGTGATGACCATGAACATGATCGGTGAAGCATCGGCATCGACCTTGCGCACCTCAGGCGGGAGCACTTCGTCGGGCAGGTCTCCGGCGACCCGACCAACCCGGTCGCGGACGTCGTTGGCGGCGACGTCGACATCGGTTCCGGCGGCGAATTCGAGACTGATCGACGACTGGCCATCGCGGGAGCGCGACGTAATGGTCTGCAGCCCCTCGACCCCCGACAGGCCCTGCTCGAGTAATTGGGTTACCCGGCTTTCGACCACCGTCGCGGCGGCACCGGTGTAGGACGTGCTGATCGACACCACCGGCGGATCGACGTCGGGATATTCGCGGATCGACAGGTTGAAGAAGCCGACCAGCCCGATCACGACGATCAGGATCGCCATCACAGCGGCGAACACGGGGCGCTTTACCGAAAGGTCGGAGAGTTGCACCGGACGAGCCTAGCTTGCGCCGGCGGCGGGTGGCGCCTTCGGTCGGCTGGCATTGCCCGGACCGGCAACCTTGACCTGCATTCCGTCGGTCAGTTTGATCACGCCTTCAGTGACCACCTTTTGCCCGGCGCGAAGGCCCGACACGATCTCGATCCGGCCCGCCATCCGGGCGCCGGTGCGCACTTCGGTGCGCTTGGCCTTACCTGCACCGTCGATCAGATAGACGAAGCGGCGATCGCCCTCCCCGACCACGGCCAGTTCGGGCACCGACAGGCCGGCGCGTGGCGCGGTGTCGATCCCGACTGTCAGCAACATGCCGGGGCGCAGCCGCCGGTCGGGATTGGGAAGCTCGGCGCGGACCACTACCGAGCGGGTGTTGGGGTCGATCACCGGGTCGATATTGGCGATCGTCCCGCGGAATGGCTGGTTGGGCCATGCGGCGGAAATGACGACAATCGGAAGGCCGGGGCGAAGAACCGGGAGCAGGGTCTCGGGCACCGGGAAGTCGACCTTGATCGTGCTGACGTCGCTGATAGTCGCGATTTCGGTCCCCGCCGCGACGATTGCGCCGGGCGAGATCGAGCGTAACGACACCCATCCGGAGAAGGGCGCGGCGATCACCCGGTCGCCGATCGAGGCGCGCGCTTCGGCCGCTTGGGCGCGCGCGGCAGACGACAGTGCAACCTGTTGATCCAGGCTGGTGTTGGTGGCGAACCCGCGTCGCTTCAATTCACTGACCCGGGTCAATTGCTGGTTGGCATTGCGCGACACGGCCTGCGCCTCCGCCAGCTGCGCTCGTTCCTGCCCGGCGGCGAGCACCGCCACAGTCTGACCGCGCTGGACAAAGCCACCATCGTCGAAATTCAATCGCACCAGGCGCTCGGTGACCGGCGCCGACAAGGTCACCTGTTCGTTGGCGTTGGCGGTGCCGACCGCTTCAACCCGGTCAGCGAAGCGCATCGTAGTGACCGCTTCGGTCCTGACTGTCGGGTCCGGCCGCTTGCGATCCGCCCCCTCCGCCCCGCCACACGCCGCAAGCAGGCCGAGCAGGGGGACAATCAGGAGGCTGCGGGCCGGACGAGCGCCGAAAAAGCGCGCGGCAAAGCTACGCGAAGCAGGTGTCATGGGGACAAACTTATAAACGCCAAACTCCTTTGATTGCGACAGTAGACGGAGGATCACTTAAACAGCATTTTAGACAATCATGTTCCACCCTTGGTCGAAGGGCACCCCCCTTGGTCGAAAGCGCAGCGCGGGTCAGGCTGGTCCGGCGCTGTCCACGCCGCCGCCCTCACGGACCGCGCCGAGCAGGAATTCGATATTGCCCTCCGGACCGGTGATCGGGCTGGTTTCCACGCCAAGCACAATCCAGTTCTTGGACCGCACCCAGGCGGCGGCCTCGTCGCACACGCGGGCATGGATCGCGGGATCACGCACCACGCCGCCCTTGCCGACCTCGCCCCGCCCCGCCTCGAACTGCGGCTTGACCAGCGCCACCAGCTGCGCACCCGGTCGGGCAAGGCCGAGCGCCGCGTCGAGCACCTTGGCGAGTCCGATGAAGCTTGCATCGCACACGACAATGTCGACCGGCTCGGGCACGATCTGAGTCGTGAGGTCGCGGGCATTGGTTTGTTCGTGAACGATCACCCGATCGTCGCTGCGCAATTTCCACGCCAGCTGGTTGGTCCCGACGTCGATCGCATAGACCCGCGCCGCGCCCTTGGTGAGCAGCACATCGGTGAACCCCCCGGTCGAGCTGCCGACATCGAGCGCGATGGCGCCCGCGACATCGAACCCGAAATGCGCCAGCCCATGCGCCAATTTGACCCCGCCCCGCGACACCCACGGATGGTCGCGCCCCTTGACGGTGAGGATTGAGTCATCGGGAAGCAAGTCGCCGGCCTTTGCTACCCGTCGGTCGCCAGCAAACACATTCCCCGCCAAAATCAACGCCTGCGCCCGCGTCCGGCTCTCGGCCAGCCCTTGGGCGAGGAGCAACAGGTCGGCGCGGAACTTGGTCAAAACTTGACTTCCATTGGTAGCGCGCTACCTTCAAGTGATGAACGACGCAAGCCCTTCGAAGCATGACAAGTTCCGCGCCTATCGCAGTCGAAAAAAGGCAAGTGGATTGCGCGAGGTCAGAATGTGGCTCCCCGACGTCCGGACGGCGGCTTTTCGAAATGAGGCCAAGCGGCAAGCCGCGCTGCTCGATCGCAGCACGGATGAAATCGAGGCAGCAGCTGCGATGCGCCGGTTGGCCGACGAGTCATGGGGCGCTGCCGATTGAAGCGCGGTGACGTGATTTTGATCGCGGCCGGAAAGCCTCGACCGGCGGTGATTGTCCAGGATGATCGTTTCGAAACGCCCTTGGACGTCTTGATCGGTCCATTCACATCGACCTTGATCGATGCGCCAATTTACCGCCTGCAGGTCAATCCAACGCCGGAAAATGGACTGCAGGTCGCTTCACAGGTGATGATCGACAAGATCGGACCGGCAGCGCGCACCAGGATTGGCCGAGTGATTGGCAGGCTGACCGACGACGAAATGGCGCGCCTGACCCAAGCCGTAGCGACCATCATCGGCCTCGCCGACTAGGCGATCGCGCCCGCTTCCACGCCGACATCATTGTGGCGCAGCGCCTTGAGCACGGTTTCGACAATATGCGGGGCGGTCAGGCCGGCTTCGTCATATTGCTTGGCTGGATTGTCGTGATCCTGGAAGCGATCGGGAAGCCGCATGGTGCGCAGCTTGAGCCCGCCGTCGATCAACCCCTCATCGCTCGCGAACGTCAGGACGTGCGCGCCGAACCCGCCGATCGCGGCTTCCTCGATCGTCACCGCGACCTCATGTGTGCTGAGCAATTTGCGGATCATCGCCTCGTCGAGCGGCTTGGCGAAGCGCAGATCGGCGACGGTGGTCGACAGGCCCATGCCCTCGAGCGTCTCGGCGGCTTTCTCGGCCTCCTCGAGCCGCGTGCCGAGCGACAAAATGGCGACCTTCTTGCCCTCGCGGACAATCCGCCCCTTGCCGATCTCGAGCCGGGTCGGCTCGGCCGGCATGGCCAGTCCACGCCCGTTCCCACGCGGATAGCGCACCGCGCTCGGTCCGCTGTCGTGGAGCGCCATGGTGTGGATCATGTTGGTCAGCTCGACCTCGTCGGCCGCCGCCATCACCACGAAATTGGGCAAGGTACACAGATACGCAAGATCGAACGCCCCGGCGTGGGTGCATCCGTCGGCCCCGACCAGCCCCGCGCGATCCATCGCGAAACGAACTGGCAGATTCTGGATCGCGACGTCGTGGACCACCTGGTCGTACGCGCGCTGGAGGAAGGTCGAGTAGATCGCGCAGAACGGGCGATAGCCTTGCGCGGCGAGGCCGGCGGCGAAGGTCACGCCATGCTGTTCGGCGATGCCGACATCGAAAGTGCGGTCGGGGAATTCCTTCTCGAACTTGTCGAGCCCGGTGCCCGACGGCATTGCGGCGGTGATCGCCACCACCTTGTCGTCGCGCCGCGCTTCGGCGGTCAGCGCATCGGCGAACACCGCGGTGTAGGCTGGCGGTCCGCCGCCCGGACCCTTGTCCTGCTTGCCCGAGACGACGTCGAACTTGACCACGCCATGATATTTGTCGGCCGACGCTTCGGCCGGGCCATAGCCCTTGCCCTTCTTGGTCACGACATGGACCAGCATCGGCCCTTCCTCGGCATCGCGGACATTTTCCAGCACCTCGACCAATGCCTCGACATCATGCCCGTCGACCGGGCCGACGTAATAGAAGCCCAATTCCTCGAACAGGGTGCCGCCAGTCATCATCCCGCGAGCATATTCCTCGACCCTGCGCGCGGCGCGGTGGAGCGGATCGGGCATGGCGCGGGCAATTTTCTGCGCCATCCGACGCGGCACCAGATATTTGCCCGAGCTGACCAGTCGGGCGAGCGAATTGCGCAGCGCACCGACCGGCGGCGCGATCGACATGTCATTGTCGTTGAGGATGACGATCAGCCGGTTGCCGGCGCCTTCGGCATTGTTCATCGCCTCATAGGCCATGCCCGCCGTCATCGCCCCGTCGCCGATCACTGCGATCGCGCGCTTGGGGCTGTTGTCGAGCTTGTTGGCGATGGCGAAGCCGATCGCGGCCGAAATCGAGGTCGAGCTATGGGCCGCGCCGAACGGGTCATATTCGCTTTCGCTGCGCTTGGTGAAGCCCGACAGGCCCCCACCCATGCGAAGCGTGCGGATGCGGTCGCGGCGCCCGGTGACGATCTTGTGGGGATAGGCCTGGTGCCCGACGTCCCAGATCAGCGTGTCGTCGGGGGTATTGAACACATGGTGCAAGGCGACGGTCAGCTCGACCACGCCCAGCCCGGCACCCAGGTGCCCCCCGGTCACTGACACCGCGGAGATCATTTCGGCGCGAAGCTCATCGGACAGCTGGGTCAGCTGGTCCTTGGCAAGCACGCGAATGTCGGCGGGCGAATTGATGGTATCGAGCAGCGGCGTGAGGGGGCGATCGGACATAAGAAACAGCAGTAACGCCTCTAATTGCCGCTGTCGAACCTCAATCGACGGCCCTTCGATCGCCGAGCGCGTCGATCGCGGCGCAGGCCGCTTCGAACCGTTCGTCCCAGCTTCCGGTGATGTCGACCGTCCTGACCCGCGCCACGCGCAACACTTCACGCGCCACCCGGTCGAATTTGGCACGCACTTCGGGTTCGCCATAGATTCGTGTGCCGTCGTCGATGAACGGCGCGTCGGTGCCGAGCACGAGGTAGAGATCGGCCTTGCGCTGGACCAGCAGCTCGTCGCTGGCAAAACCGATCATCATTTGCGACCAGGCCGCGGTCATCAACGCATCGGTATCGGCGATCAGGCGCTGATTGCACCACGGGCGGGCGGCATCGATCGACGCCTGCTGGGCGAGCCCCATCAATCGAAGGTCGGTGTCGCGGCAGTCGGTGCCATATAATTCGCAATGCGCGCGGCCATATTCGGGCACCACGATGGTGCCGAAATGGTCGGCCAGCCGCTCGGCGAGGGTCGATTTGCCGACGCTTTCGACCCCGTGAAGGCAGATCGTCAGCGCATAATGATCGCGCACCGGCGGCGGCAGATAATGCCAATTGCCGAACGGGTCGGCGCGCACGGCCGATCCCGACAATCCGCCAAGACCGCCCTGGTCGGCGCCGAGAATTCGCGCGCCGAGCGGTACGAACTGGCCACCGACTTGCCGCGCCAGTTCGGCACCATAATTCTCGCCGGCGAACAGATAATCGATTTTCTCGGGATGAACCGCGGCAACGATCGGCGTCCACACAGCCCAGAATTCGGGAGTTTCGGTGGGATCCTGCGGAGCGGGATCGGCGTGGCCGATCACCCGGCAGGTCGGGAATAATTCCTTCATCCACGCCAGCCGCAGCTCGCCCGGAATCGGATCGTCAGGCAGCCAGCACACCAGGATCGTCAATTCATCGACCAACCCCCGCGCGGCATTGACCAGAGTGATGTGGCCGGCATGGGGTGGCATGAACTTGCCGAGCAGGAATCCGCGTTTCATTGGGTGACTTTCCGTTTCCATTCGACCAGCCCGGCAATCGCCAGCACCAGGAACAAGGCATAGAGTGCGGCGGTAATATTAAGCCCGCGCGAGAGGAACAGGCCGATCGCGAGGCAATCCACCGCGATCCACAAGATCCAGCTTTCGACTCGGCGTAGTGTCAGCAGGATTTGCGCGGCGACGCTCAAACCAGCGACCATGGCGTCGGGGAATGGCGCGGCGGCATCGGTAAATCTCGCCATGGCGGAGCCCCAGAGCAGGACCGCCGCGATCGTCCCGCCAAGCCACCAGGCGCGCGAGCGACCGCTCATCCAGCCGACCGCGACCCCGTCATCGACCCGCTCGGCACGGTTCCACGCCCACCAGCCGTAAAGGTTGATGAGAAAGAAGAAGATTTGCAGCAACGCGTCGGAATAGAGTTTGGCGTCCTGGAAGACGAAGAAATAGAGCGTCACCATCGCCAGTCCGAACGGATAGTTCCAGATCGACCGGCGCACGACCAGCAGCACATTGACCACGCCTAGCAGCGCGGCGATTAGTTCGACGCTCGACACCCCCCCGGACCGTCGTTCAGCGCGTCAACAAGGTCAGCTGCAGTCGCCGCATTTGCCGCGCACCTCGATCACCGGGCGGCTGGCTTCGAAGCCGGCATCGGCGGCGGCCTGCCGAACGCCGCCCGACAATTTGTCATCGTCGAGATGGGTAGTCACGCCGCAAGTGTCGCAGATCAGGAAGATGCAGTCGTGAAGGCAACCGGGATGCTGGTTGGCGACATAGGCGTTGGCGCTCTCGACCCGCATTGCAAGGTTGGACGACACGAACAGGTCGAGGATCCGGTACACGCTGTTGGCGGCGACGCGGCGCCCTTCGGCCTTTGAAACCGCTTCGGCAATGTCATAGGCGGAGGCGGGGCGATCGAACCCGGCCAGTGCCGAAAACACTGCGGCGCGCATGTCGGTCCACTGCTCGCCCTTCTCGGTCAGGCGGTTCTTCGCCGCATCGTGGAGCGATTCGCCTTCGTGCAAATGATGATCATGCTTGCCCATGCTGTTGAAATAGGCGCGAACGGCGGGATGAACAAGCGCGATGCGGCGGCGTTACCTCGCCATGACCCCATCGCAAGACGACCTCAACGACCCCGCGCGGCGCGACGAACTGGAAGGCGAAGGCGCAATTCGCGGCACCGCCCGGATGGAAGCCTTCGCAGACGGGGTGTTCGCCATCGCCTTCACGCTGCCGATCGTCCACATCGTCCTTCCCCCGGTCGAGCAGCCGGGCGCCAAGCTCGGCGGAGAGCTTGCGCATCTCGCACCTGAATATGGCGGCTATCTGCTCGCCTCGGCGGTGATCGGGCTTTATTGGGTGCAGCATCATTTCTCGGGCGCGATCTTCCGCACCACCGGCCACTGGTTCGTCATCGCAACGACCGTCTTCCTCGCCGCGATCGGCTTTATCGGCTTTCCGGCGCGAGTCCTCGCCGAACATTTCCCCGACGCCGCGGCGCGCCCCGCGGCGGCGCATTACTGGGTGGTTTCGCTGGCCATCGTGTCGCTCGCCTGGCTGCTGAAATGGAGCGTCGGGGTCCATCGCGGCCACATCGATCCCAGACTCGAGAGCGACTATGTCCGCCGCCTGATGCGCAATTTCCGGCTGGTCGCGCTGGGCCATGTCGCGGCCGCGGTCGTAGTGTTCCTGCACTGGCCAAGCGGCCTGTTGCTGTCGGGACTGCTGGTGGGTTGGCTGCTGCTGCCGCCCGAAACCCCGCGCTACACCACCGAGGCGCCGGTGGTCGAAGGCGAAACCTGAGGCTTATTCGGCCGCGATGACATTGAGCCGGTGGCCGAGCGCGAGGATCGCGACCCCGATCACCGTGTAGAGTGCCTCGGTGCCGTCGTGCGGCATGGTCAGGGCGCCGGCCATCACGCCGAGCCCGAGCCCGCCGACCGCGGACGGCATGGTATAGCCATGATCGAAAATACCCTTGCCGAGCGACAGGCCGCCAAGCAGCATCGCCAGGCTCAACCCGATTTCATGGATGATCGGCGCACCGAGCATTCCGCCCGCGCTGGCAAGCATTGCGAGCACCACCGTTGTGCCCAGGCAATGCACCATGCACAGGCCGCTGAGGCCGATCGCCAGTCGATCGAGGCGATGGTTGGGAATCGAAATCTGCAGCATCGAGCGGTGATATACTGCCACATGACGCGAGTTACAATATCACATGGCGATTATGCCGTCGCTCCGGACGCCGGTTGGCCGATCACCTGGGCCGCGAACCGCTCCATTTCTTCCAGCTGTGGGCTGAACTGGAGCAACAGCAGATCGAGACCGGCGCCTTCATAGTCGGCAATCCGCTGCCGCACCTGCTCTGGCGTTCCCACCAGATCGGGTCTCAATCCCCGGTTCGACACCGAATATTCGCGAATCTTGAGTTCTCGCTCCAATTGCGTCCCCGACAGCCATTGATCGAAATTGTCATAGCCCGGGGGAAGTTCGCGCACGTCCAGGATCCGCTCGAGCTCGCGTTTGGCCTCGGCCTCACTGTCCCGGACGATGGCATAGGCCGCCATGCCATAGTGCATCGGCGCGCCGCCCACCGCCTGCCGCCTCGCTGCCATGTCGGCGATCTTGGGCGCAATGTCGGCAACCGGATCGCCGTGCATGACATACGCATCGCAATGCCGGGCGATCATCGACTTGGCGGCTTCGCTCTCGCCCCCGGCATAGATCGGCGGCACCCGCACCGGCTTGGGCGACAGAATCGCCTGCTCCATCCGATAATGGTCGCCGGCGAAATCGAACTTCGGCTCGGTCCACAGCCCTTTGACGACGGTGATCCATTCCGCCGACCGCGCGTAGCGGTCGTCATGCTGGTCGAATTGCAGCCCGAATTGCTTGGCTTCCTCAGCCCACCATGACGACACGACGTTGAGCGACAGGCGACCGTTCGCGATCCGGTCGATATTGGCAGCCGCCTTCGCGAACAGGCCGGGCTGGTGAAAATTGGGCCGTACCGCGACCATCAGCTCCTGTGTCTCGGTCACCGCGGCGATTGCCGCCGCGGTCGACCAGGCGTCAAGGCTCGGCGCTTCCTTGCCCTTGATGTCGTTGAGGTTGAGTTCGGCGATCAGCGTCAGGTCGAACCCGATCTGTTCGGCGCGAACGGCAAGGTTGCGGACATAGTCCCAGCTCGCCTCCATCCCCTCGTCGGCGACGTTGCGCAGCCAGCCGCCGAATACCGGCATCCAATAGCCATATCTCATTGTCCCGAACCCTTGATGTGCGTTTCCAACCAGTCGACCAGATTGATATGCGGATCGAATCCCAGCAGTGCGACTGGATCGGCGACGAAATTGGAAAAGGCGTTGATGTCGAAAAAGCGGACCGTGCCGTCGCGATCATCGACCAGCGCCTCCACGCCGCCGACATCGATTCCGGCCGAAACGATGATCCGCTCGGCCGCCGCGATCAAGGCGGGTTCGGGTTCCGCCCGCCGGATGGTTACAATCGCCTTGCCAGGCGCGGTTTGGCAGGCATCGGCCGGGCACAGATCGAAACCGCCACCGCCATCGACCCACAAAGCGTAGAGAAAGCGCCCGCCAAGGACTTCGAAGCGCAGGATTCGGCCATCGCGCGCGGGCACGAACTCCTGAAGCAGCCAGACCTTGTCGATGCTGTCGGGGACCATATTCTCGGCCGCCCATTCGCGCAGTTGCTCCAGGCTGTCATAGCGCATGATGCCGGCACCAGACCCGCCGATATTGGCCTTTACCACCAGCGGGAAGTGCAGGGTTGCGGCGGCAGCGGCCAGGTCGGCGACGCGGTGGACGACGCGGGTTTCGGGAATGTCCAGGCCCAGCCCGGCGATCAGGGCGAGTTGCCGCGCCTTGGATGAATCCATCGCCAATGCCCGCGATCCATTGACCAGCCCGGCGCCCGCCGCTTCCCACGCCGCGATCAGGGACTGCGCGTAAAAGATCGGGTGATCGGGCGCGCGGAGGAAACTCGACATCGCGATCCGGTTGAAGATCAGCGGCGCCGGCGGCGCAGGCCGCGCCGGGTCGAAACTGTGGCCGTCGGCCGGCACGGCCACATAATCGGTGCCGCGTCGCTCAAGCTCCGCGAATAGCGGCGCGAGCCAACCTTCATGCTCGTAGAACAAGGCGAGATCGGGCACGGGGGTGGACCTGTCGTCGTTGGAGGCGCGGCCGGATCGGACCGTTCGAACGGATATGGTCAGCGCGCATCTTCGTGTCTAGGCCGCGTGTTCGGTTGGCAAAGCCGCAGGTTGACGGCATAGGCCCCGCCTTATGGACCAAGCATCATCCGCCCGGCCGCTGTTGCTCGCCCGCTGGCTGCTCGTCGTCGCTGTCCTCGTGTTCATCATGGTCGTGGTCGGCGGGATTACCCGGCTGACCGAGAGCGGCCTGTCGATCACCGAGTGGAAGCCGGTGTCGGGGGCGATCCCGCCGCTCAGCGCGGCCGACTGGCAACAGGCGTTCGACCTGTACCGCGCCACCCCCGAATTTCGCGAGATCAACGGACCGGCCGGGATGGACCTGGCCGCCTTCCAATATATCTATTTCTGGGAATGGCTCCATCGCCTGCTCGGGCGCGTGGTCGGGATCGCCTTCGCGCTTCCGTTGCTGTGGTTCGCGGTCAAGCGCCAAATCCCGCGCGGCTACGGCTGGCGGCTGGTCGCGCTGCTACTGCTCGGCGCGAGCCAGGGCGCATTGGGCTGGTACATGGTCCAGTCGGGCCTGGTGAACCGCACCGACGTCAGCCATTTCCGGCTGTCGGCGCATCTGCTCACCGCTTTGTTCATCCTCGCCGGCCTGGTGTGGACCGCACTTGACCTCCGGCAGCTCGCCAACACCGGCGAGCACCGCCCTGCCCGCCTCACCGGCCTCTCGATCGGCGTGATCGCGGTCTTGTTCGTGCAATTGTTGCTCGGTGCTTGGGTCGCCGGGCTCGACGCGGGTAGTATCGCCAGCGACTGGCCGTTGATGCAGGGCCATCTCGTTCCCGCCGGGATCGACACCGCGCGTGGTCCTGGCTTCGCGCTCACCCATGACCCCTATCTGATCCATTTCCTCCACCGCTGGTGGGCATGGGTCGCGGTGGTCGCGCTGGTGGTGCTCGCCCGCCGCGTGAAACCACTCGACCGCCGCGCTTCGATCGCGATCCATTCGGCGTTCGGTGTCCAAATCCTGCTCGGCATCGCCACCGTGATGAGCGGAATGGCGATCTGGCTCGCCGCCTCGCATCAGGCGGTTGGCGCCCTGCTGGTCGCCGCGACGGCGTGGGGCGCGCACGTCGTCGGCCGCCGCGCATGAGCGTGGTCACGGTCTATGCCGTGTTCGCCAGCGCCGGCGAAGCCGAGACGATCGCCCGCGCGATGATCGACGAACGGCTCGCCGCCTGCGTCAACATCCTCCCCGAATGCCGTTCGATTTACCGCTGGGAGGACAAGATCGAGACCGTCGGCGAAGTCCCGGCGTTGTTCAAGACCACCCTCGCCTTGTCGGACGCCTTGATTGCCCGGATCGCGGAACTCCACAGCTACGACACCCCCGCGGTCGTGATGTGGCCCATCCCCAAGCTGCTCGCCAACTACGGCGATTGGGTCGAGGAAACTGTCGGGTAACATTTTACCCGTCACGAATCCCCTGCATTTGCTTGACTTTTCGGCTCCTCGCGGCGATTAGCCCGCTCGACGGCGCTTCCCGGTGGGGGCGCCTCTCCTATTTTTAAATGAGAGGTCCAGCCCATGAAGGCGCTGATGAAGACCACAAAGTCGATCAAACCGGCTGAAGTGGTGAAAAAGTGGCATCTGATCGATGCCGAAGGTCTGGTGGTCGGTCGCGTCGCGTCGATCATCGCCAACATCCTGCGTGGCAAGCACAAGCCGAGCTACACCCCGCACGTCGATTGCGGCGACCATGTGGTCGTGATCAACGCCGGCAAGGTGCGCTTCACCGGCGACAAGCTGAAGAAGAAGATTTACTACAAGCACACCGGCTTCATCGGTGGCTTGAAGGAAGTCACTGCGGGCAAGATCCTCGAGGGACGCTTCCCCGAGCGCGTGCTTGAAAAAGCGGTCGAACGCATGGTCCCGCGCGGCCCGCTCGGTCGCGACCAGATGCGCGCCCTGCACCTCTACAACGGCACCGAGCATCCGCACGGCGGCCAGAGCCCCGAGACGCTCGACGTCGCTTCGCTGAACCGCAAGAACAAGGTGGGCGCATAACATGGCCGACAAGAAAACCCCCGCCGACAAGAAGGCCCCGGCCAAGTCGCTCGCCGACCTCGGCGCGCTGACCAGCGAGACGCCCGAAGCCCCGGCCGAAGTCACGGCGACCGAAGGCACCGAGTCGACGATCGTCGCCGAGGCTCCTGCGGCCGATGCTCCTGTGGCGCAAGCCGAAGAGCCCGCCGCTCCGGTCAACATCCAGCCGGAAGCCCCGCTGCGCGAGCAGCAGCTCGACAAGTTCGGCCGCGCTTACGCCACCGGCCGCCGCAAGGATGCGGTTGCCCGCGTCTGGCTCAAGCCGGGCAGCGGCAAGATCATTGTCAACGGCCGCGACCAGCAAGTCTATTTTGCGCGTCCGACGCTTCGTCTGGTGATCAACCAGCCGTTCGGGATCACCGAGCGCGCCGGTCAGTATGACATCATCGCCACCGTCAAGGGCGGCGGACTGTCGGGCCAGGCTGGCGCGGTGCTGCACGGCATCGCCCAGGCGCTGACCCGCTACGAGCCGGTGCTCCGCACCACCGTCAAGCGCGCCGGTTTCCTGACCCGCGACAGCCGCGCGGTCGAGCGCAAGAAGTACGGCAAGGCCAAGGCCCGCAAGAGCTTCCAGTTCTCGAAGCGTTAAGCGGCGACCTATCGAACAACGAAGGGCGGTCCCCATGGGGCCGCCCTTTTCGTTTGTGCGCGGCCGAACACTGATTTGTCGTGTGCGGCGATCAAAGGATAACGCTTGGCATGCTTCGACGGCCTGCTAGTCGTGTGGCGTCCCTGTCGCGCATCCGGACAAGATCAATTGTGGGGGGAGCGAACAGATGGGCGACACCAACAGGCAGCGGCTCGACGGCAAGGTCGCGATCGTCACCGGCGCGACAGGCGGAATCGGCGAGGCCACCGCGAAGTTGTTTCTCGAGCTTGGCGCGAAGGTCATGCTCGTCGCCCGCTCGCCCGACAAACTGGCCGACACCAAAGCGCGGCTCCAGGGGCTTGGCGAGGTTGACGGCGCGATCGCCGATTCGACCGACGAGGCGGCGACCGCGGCGGCGGTGGCGAAGACCGTCGAACGCTTCGGCGGGCTCGACATCATGATCGCCAACGCCGGGACCGAGGGCGCGCTCAAGCCGATCGACCAGCTGACCGTCGCCGAGTTCAACGACACGCTGCAGACCAATGTCATTGGCGTTTGGCTGTCCATGAAACATGCCATCGCACCGATGAAGGCGCGTGGCGGTGGGTCGATTGTCGCTTTGTCGTCGATTGCCGGGATGATCGGTTTCCCGGCAATGGCGCCTTACATCGCCAGCAAACATGCCGTGTTCGGGCTGGTTAAGACCGCCGCGCTCGAGCTTGGGGAAGCCAATATCCGGGTCAATGCGGTCGGCCCCGGGCCGATCGACAATCGCATGATGCAATCGCTCGGGACCCAGCTTGCGGGCGACGAGGCGGCCGGGCTGCGCACCCAAGTCGAAAGCACGATCGCACTGCGCCGCTACGGCACCAACGAGGAAGTGGCGCATTTGCTCGCCTTCCTCGCCAGCGATGCGTCGACCTATTGCACCGGTTCCAACTACATGGTGGACGGCGGCTATATCGCCGCCTGACGCCACTCAGTCGAGCACCACCGTATCGTGCAATTCGCCGGGCGCTTCCTTGCGCGCCGACCGTAACAGCAGGACGAGCGGGATCGCGGCCAGCGTAACCCACATCATGAGGTAGAAATCGTCGATGTAGGCGATGAACGCGGCCTGG
Source organism: Sphingomonadales bacterium (assembly GCA_038234545.1). Classification (GTDB taxonomy): domain Bacteria; phylum Pseudomonadota; class Alphaproteobacteria; order Sphingomonadales; family Sphingomonadaceae; genus Sphingomicrobium. The sequence continues at coordinate 18,469 of JBBQTM010000027.1, forward strand.
CGATTGATCTCGGCATTGGCCAATGCCAGCGCGGTTTCGGCCGGCAGCCCCAATTGCCCGACCACCGCGCCGGTCAGCGCGGGCAATTGCTGGTCGGTGATATGGCCCGCCATGTCGGCGTGGGCGACCTGTATGTTACGCGCCAGCAACGACGCGACGACGCTGATCCCGATTGACCCGCCGATGTTGCGCGACAGGTTGAGCAGGCTCGCGGCATGGGTGCGCAGGCGCGGCACCAGGGTGGCGAACGCAAGGCTCTGGACGGTGACGAACATCAGCCCGAGTCCAAGCCCCTGGATCACGCCCGAGACGATGATCGGCGTCGATTCCATATCGATCGCGAAGCCCGCCATCATGTGCAGCGACCAGGCCATCAGCCCGAGCGCCACGGCGACCAGGATGCGCAGATCGACCTTGCCGATCAGCCGCCCGGCAAGCACCATCGTGATCAAGGTGCCGACCCCGCGCGGCATGGTCAGCAGGCCCGACTGGAACACCGAATGGCCGTATAATCCTTGCAGCAAGGGCGGCAGCAGCGCGAGCCCGGCCAGCAACAGCACGCCGGTCACCAGCATGAAGAACAGCCCGAGCGCGAAATTGCGGTCGGCGAACATGCCGCGCTCGAACAGGGGCTCGCGCCCGGTCAACGTGTGGGCGACGAACATCCACGCCGCAGCGAGGCACAGCCCGAGCTCGATCCAGATTTCCGGGCTGCTGAACCAGTCGAGATGCTGCCCGCGATCAAGCATCAATTGCAGGCTGCCGAGCGCCACGCCGAGCAGGGCAAAGCCAAAGATATCGAACTTACGTTTGGTCATCGGGATGCTCGGCATCGTCCGCCACAGCATCACCGCCGCAATTGCGCCGACCGGCAGATTGACCAGGAACACCCAGCGCCAGTCGAAGCTGTCGGTCAGCCAGCCGCCCAGCAACGGCCCCATGATCGGCCCGATCATGATCCCGCCGCCGAACAACGCCATCGCGCGCGCATGACGCTCGGGCGGATTGATGTCGAACAGGGTCGCTTGGCTCAACGGCACCAGGAACGCGCCAGTCACCCCCTGCAACGCGCGGAAGGCGACCATCTCGGTCAAGCTGGTGGCAATCGCGCACAGCAAGGAGGCGAAGGTAAAGCCGATCACCGCCATGATCAGCAGCCGCTTGCGCCCGATGCGGTCGGCCAGCCAACCCGAAATCGGGATCGCGATGGCGGAGGCGACGATGTAACTGGTCAGCACCCAGTTGATGCTTTCCTGAGTCGCGCCCAGGCTGGCTTGCATATGCGGCAGCGCGACATTGGCGATGGTCGTGTCGAGCACCTGGATCAGCACCGCCAGCATCACCGCGATGGTGACGAGATTGCGTCGCCCGGGAGTGAGAGCGAGCTGCTCAGTCATGACGTTAGCGCGCCGACTTGAGATCGACCTCGACCTCGGCCGACAGGCCGGCGATCATCATCCTTTTGGGCACTTCGTCGAACGCCACGCGGACCGGCACGCGCTGCGTCACCTTGACCCAATTGCCATTGGCATTCTGCGCCGGAAGCACCGAAAATTCGCTGCCCGTCCCCGCCCCGATCGACGCCACATGGCCGCGCACCTTGAGCCCGGGATAGGCGTCGAAGCTGACCGTCGCGGGCTGGCCGACCTGCATTTTCGCAAGATCGCCTTCCTTGAAATTGGCCTCGACCCAGCCGGCCCCGTTCTTGCCACGTCCGTCCTTGACGATCGACAGCATCGCCACCCCCGTGATCGCCGACTGGCCGATCAGCAGGCGATCCGAATTGGCGACGATCCCGCTTTCCGGCGCGCGCACCAGGCCGCGGGTCAGGTCGAGCCGCGCCCGGGCCACGGCGGCACGAGCGGCGGCGATCTGCGGCTGGT
>JBBQTM010000028.1:0-19862 GCA_038234545.1 Sphingomonadales bacterium
TGATAGGCGGCGGTGGCCGCACCCCACAGAAAATCATCGGGGAAACGGGTCATTTCTTGTCCTTGTTGTTGCCGGGTTTGACACTCATGACCCGATTTCGATGCGTATTGGCTTGCCGGTTGAGGCAATGTTGAGCGCGCGATCGCGCCATGCGGTGCGGCGACCATCGACCCGCGCTTCGGGCGGCGGTCCTGCGAATGGCCAGGCGAGGACGAACCCGCCGGGCGGACGCGCGGTTCCGGCGATGGTCGCGCTCAGTCGGCGTGGCGTGCCGAGCATCGCGAAGTCGAGGGTGCCGTACGGTGTCGCAAGGCCGCGAATGGCCGATCCTTGGCCAACCAACCATTCCGCCGACAGCCCGCCGCCGAGCACCAGAGCGGAATCGTCGCGGCGGTCCCACGCGAACATGTCGAGCGCGCCGCGTACGAAGTCCGATGCCACCCAGGCGTGGGGCATGTCGCCGATGAAGCGGATTTCGCGCACATCGCGCCCAACGACCTCGGCCCACTGGTTCCAGCCGGCGGGTCGGCGGTCGGCGATGAAGAAAGCGAGCAGTCCGTCGATCCGGTCACGCCAGCCGAGGCGGACGAAGCTGCCCAGTGCGCGGGTTTCGTAGGGAGTATAGTCCTTCCACGCCTTGGTGCCGGCCGCCCGCGCCTGGAACTCACGCCAATAGCGTTCGAACGTGGCGCGCAGCATGTTTTGGTCGAGGCGCTGCTGTTCGTTGCCGGGATCGAGCGCGATGGTGGTCGAAGTGGCGTCGAAATCGCCCAGGCTGACCGCGCCGGGGATGAAATCGATCTTCCAATGATCGCGCGCGGCGAGGATCGCGGCATGCAGGTCGCGGTCGAACTGGTCGCGCGAGGCGGCCAGAGTGCGCGCCTCGGGCTTGCCCAGCAGCGCCGCAATGTCGGCCGCATCGCGAAGTCCGCGCAGGGTCCAGAAATCGTCCCACAAACTATATTCGGGCTTGGCCGAATAACCTTCGTGGCTGATCGACGGCGGCATCAGCCCGTAGAGCATGCGGCGCCCCGGTGCCTGGTTCTTCGCGGTTCGTTCGCTCAGCCGAAGCTGGTCGATATAGCGCGCGGCGGCGAGCACGCTTGGCCAATCGCGCTCCAGCGCGGCGCGGTCGCCGGTGAAGCGGTAGAGCTGGCTGACGAGGAAGATATATTCGCCGTGGCTGTCATTCTCGGGCACCGGGTCGGAGCCGCGGAAATCGACGCAGCAGGGGACCTTGCCGCTGTCGAACAGATAGGGCCGGTACCAGTCGGCGAACGCGCGCGCGACGTCGGCGCGGCCCATGCGGAGCAGTCCCTCGCTCATCATCGCCCCGTCGCGGATCCAGGCGCGATCGTAGCTTCGGGTGCCGGGCTTGAGCATCGGCCCGTCGCGGCTGGTGAGGATGTGGGCGAAGGCGGTGGCGACGGTGTCGGCGAAGGACTGCTTGGCGGGCGGGACGGTGATTGCGGTCCGTCCGAGTACCGTCCGCCAATGGGCGAGCGTGTCGCGCTCCGCCACTGCGAACGGCGGTGGCGGGCTGGTGCCGGGGAACGTTAGCGTCACGGCTCGCTCCTGGCCGCCCGGAACCGTCAATTGATAGATGAGGTCTGATTGCCGCATTGCCGCGCCCGGTTGCGTCGAAAGATCGATCGCCGGACGCCCGTCGAAGCGGAGCAGGCGCACCACGGGCGGATCGCCCTGCTCCTGCGGCTGGACGATGCGCAGCCCGCCCGGCACGCGCTCGATCGTGGAAATCGGGCTGGCGCCACCTTTTTGAGACAGAAATTGCGCGGGCGGATTGACCTGCCACGGCCGCACCTGCAGCTGCAATCGATAGGTGCGCGCACGCCGCGTGGGATTGTGCAGCGTATATCGCGCATACGCTGCGCGACCGGCATGGTCGGCCAGCGCGGTGGTCGTCAGACGGAAGGTCGGGGCGGTCCAGGTTACTGACGGGATCGGCAGGCGCCCGTCGGCCAGCGTGGCGCGGCTCGCGACGTTGGCCCAATCGTGCCGGATAGCGCCGTCGAGCACTACGGGCGCGATCGAATAACTGCCCTTGGCGGGCTCGATTGCCGCATCCTCGTCGATCAGTGCGGAGACCTTGCCGCCGTCCGATGCCGCCAATGTCCAATAGGGCTGTTCGCCGATGAAGGCGCGGGGATAGGTCCCGCGCGGGGCCGCCTTGGCGAGGGCGGCGAGGGCATTGTTGGTGGTGTCGTCCTCGGGCGGCGGGACGATTGGCGCGCCGGGCAGGGGGACGATACGCAGATCGTCGATCTCAAGCGTGCCGCGTCCGCCATCGCGATTGCGGGCGACGACGAATTCGATCGCGTCGGCATGGCGCAGCGTTTTGTCCTTCGTCGGTCCCCAGGCAAAGTTGATCTCGCCCGCCGGAATGACGATTTCGCGCCATTCGGGCGTGGGGCGGTGGTTGCGCCAGGTCCGCCACCAGACATTGTCGCCGTCGGTCAGCTTGACCTGCAAATCGTTGCGCCCGCCGGTCCCGCGCATGCGGAAGCGAAGCTCGAAATTGCGCGGCAGGTCGAGATCGACCTTGCGGCGGAGGAAGGCATAGCCTGAAACGCGGCCGTAATCGTAGGAAAGTCGCACCGCGCCGACGCTGGCGATGCTCGTCGCGGTGACGCTGTCGGAGGCGTCGGCGGGCCATTGTGCGGCGCTGTCCATCGGGTCGGCGAACGGCAGGCTGGCGCCGAGCAGGGCGAGCGGGAGGAGCAATTGGAGAAGCCTCATCCCTTGACGCTTCCGGCCAGCAGCCCGTCGAGATAGTGACGCTGGAGCGCGAGGAACAGGGCGAGCACCGGAAGCACGGTGACGACCGATCCGGCCATCATCAACTCATTGTCCTGGACATGCTCGCGGCTCAGCGCGGCGAGTGCGACCGGCAATGTGTAAAGGTTCTGATCCGCGAGGATGATCAGCGGCCACATGAAGTCGTTCCAGCTGCCGAGGAACACGAACAAGGCGAGCGTGATCAGCACCGGTTTGAGCGCGGGAAGGACGATCTTCCGCAGGATCAGGCTCTCGCTCGCGCCATCGATGCGCGCGGCCTCGAGCAATTCGGTGGGGATGGACAAGGTGAACTGGCGGACCAGGAAGATGCCGAAGATGCCCGCCAGCCACGGCACCAGCGCGCCGGCATAGCTGTTGACCAGCCCCATCGCCTTCAATTCGAGGAACAGGGGCAGCATGCCGATCTGGCCCGGCACGACCATCGCCGCGACCAGCGCCTGGAAGATGGCGTCGCGCCCGGTGAAGCGGAGCTTGGCGAAGGCGTATCCGGCGGGGACGACGAACAGCAAAGCGAGCAGGGTAGCGAGGCTGGAGACGATCACGCTGTTGGCGAGGTAGCGGCCGATGCCGTAGCTGCTGAACAGGGTGCGGTAATTCTCGAGCGTCGGATTGGCGGGGAACAGGGGCGGGGGGAATGCGGCGGCCTCGCCCGGCGCCATGAAGCTGACCGACACCATCCAGATGAGCGGAATCAACACGAGCAAGGCGACCAAGGCGGCGAATGCGGTCAAGGCGTAACGGCGGATCATATCGCGCCCACCCGCCGTGCAATCCTGAGCTGCACCAAAGTGACGGCGAGAATGCACAGAAACAGGATGAAGGCGACCGCCGCGCCCGAGCCCAGGTTCCACCATTTGAACCCTTCCTCGAACATGAAATAGAGGACGGTGACGGTCGACCGGGCGGGGCCGCCCTGGGTCATGACATAGGGTTCGGCGAACAATTGGAACATGCCGGCGACGGTCAGGATCGCGACCAGCAATATGGTCGGGGCGATCGCTGGCAGGGTGACGTGGCGAAAGCGCATCCATGCCCCGGCGCCGTCGACCCGGGCCGCTTCCTCAAGCTCGCGCGGGACAGCCTGGAGGGCGGCGAGGAAGATGATCATGTTGTAGCCGAAGCTCTTCCACGCGACGAACAGCAGGATCGCGGGCAGCGCGGTCGAGGGATTGCCGAGCCAATCGACCGGCGCGATGCCGATCAGGCCGAGCCCGTAATTGATCAGGCCGTAGCGCGTGTGGAGCAGGTAGTTCCACACGACAGCGGTGGCGACCAAGGTCGTCACGAATGGCGCGAACAAGGCCACTCGCCACACCGCGCGCCAACGGAGCGTCCGGGCATTGACCAGCAAAGCGGCGGCGAGCGAGGCGATGACTACCATCGGCACGCCGAACACGACGAACCACATGGTATTGCCCATCGCCTGCCAGAACAGGGGATTGGTCACCAGCCGCTGGTAATTGTCGAGCCCGATGAAGCGCAGATTGTTGAGGTTGGCGAGCGCGTAAATATCGAAATCGGTGAAGCTGAGCAGTAGCGAGGCGAGCGCGGGCAAGACGAAGAACAGCCCGATCGCGGTCAGTGCGGGCGCGGTCATCAGCCAGCCGGCGCGGGTTTCGGCACGGATGTGGGAAAGGGTCAACGGCTCATCATCCAGCGGCGCTTCTCGAGCAGGCGATCGGCGCGGCGGTCGATGTCGGCGACGGCATCGTCAAGGGAGGTCCGGCCGCGGACGAACAATTCGGCGACGGTCTGCATCTCGGTCGCGATCCGCTCCCACTCCGGCACTTTGGGGAGCGCGGTGGTGCGGTCGAGCTGGCGGGCGAAGGCGTCGGTGATCGGGTCCGCGGCGAGGCCGGTGCGGTCCCACACCGCGCGGGTCGGCGGAAGATCGCCGGTCAGCGACTGGAGCTTGGCCTGCGACGCCGGGGCGAGCAATCTGGCGATCAGGCTCCACGCCGCCGCCGGGTCGCGCGACCGCGAGAATACCACCAGGCTCGATCCGCCCGGGGTCGAGCGACCGGGGCCATCGGGGCCGGGGAAGGGCGCGGTCGCCCAGCTCGACTGAAGCTCGGGCGGAAGCCGGCTCTTCATGTCGCCGATGGTCCACGGACCCGAGGGATAGACAGCGAAATAGCCCTTCGCGAACTCGTTCCAGACGTTGCTGATCTGTGCCGCGCCGGCGACCGGGGCGAGCTTCTCGTCGAACAGGGATTTGTAGAACGCCAGCGCGCGGCGGAACTCGGGCGCTCGAAATGCGCCGCGCGTGCCGTCGGGGGTGAGAAAGGTCGCGCCGGCGGACAAGGCCATTTGCGTGAGATGCTCATATTCGTTGATCGGCAGCAGGATCGCGAAGCCGTTGCCACCTTGCCCCCGCTTGACCGCATGAAGCGCGCGCTTCCAGTCGTCCCACCGTGGCGGCGGCGCGGCATGGCCCGCTGCCTCGAACAGATCCTTGCGGTAGAATTGAAGCCGTGTGTCGACATACCAGGGCAGCGCCATCAGGCGTCCGTCGATGCGGTTGGTCTCGACCACGCCGCCAAACTGGCCGTCGACCAGCGATTGCATCGCCGCCGGCACCGGCAGGACTGCGCCGATCGCGGTGAGCTCGGCGATCCAGCTGTTGCCGACCTGGCCGAGGTCGGGCAGCGAGCCGCCGGCATAAGCGGTCAGCAATTTCTCGTGCGCCGCGCTCCACGGCAGCGGCTGGATCCGGATTCCCTTGGGCGCGCCGCCGGGGAGGGAGGCGAGCAGGGCGGGCAGATGCTCGGCCTCGGCACCCATCGCCCACATATCGAGCCCGTCGGCCGGACGGCGTGTGCAGGCGCCGAGCGCAAGCGGCCCAAGTGCGACAGGCAATGCCGCCGCCGCTCCGACCAACTGGCGCCGCGTCAATCTCATGCCGCGCGGTCCAGCCAGCCGCCGGTGAAGCCCGCCCGCTTGAGCCCGTCTACGAGCGGGCGGCACCCGCGCATCCGACGCCAGATGAAGTCATCGCGGTGGTTGGCGATCATCGCCACGATCGGACCCTGGTCGATCCCGAGATAATCCTTGTCGACCCAGCATAGCCCCGGGACGATCTGGCCGTGCAGCAATGCCTGGCCCGCGGGCTGCTCGATCAGGGTCGGGTTGAAGCTGTCGAGGAAGCCGTAAGGGCCATAAATTGCCGTGCCGTATCGGCGATGCATCGCGGTCAGGCCGGCGGTGACGAGTGCGGGTTCGAACGCGATCGATGCCGCCATCGCGGTGGGTGCGATGGTGCCGTCGTCGCGATCGTCGGGACCGCGCGCCGAGTAGCTGAAGAATTCGCGCTGGCGGCCGGCGATATCGGTCTTGAAATCACCGGGGCCGTCGCAGGCAGTGAGACCCCACACCGTGCCGTCATAGCCACGGCAGTGGTTGGGATTGGCGATGGCATAGTTGCGCTGGGCGCGGGTCGCGCGGCGGCTGTTTTCGAACAGGTCGAGATCGTGAGCCCGCAGCCAGGGATCGCGGAGCCCACGGAAATCGGCCCAGACGTGGCTGTACTGATGTCCGAAATGCGGCGGGAAGAAGAGGTGGCGCTCGCCCCAATGATCGCCCCAGCTGAGGTCGAAGGCGCGGGTGTAGGTCGTCCAGACGCCGGGATCGATCGGGTGGGTCGGGCTGCCCAGCGCCAGCAGGTACAGCAAGGTCGCCTCGTTATAGCGATCCCATTGGCTGGTGATGAACCCTGTTTCTGGATGCCAGCCCATCGACACGAACGGGCCACGCCCAAGCATCCAGGGCCAGTCGACCGCATCGTTCAATTGCTTGGCGAGGCGGCGAACCTCGGTTTCGTCGGGGTCGGGCCGGTCGAAATATTGGGCGGCGAACAACATGCCGCCGAGCAACAGGACAGTGTCGATCGATGAGAGTTCGGTGGTCCCGAAGCGGTGACCCGTGTCCATGTCAATGAAGTGGTAGAAGAAGCCCTTGTGGCCGGTGATGCCGGTCTTGCCCGGTCCCATCGGTGCAGTGGCGAAAAAGCGCAATGTGGTGAGCGTTCGGGCGAGCGCCTCGGCCCGCGTGATCCAGCCGCGCTCGACGCCGATCGGGTAAGCGGTCAGCCCGAAGCCGACGGCGGCGATCGAGCAAAAGCTTTTCGACGGCCAGCGGTCGGGGATCAGGCCGTTGGCGGGGTTGCCGGTATCCCAGAACCATTGAAAGGTGCGTTGTTCGAGGTCGTCGATGGAAAAGCCGCGGACGGCAATGCCCGAACCACCCTTGGTCGAGACGCACCCAGTCACGGCGGCGAGCGACAGGAGGGCGGCGACTCCGCCTAATTCGCGCCTATTTAGGTCCACAATAACTCCAACTCTCTGCCCCGCGAAAAAGGCCCGCGCGGTCTTCCAACAACGCGGGCCGGAGGGAAGATCAGAACTTGAAGTTGGCGCCAAGTTGGAACGTGCGCGGCGGGCCGGAAAGGCTATTAGGCTTGCCGAAGTTCGGATTGCCGCCGCAGCATTTAAAGCCTTCTGCGCCGCCGTAATTTGCCCGGTTGAGCAAGTTGAAGACCTCTACAGAAAGGCCAAATTCGCGACCCGCGCCAAACTTGAACAGCTTCTGAAGCCGCAAATCGACCTGCAGGAAGTGAGGCAGGTTTTCGAACGACCCCAATCTGATGTTGCCCGGCTGGAAGCCGTCAAGTGCATCGACCACGAAGAATGGCGATCCCGAACCGTAGGTGATCAGACCCGACACGCGGAAGTCGAATGGCAGGTCGGCGATGCCGTTGACAACGATCCGATCCTTCTCATTGCCGGAGTTGGGAACATAGGATGAGGCACCGATATTGGGATAGTCGAAATTGAAAGTGAAACCGCGTTCCTTCGATTGGAAGACATGCGTCCAGGCAATTCCGCCGCCCCAGCCCGAGGCTTTTGAATAAGGCTTGTCGAGCGTCACGAACAAGGCGTCATATTTAGTCCGGCGCGTGTTGAAGGCAGCAACCACATTGCTGTATCCGTTGATGAGCGGGATAAAGTCGTAAAAGCCGCCGTTCGCCGGATTGGGCAAGGCAGACCTATTGAGCGGTGCATAACCGATCTGATTCTTGCCGATCGTATGATTGTAGGTCAGCGACGAACGGAAAATGCCGAACCGCTGCCGAATGCCGATGCTGAACTGATCGGTATAGGGAGTCTTGAGATCGTTCGGGATGACACGCAGTTCACTTGTGCCTGGCGAAGTCGGATCGGCCGCCAATCCGGCAAGCAAGGCAGCAAAGCCTTCCGGGGTTAGAAAGGCGGGATTGAACTGGATCGTAGCCCGGCCATCGCGGGGCAGGCCGTCGCGCGAGAACAGGAGTTCGCCCGAGCGATATTGAGACAGCAATGTCTCCTCCGCCGCGCTTCGGAACAGGGTACGATCGTAATACCGGCCATAGCCAGCGAACAGCACCGTCCGCTGGTCGGCGTTGACGTCGTAGGACAGGCCGATGCGCGGCGCGAAATTGCCCAGCTCGGCCTTGCGATCGCCGGTCGAGATATAATCCTCGACGTTAAAGAAGGACGGCTGGATGCGCGGATCGAGCGCCAAGTTGCGAAGCGCCGCAACCGCCCTGGCGGGGGTCTCAAAGCTGTTATTTTTGGCGTTTGAGTCATAATCCCAGCGAAGTCCGGCGTTGATCAGCAGATGCGGGTTCACTTCCCAATCGTCCTGCACGAACAGGCCGATCTGCGTGGTCTTTGCCTCGACCTCGGGGTCGCCGCCGCCAAACCGGACGACCGCCGGAAAGCTCAGATCGAGATTGCGATCAGGATCGGTAAGGAAATCGAATTGCGGATTCGCGTTCGGGCCACTGCCGCCGACACGGTACTTCTGGAATGACAGTTTGCCGCCGAGCTTGACCAGGTGATTGCCGTGGAACGTGAGGTTCGACAAGGTCAGTTCGTTGCGGAACGTCAGGCCCTTTTGATCGACCTGCTGAAATTGTGGCCTTCCGCCAATGTTGATCAAGCCCTGAAAATTGAGCCCGAAGTCGGTCGTGCTTTCTGCACCGAAAGTCAGGTTGGATTGCAAATAGTCGATGCTTGCCACGTTGAGGAAACCGTCCCCGCTAAAGCGATCCTCGAACCTAGCCGTGTAGACATCATTCTTCACATTTTCGCCGCGGTCGACCGTATCTTGGCCACCAAAGCCGCGCACATCCGTTTCTTTGCGGATGCTGCCAGTCAGTTCGAGGCGATGATTGTCCGCCGCCTGAAAGGTCAGCTTGCCGAAGCCCAGATGCTCGCGGAAAGGCGCAATTTCGCTTCCTCGGAAAGTGTTCGGATCAAAGCCGATCGCGGTAATCTGCGCGGGTGTCGCCGTGCCGGGATTGATGTCCCTGGTGTTGTCCTGGACGTTGGCTTCGTACGTGGCAAAGAAAAACAATTTGTCGCGGATGATCGGGCCACCTAGCGCGGCGCCAAATTGATAGCGTTTAAACTTGCCTTTCGGCGTATTGTCCCGCTTCTGGAAAAAGTTCTTTTCAACCAGGTCCTGGTTCGAAAAAAGGCCGAATGCCTCGCCGTGAAATTCGTTGGTACCCGACTTTGTGATCGCGGTGATGATTGCTGTCCCGGCGTCTTCATATTCGGCCTTAAAGTTCGACGTCAGTACTCGGAATTCCCCGATCGCAAGCTGCGAGAAAGGGTTGCCCGCGCTGACGTCCTGACCGACTACGCCGCCTTGGTTGACGTTGCTTCTCAGGCTTACACCATCGATAAACACGTTGACCTGAGGGCCGCCGAAGCTGTCACCGTTGGGATCGAGTCCAACACCGGCGCCGCCAAACGTTTGTCGCCTGCGGTCCCCGTCCTTTAGGATGCGGATGCCCGGCGCGAGGGCGGCGAAGTCGAGGAAGTTGCGATTGCCCTGCGGCAGGTTCTCGATCTGGTCGCGGCTGACGTTGGTTCCAATTTCAGACGTCCGGGTTTCAACCAGCCGACGGCCGGTGACCACGATGGTTCCGGCCGCATCATCGGCCGCGACGGTTGCCGCCGGAGCGGCGGTATTGACATCGAGCGTCGCGGTTTCGGCCACGCCGATGATCACGCGCTCCTTGCTCGCAGCAGTGCCCTCGGCGGCTTCCACCCCGATGTCATAGGTGCCGGGCGCAAGGCCGGTCAGGACATAGCTGCCGTCTGCCCTAGCCGTCGTGCGGGTGGTAGCGTTGGTGTCGACATTGACCGCCGTGACGACCGCACCAGGCGTAACGGTCGTCCCGTTCGAAACCGTGCCGCGAATCGTCGAGGTCGTGAGCTGGGCCATGGCGGGCGTCGCGACCATGGTGGCCATGGTGAACACCGATGCACCGAGCAACATGGCGCGAAGCAATGTACTGCTTTTGGGTAGGGTCATGACGGATTCTCCTGTTGGAATTCACGGATCAATTGTTCTGTTCGGGGCGCCCTGACCGCGCGCCGGGTCGAATCGCGTTCGACCAGCTGCGGCGTCAGGATGGTCGCGCCAGCATGTTCGTCGCCCCCGGCAAGGATCTCGATCAGCTTGCGCGCGGCGGTCGCGCCAAGCTCGGCGGTGCGGGCGCTCATGGTGGTCAACGATGGCGTGACATAATGCGCGATCGGAATATCGTCGAAGCCGGCAACACCGACGGTTTCGCCGATCGCGATCCCGGCCTCGGCCAGCACGCTGCAGCAACCGATCGCCATCATGTCGTTGGCGCAGAAAATGGCGTCGACTGTAAGCCGCCCGGCGATCAGCAGGTTCGCTGCTTCGGCGCCACTGGCCTCGCTATAGTCGCCGGGGATGATGATCGGATCACGCTCGCCGGTCGCTTCGATAATGGCGGCGCGAAAACCGGCCTGACGCTCCTGCGAGTCGCGGTTGTGGCGCGGGCCGGAAACGAAGGCGATGCGCCGATAGCCGCTGTCCACCAGGTGACGGGTCATGGTCCGCGCCGCGCCATCATTGTCGATCCCGACTGAGGCAATATCGGGGGCCGGCGCGTGGCAGTTCAGGAGCACCGCGGGCAATCCGGTCGACAATGCGTCGAACAGATGCTCACGGCGCACATCGGGGCTCATGACCAGCAGACCGTCGACCTGGCCGCGCATGGCCCGGGCCGCATTGGCCGCTTCGTGCGGGTTGCCGTGCATGTTGCTGAGCAGCAGCTGCAGTCCGTGGGCGTGGGCGACTCGGTCGATGCCGCGGATCAACTCGCTGAAATATTCGCCGAACAGGTCGGGCAGGACGACTCCGATCGCGTCGGACTTGCGGCGGGTCAGGCTGCGCGCGCCGGAATGCGGGACGTAACGCAACTTCGCCGCGGCGGACTGGATTCGGGTACGCGTTTCTGAGGTGACGTTGGCATGCCCGTTGAGCGCGCGCGAGGCCGATGCGACCGACACGCCCGCCTCTCTCGCTACATCGCGGATGGTCACCATCGCGCCTCTCCCGGATCCCCGCGATCTGTCGTCGTCGGTGGATTAAATGCCACGCAGAGAACTGACTGCGCCAAGCTGATGTAACCGGTTACATCGCCCTGCCGCAAGTCACCATTTTGTCACAGTGACGCGGCAGCGCGCGTCAGGCGTTGGTATGCGACCGGCCGTCGGGGCCGAACAGATGGAGATGGGCGGGATCGGGAGCGAGCCGGATGGTTTCGCCCTCGCGAATCTGCGCCGGCTCGATGTGATGCCAGATCAATGGCGGTCCGTCGGGCGATTGCTGATGGAGATGGATGTTCACGCCGCTGCCGAGCCGTTCGATGAAGTCGGCGCGCAGGGTGAGACCGGCATCGTCGCCAGTCGGGCGCCAATGTTCGGGCCGGACGCCGATCGTCAATGGCGCGCCGACCTGAATGTTGCGGCCTGCGGGAAGTGCAATTTGCTCGCCACCCGGTAGTTCGAGCGCCGGTCCCGATGCGCCGCCGTCAACCACCGTGCCGTCCAGGAAATTCATCTGGGGCGATCCGATGAACCCCGCGACGAAGCGGTTGGCGGGGGATTCATACAATTCGGACGGTGTGCCGATCTGCTCGACCATGCCCTCGCGCATGACGACGATGCGATCGGCGAGCGTCATGGCCTCGATCTGGTCGTGGGTGACATAGACCGTCGTCGTGCCAAGCTGCCGGTGGAGCGCGGCGAATTCGAAGCGCATCCGGTTGCGCAACGACGCGTCCAGGTTGGACAGCGGCTCGTCGAACAGGAAAACCTTGGGCTGGCGAACGATGGCGCGGCCGATCGCCACTCGCTGTCGCTGTCCGCCGGACAAAGCGGCGGGCTTGCGCGACAGGTAATCGTCCAGTCCAAGGATTGCGGAAGCGCGCTGAACCGCCGCATCGACTTCGGCCTTCGGCCGCTTGGCGAGGCGCAGCGCGAAGGCCATATTTTCGTAGACGGTGAGGTGCGGGTAGAGCGCGTAGGATTGGAACACCATGGCGATGCCGCGCTCAGCCGGCGGGCGCGCGTCAACCCGTTCCCCGCCGATGGAGATGCTTCCGCTATCCAGTTGCTCCAACCCGGCGATGGCGCGAAGCAAGGTCGACTTGCCGCACCCCGACGCACCGACGATGACACAGAATTCGCCATCGGCGACGGCCAGGTCGACCCCCTTGAGGACCGCCGTTTCACCGAACGATTTATGCGCTTGCTCAATCGTCAAGCCAGCCACGAAATCCCTTTCGAACGTCATCAGAAGCGAATCGGCGTCATGCACTCATAATGGACCTTAGTCGCGATAAATTGCCTGGGGTCGGGCGTAGACCTCGCGGTTCCAGCGGCCGTGCTCGGGCGGGCCGAAGCCTGAATATTTCCAACCCACGAACGGGCCTGCCGCCGAGAATGGCGGGCGGGCGCGGTTGATGCTGAGCATGCCGGCTTTGGCCACGGCAAGGAAGCTTTGCTCGCTGGTGGCGTCGGTAGTGTAGAGCGCGCCGAGCAGGCCGAAGTCGGTGGCATTGTGGAGCGCGATGGCGTGGTCGAAATCGCGCGCGACCTGGACCGCGGCGAGCGGACCGAAGACTTCGTCGGTGAGCAAAGAATGGTCGTCGGGAAGGTCGTGGAGCAGGGTCGGAGTGACCCAGCAACCCGAATTTGGGAGATCCGCGCGGGTCGCGGCGCCGAGCGATACAAAGCGCTGCTGGGCCGCGCGGTCGATGACCGGGCCAATTTGCATTGCGGGGTCGCTCGGGTGGCCGAGGCGAAGCGCTGCAACTTCGGCGGCGAGGCGCTCGGTGAAGGCAGGGGCGATGTCGGCCAGCACGATTACGCGGCGGATCGCGGTGCAGCGCTGGCCAGCGAAACTGAACATGGCGCTGGCAAGGTCAGCGGCGGCGGCATCCAGGTCGGCGGAGGCATCGACGATCGCTGCATTGCAGCCGCCAAGTTCGGCCTGGACGGGGAGGGCGCGGTGGCCGGCGGCGGCGATGATCGCGCGACCGACCGGGACCGAGCCGGTGAAGGACAGGAGGTCGAGTTCGCCATGCTCGATCATCGCCGCGCCGGTGCTGGCGCCGCCGGTGAGAAGCGCGACCGAGCCTGCGAGGCCGGCTTCTTCCAGTGAGGCGTGGAGCAACTTGGCGAGGATCGTGCCGGGAAGGGCGGGCTTCCACAGGATCGTGTTGCCGAAGGCGATGGCGGGGGCGAGTTTGCCGAGGGGAATGGCGAAGGGATTGTTCCACGGAGTGATGATCCCGGCGCGACCGACCGGGCGGTAGGTCACGCTGCGAGCATCATATGGTTCATCGGTCGAAAGGGTGGCGATGGTGTGGGCGAGGAGGGCGAGGCCGTAGGTGACTTCCGCCTCGGCGTCGGCTATTGGTTTCGCTACCGTATCGACCAAGGCGTGGGCATATTCGTCGCGTGAGGCGGTCAGACGTTCGTGCCACGTCCGGAGGCGGTCGTGAGGGTCTTCTACTGGATGAAGGTCCATATCGCCGACCGTCATCGACGGGATTTCGGCGAGGATGCGGGTCTGGTCGCAGGGGTCTCGGTGGAGCCAGACTTCGACTTTGGCGGCGACGATGCTGGCGGCTCTCGACCCAAGCCAATGCAGCGATTCTGTTGCGTGGGCAGGGCAGTCGGTAGCGATCAGCGCCTCGTCGATCTCGACCTCATAGCCGCGCGCATAGGCATCGAGCGCGGTGGCGTGGATGCAGGCGTGGGTGTGGAGGCCGACGAGGCGCAGGCGGGTGATGCCCGCCGCCTTCAGGGCGTCGTCGAGGCCAGGGGCGTCGAAGGCGCTGAAGAAGCGCTTGGTGAACAAAGGCTCGTCGGGTTGTTCGGCGAGTTCGAGCGGGGGCGTTGCATCGGGACGGTGATCGCGATGCGGCATCGGAACGCCGTCGGTGCGGATGTGGAAGATCGGCTCGCCAGAAGTGCGGGCCTGGGCGAGGGCGGCAACGATGGCGGACACGAGCGCCTCGCGGGGTGGGACCAGTCCCGGGCGGGCGAGAAATTCCTCCTGCAGGTCGATCAGCAGGAGCGCGCTCCTCACAGTGGGTGGTCGACCAGCAGGCGCTCGAGATGGGTCGCGACCGAATCGCCAAATTCGGCGGTGCCGACGATGCGATGAGTCGGCATGGGCAGGTCGCTCGTCGCGATCCCCGAACGCAGCGTGGCGCGCACCGCGGAGCGAAGCGCGGCATCGGCCTCGGGCCAGCAGAAGCTTTCGCGCAGCATCATGCCAAGCGAGAAGATCTGGCCAATCGGATTGGCAATGTCCTTGCCCGCGATATCGCGCGCCGCGCCATGACCGGTCTGGTAGACGGCATGGCCCAAATCGTTGAAATTGCCCGAGTAAGACAGGCCGCGTGAGGCTAGCAAAAGCGAACCGCAGTCGGCCAGTACGTCGCCGAACATGTTGGGCGAAACGATGACGTCGAACTGGCCCGGATCGGCAATCAATTGATAGACCGCATTGTCGATCTCGAGCTCGCCGAGCGCGATTCCAGCGTCACGCGCCATTTCCTCGGCGACGCTTCGCCAGAGCGAGGAAATGGACGGGATCCCGCCGGGCTTGAGCACGACATGGACGTGGCCGCGGCGGGTGGCGGCGAGATCGAACGCGACGCCCATGATCCGGCGGACGTCGGCTTCGCGATAATCGAAGCGATGGCTGGCGACTCGAGCGCCGGGGGCACCTTCCTCGCCCCATACGCCCTGGTAGATGCCGCCCATGTTCTCGCGCACCGCGACGATATCGGTGGCGGCGGCAATCTCCGGCCGGACCGCGCCCGCGGCGCGAAGCTCGGGCAGCGGCTCCAGCGGGGTGAACTTGCAGTAGAGGTTGAACTGGCGGCGAAGCTCATAGACGAACCGGTCGCCGCCCGGGCCGCAGAACATTGCTCCGCCCTTGGCGAACAATTCTTCCGAAAAGCCGGTGACGTCGCGCGTCAGGCTGGTGCCGTGGATCGCCTTGGCGGGGAGGCCGATCAACCCGCCTTCGTGAAGCTCGAACTTGCGTTCGCTGTGACCCGCGAGAAGCCCGAGCATGCGCATTGCCACCGGCACGACCTCGACCCCGACGCCTTCGCCGAGGAACACGCCGATGTGATGGACGGCGGTTGGATCGAATGCCGCGCAAGGCACGCCGAGCGTCTCCGCCAGGCGCGGACGCTGGGGCTCGTCGATCCTGATCGGAAGCTTCTGGACGGTCATGGTCTGGCTATGCATTGTTGCTATTCTTGGCGAGATTGCTGCGCGATGCGCCGTAGAGCGCCGTCAGCTTGTTCGCAATCATGGCGCGGGGGATCTTGCCCATCGCATTGCGCGGAATGGCCCGGATCCGGACCAGGTGGAACACCCGGCCCTTGGGTAATTTGGTGCGGATTCGCTCGGCGACCGCTTTGAGATCGACCTTGTCGCCGGTGACCACGGCAATGGTCAGCAAGTCACCCTCGTCGAGCGGCATCACGCAGGTGACGAGATCGTCGACCCCGGGCAGGAAGGCCAGTTTCGCCTCCAGATCGGTGGCGTTGACCTTCCACCCGCCGACATTGAAGGTGTCGCCGGCGCGGCCCTCGATCGCCAGCAGGCCGTCATCGAACAGGCGGCCAATGTCGCCGGGGGTGAACCAATCGTCGTCGAAATGGCTGCTCGCCGCGCCGGTGGCAACGCCGTCATAGCCATGGTTCATGACATCGGAGCGAACGCGCACCAGGCCCGGTTCGCCCGCTGTTACCGGTTGCTTTTGCTGGTCGACGATTTCAACCGTCACGCCATCGCGCACGAATCCGACCGCGCCGGCATGGCGATCGATCAGCGAGCAATCGCCCACGGCGATGCTGCCGGTTTCGGTCGAGCCGTAACTGATCAGCAAATTGTCGCAGGCGATGGCGAGCGCGGTGTCGCGCACCGCAACCGGCAGGCGACCGCCGAGCACGATGATCGTACGGTCGACCCGGCCATCCCAGGGATCGGCAAACATCCGCAGCCGCTCGCCAAGCTGGACCGGTGAGGCACAGATTAGGGTCGAACGTCCAAGCGCGGCCTCGTCGCGCGATCTTGGATCGGCGTCGTTGGGCAGCAGCACGCAGCCTCCGGCCGACCACACCGCCATCGGATAGCGGAACCCCGCCGTGGTGCGGACGTGGAGCAAAGGATAGAGGATGGTGTCGGGGCCGAGCGGCAGGCCATCTGCGACCTGTGCCACGCGCGCCTCGATCATCGCCGCGTTCCACACCAGGAACTTGGGTTTGCCGGTGGTGCCCGAGGTCAGGTTGACGCGCGATGCCTGGTTGTCGGCGGCTGGCGGAGCATCATTTGCAGCGGCGATCGGCCGGGCCGGATC
The DNA here is from genome assembly GCA_038234545.1 of Sphingomonadales bacterium. GTDB lineage: Bacteria > Pseudomonadota > Alphaproteobacteria > Sphingomonadales > Sphingomonadaceae > Sphingomicrobium. The sequence continues at coordinate 16,579 of JBBQTM010000028.1, forward strand.
GCAGTCGAACTCGATTCGCCTGAGCGCGGGCGGGATGTCGTCGAGCGAGCCGCGTTGGCCGATCACCAGGTCGATCATCCCCGCCTGCGTGGCAGCCCCGACGGCGGCGGGCTCGACCACCGAGACATGCGCCGCACCGAGGTGAAGCGAGGCGAGGTGGGCGACCCAATTGGCGTAGCTGTGACCATTGGACACCGGGCCGGCGCGGATGCCCGCCTTGATCCCCGGACCGACCCCCTTGGCGGCGAGCAAAGCGGCAGCGGCGAGGACGTCGGCCGCGAACCGGCCAAAGCCGATGTCGAGCCCGCCAACGCGCACCGCGATCCGGTCGGCCGGCTGGGCCTGCAGCGATTCGACGATGCCCACCCGTGTGCCTTAGCGCTTCGGCTTGACGAATTTGAGCGTCATCCGGTCGCTCTCACCGATCGCGGCATATTTGGCGCGATCGACGTCCTGCAAGGTGTAGGTCGGCGGCAGGGTCCACACGCCCTTTTCATAATCCTTGGTGTCGCGCGGATTGGCGTTGATCTCGCTCGATCCGACGAAGCGGAAGCCCGCTGCCTCGGCCATGCGGCGGACCGACGAAGTCTTGACGTACCCGCTCTTCTTTTCGAGGGAAATATCGGCCTTCTCGCCGAGGCGATGTTCCTCCACTCCGAGGACGCCGCCCGGCTTGAGCATGGCATACATCTGTTTGAAGGCGAGGTCGGCGTAGGGCTTGTCGCCCATCATCCAGTTATGCACGTTGCGGAAGGTGACGACCACGTCGGCGGTGCCGGCCGGGACGCCGATTTCGCCCGCTTCGCGCACCGGGAAGGTGGCAGTGCGTGCTTTCCCGTACAGCGCGGCATTGGTCGCGGTGAGCTTGCGGAAGCCGTTGAGCCCGCGATCGGGGGCGGCGGCATAATAGGTCCCGCCGCCGTTGATCACGTAGGGGGCGATGATCTCGCTATACCAGCCACCGCCGGGAAAGATCTCGACCACCGTGCTGGTCGGCTTGACGTCGAAGAAATCGAGCGTGGCGGCGGGGTTGCGATAGCGGTCGCGCTGGACGTTGGCCGGGGTGCGCGACGGCGAGGCGACGGCGGCGGCAAGCGCGGCGCGATGGGGCCCCGCAAGCTTGGCGATGGCGACGGTGGCGGGCGCGATGGCGGCGACGGCGAGGCTGGCGAGCAGCAGGGCGGACAGGCGGCGGGTCATTGGGATTACTCCGTTGGGTCGAGACTTGCGCCTGTTTGGCGGGGGTGGCGGGGAGAGGCAAGCGCCGTTGCTCCGCCCCGACCTCCGACCGGGCGCCGGCTTCAGCCTCCGTTAACCCGCCGGGATGCTTGGGAAATTGCCGGGTTTCAATCGGATACAGGGAGTTTTTATGCGATCTTTCATTGTCGGCGCGCTGCTGGGTGCCAGTTTTCTTTCCGCCCCTCCAGCCTTCTCGCAGCAGATTCCGGTGACCAATATCGCCGACATGGCGGCGACGCCCCTGGTCCGGGTCAATATCTCCGAGACGTTGCGCAGCCGACCCGATGAAGCCAGCCTGACGGTCGGGACGCAATCCAAGGCGCCAACCGCGGCGGCCGCAGTGGCCGCCAATAAGGCCAAGACCGAAAGGATGCTGGCGACGATCCGCGGCGCCGGCCTTCGCGAGCGCGACATCCAGACGCAAGGGATCCAGTTGCAGCCCGATTATCGCTATGAGCAGCCGGTGGCGGGCCAATCCGGCCGACAGCGGCTGATCGGCTACATCGCCAGCAATTCGATCCAGATCAAAACCCGCAACATCGACGGGCTGACCGCCTTGCTCGACACGCTGACCACGGCGGGCGCGGACACGGTCTATGGTCCCAATTTCGGGATCTCCGACCCGCTGCCGCTGCGGCGCGAGGCACGGATCAAGGCGATGGCGCGGGGTGAGGCCGAAGCGCTGGAATATGCCCGTAACAATGGTTTCACCAAGGTGCGATTGCTGTCGGTCGAGGAGGGGACGTCCTATCGCGGAACCGACGTGATCGTCACCGGATCGCGGGTCAGCTACCAGGGCGGCCCGCCGCCGCCGCCGCCGCCGAGCCCCGAGCGTGGCGATGACGGGATCGTCGCGCCGGGTCAGCTGGAAACCGGGGTGGCGCTGAATTTACTGTATCGAATGGAGCGGTAAGGGGGCGAGGGACAGTCCCCGAGTGGGGACTGTCCCTGATTTAGAGACAAGCCTCGAGATAGGGCTGGTCGAAGCCGTACTGCTTGGCCTTGTCGAGCGAGTAAGGCCGCAGCCCCATCGAGCGATATTCGCCGAGGATCTTCCCCTCTGCGGTCTCGTCGAGATATTCGAACTTGAATAATTCCTGCGTGACGATGACCTCGCCCTCCATCCCGATCACCTCGGTGATGTTGGTGGTGCGGCGCGAACCGTCGCGGAGGCGCTTGACCTGGACGATGAGGTCGACCGAATCCGCGATCTGACGCGAAATCGCCTCCTTCGGGATCTTGATGTCGCCCATCATGACCATGTTTTCCATACGCGCGAGGCATTCGCGCGGGGAGTTGCTGTGAAGCGTGGCCATCGAGCCGTCATGGCCGGTGTTCATCGCCGCCAGGAGATCGAAGCATTCCTGGCCGCGAATTTCGCCCAGGATGATGCGATCGGGGCGCATACGAAGCGCGTTGATGACCAGATCGCGAATGGTGATCGCGCCCTGTCCCTCGAGGTTGGGCGGACGGGTTTCGAGCGGCAGCCAGTGCGGCTGCTGAAGCCGAAGCTCGGCCGCATCCTCGATCGTGATGACGCGCTCGCCCGGGTCGATCATCTTCGACATGGCGTTGAGCATGGTGGTCTTGCCCGAACCGGTACCGCCGGAGATGACGACGTTCATGCGGCTGGCACCCGCGATCTTAAGCACGGTCGCCATTTTCTCGGACATCGAGCCGAAGCCGCGCATCATGTCGAGCGTGATCGGTTTCTCGGAGAATTTACGAATCGAAATGGCGGTACCGCGCAGCGACAGCGGCGGGATGATGACGTTGACGCGGCTGCCGTCGGCGAGACGCGCATCGGCCAGCGGGGTGGTCTGGTCGACGCGGCGGCCGACCTTGTTGACGATCCGCTGGGCGATCTGGAACAGATGTTCCTCGTCGCGGAACTGGATCTGGGCCAGCTCGAGCTTGCCCTTGCGCTCGATGAAGCATTGGTCGGGACCATTGACCATGATGTCGCTGATCGCAGGATCGCTAAGCAATTCTTCCAATGGCCCGAGACCAAGCAGTTCGTCGACCAGCACCTTTTCCAGCGCGAA
>JBBQTM010000029.1:0-19660 GCA_038234545.1 Sphingomonadales bacterium
CGCCGCTGCTTCAAGTCGGGACAGCGATCATGGTTACCGGCGCGGCAACCATTGTCCGGAACGAATTGCATACCCTGTCTTGCCTAAATGGACGCTCATCACAGACCCAATGGGCGAGGAAAGCATGCGCAATTTCATGACCAAAATCTGGAATGACAAGCGAGGCAACGCGATGATCATCGCCGCCGCCGCGCTGCCGCTGCTGATCGGATCGGCAGGGCTTGCGACCGACACCATCCAGTGGGCGCTGTGGAAGCGCCAGTTGCAGCGGGCCGCCGATTCGGCGGCGATCGCGGGCGTTTACGACCGGGTGGCGGCGAAAGCGACGACCGGCACCGCAGCCGCGGTCGACAAGGATCTGGGCCTCAACAATTCGCTCGATTCGACCAAATTTCCGCTCCAGACCAAAACCGTCACCTTTCCGGCCGATGTCGGTTCGCAGAAGAATCAGGTCAAGGTCGAGTTGGCGGTGCAGCGTCCGCTGTCGTTCAGCTCGATGTTCATGGCTAGTGCGCCGCTGATTCGCACAAGCGCGACCGCCGCGGCGGTTTCGAGCGAGGGCGAATTCTGCGTGCTCAGCCTGCAGAACAACAGCAAGACCGGGATCCAGGCGACGGGCAGCGCGGCGATCACGATGGACTGCGGGATGATGACCAATTCGACCTCGATCAATTCCGCTGCAGGCCAGGGTAGCTCGAGCGTGACGGCAACGACGCTGGCCGCCGCGGGTGGGATCCAGCAGTCGAGCAACTGGCATCTGACCGAAGGCTACCAGCCTTATTCGCCGGCGCTGGAGGATCCATACAAGGATCTGATGCCGGATCCGAGCGATCTTTCGACGTGTGCCAGCTCACCACCCTCACTGACCATCAACAACAGCAACAGCGGCCTGGAGGTCGATGGGGGCGCTTGTTACTCATCGCTCAGCATCGGCACCAACCGGACGCTGACGCTGAAGAATGGCGTTTATGTGATCAGCGGCGGCAGCGTGAACATCCAGGGCACGCTCAACCTGACCAATGCCGTCTTGTTGCTGACCAACAAGGACAGCGGGGCGCAGCCGATCGGATCGCTCGACATGAACGCGAGCGGGCAATTGAACGCCACCGCGATGACCACCGGCAAGTGGAAGGGCATGGCAATCTATCAGGATCGCCGGGCCACCGACAGCGCGCCGACCGGCAACATCACGGCGAGCAGCCCCAACAAAATCAACGGCAATTCGACCAACAAGATCACCGGCGTGGTGTATTTCCCGAACCAGCAGGTGACCTACAATGGTGACGGCACGGGAACCGCCACCTGCACCCAGTTCGTCGCCAAGCGCATCTACTGGTCGGGCAATAGCGGGACCAACAATTTCACCAAGAATTGCGACATGCACGGCATCAGTGCGATCAAGACCGGGCTTCGCGTCCGGCTGGTGGCCTAAGATGAACCGGCTCGCGAAATTGTGGCGGGAAGACCGCGGCGCGGCGATCATCGAACTGGCAATCGTCGCCCCGGTGATCGCGCTGATGACGGTTGGCGTGGTCGATCTGTCGAACGGCTTCGGGACCAAGTTGAGGGTCGAGCAGGCGGCGCAGCGGTCGGTCGAAAAGGTCATGCAGACCACCGGCATCACCAATGTCGAGACGACCATCACCAACGAAGCGATCTGCCAGTTCAACGGGACGATGCCCGATGGGGTGACTTGCAAGACCGCACCCCTGACCGTGGCCAACGTCAAGGTGACTCACTCCCTATACTGCAACAATGGCGCAACGCCGACTGCGGATGTCGACTGTCCCGCCGGCCAAACCGAATCCAAGTGGATCAAGGTCACCGTGCAGACCGAGTACAAGCCTTTGTTTCCACTGCACTTTACCGGGATTGATGCGAACGGAAAGTACAATATCCAGGCTTCTGCTGGGATGAGGACCGAGTGATGAAAATTCTTCGGAAGATCCGCCGTAACGGCGTTCTTAGCGACCAGGGGGGCGCGGCGGTCATCGAAATGGCATTCGCGCTGCCGACGCTGATCGTGCTGATGTGGATGATCGTCCAGCTCGGCCTGGTGTTCCGCGCCATGTCCGGCATCCAGCATGGCCTGGGCGAAGGAGCGCGCCTGGCGACGATCTATTCGAACAAGACGACTACTGTGCGCAAGACCGAGATCAAGGCCAAGATTACCGACGCGGTCTATGGCATCGGGCCGGGCAGCTTCGCGATTGCGGATCCGCTGGGTGGCACCCAGGACGGCGCCAATTATCTCGACCTCCAGGTGACCTACACCCAGCCGACCGACATGCTGCTATTTCCCGGGCCGACGATCAACGTCACCCGGTCGAAGCGGGTGTGGATTTCGCTTTAGGCGGTTGCCCCGGCTTTCGCCGCGAAGAAGGCGGCGATCGCCTGCTTGACCTCTTCGGACGCCAGGCGTTCGCCGAAATGGCCGTTTTCGAGCTCGATCCGCTCCAGCAATGCTTTTTCATCCTCGCGGCGCAGGAGGGCCTGCGTCAACCGCAATGCCTCGGGCGGCTTGGCGAGCAAGGTGGCGACGGTGCCGGCGAGCGCGGCGGCGATCCCGCCTGACGGCACGACATGGCTGACCAGCCCGATATCGGCCGCGGCCTGGGCGCCGAACGGCTCACCCAGCAACAGATAGCGCGCGGCGGCGCGACGACCGGCAAGGCGCGGCAATAAAAGCGAGCTGGCCGCTTCGGGGACAAGTCCCAGATCGACGAATGGCATGACGAACCGACTGCCTTCCTCCGCCAGCACCAGGTCGCAATGGAACAGCATGGTGGTGCCGATGCCGACAGCATTGCCATGCACCGCGGCGACGATCGGTACCTGGTTACGGGTCATCGCGCGGAGGAAACGCCAGACCGGGATATTGGCGGTGCCGGGGGCCGGCATTTCCTTCAGGAAATCGTAGAGGTCGTTGCCGGCGGTGAAATCCTCGCCTTCGCCTTCGATGGTGATGACGCGGATGGCGGGATCGCTCGCCGCGCCCTCGATCGCGTCGGCAAGCGCGGCATACATGGCGACGGTGATGGCGTTGCGCTGGCGCGGGCGGGCGAGGGTGAGCGCCAGCTGGCCGGTATCGCGGCGCTCGACGGTGACGGTCATTTCCTGCTCCCTTGTGCGCTCGGTCTGGTTGACCATATGGGGGACTTCACCCGCTCCACGCAAATCGCCGCAAAGCCGTAGGGACAGTTCATCATGAAATTCTTCGCCGACACCGCCGAGATCAAGGATATCCGCGAACTGGCCGAGGCCGGGTTGCTCGACGGGGTGACCACCAACCCGTCGCTGATCAAGAAATCGGGCCGCGATTTCATCGAGACGATCACCGAGATCGCCGGTGTGGTCGCGGGGCCGGTGTCGGCCGAAGTGGTCGCGACGGACCATGCGGGGATGATGAAGGAAGGCGAACGTCTGCGGAAGATCGCCGACAATATCGCGGTCAAGGTGCCGCTAACGCCCGACGGCCTGAAGACCTGCAAGGCGCTGGCCGGCGACGGCACGATGGTCAATGTGACCTTGTGCTTTTCGGCCAATCAGGCGCTGCTTGCGGCCAAGGCGGGGGCGAGCTTTATCTCGCCGTTCGTCGGGCGGCTGGACGACATCGGCCAGCCGGGGATGGAGCTGATCGCCGATATCCGCCTGATCTACGACAATTACGATTTCGCGACCGAAATCCTTGTCGCGAGCGTGCGCAATTCGATCCACGTGCTGGATGCGGCCAAGCTTGGCGCCGACGTGATGACCGCGCCGCCGTCGGTGATCTGGTCGCTGTTCAAGCATCCGCTGACCGATGCCGGGCTGGCGGCGTTCCTGAAGGATTGGGAAAGCACCGGGCAGAAGATTGGGTGAGGGAAATTGCCCCTTCCCCTCGGGGAAGGTGGCGCGAAGCGCCGGATGGGTAAGCCCGCGACGCACGAACCCCTCCGTCAGCCTGCGGCTGCCACCTCCCCCAAGGGGGAGGAGCGGGTCGCTAGCCGGTTGTTAACGCTCGCATCCTAAAGTGTGCAGCATGGGCAGGGTGATCTCGTTCGAGGAACGCGCAGTGGCGCGGTTGCGCCACCGGCTGGGTGAGGCGGAGACGGCGCGGGCCGATCTGCTGGCGTTTGCGCGCGGGCACTCGGGCGCGGTGGCGTCGATCCATCGCGCGGTGCTTCAGGGACTCGAGGCCGACAGCCTCGACCAATTGCTGACCGTGGTGACGTACGACTGGCTCGAGACACTTGGGCTTGATTCGGTGGTCATCGCATTGGTGGTCGGCGACCAGGCGTTTCGCGCCGACCGCGGTGGGGTGAGCGCGATCGCGCGACCGATCGTCAATCGCGCGATGCAGTCGTTGGGCGCGGTCGAGTTGCGCAATGTCGAGCGAGGCCATGCGCTGTTCGGCGTCTCGGCGGAAAAGGTTCGGTCGGAAGCATTGATCCGGATCGATTCGCCGTCGCCATTGCCGTACGGACTCTTGCTGCTTGGCCAGCGAGGCGAGCAGGCGTTCGATACGCCGCATGGCGCCGATCTATTGCTGTTCCTCGGAAGCAGCCTGGCGGCTATGATCCGGCGATGGGCAATGAGCGAGCCAATCAAGAACTGATCGGGCACCCGGCGCGGGCCCTGGCCGCGCGGTGGGACAGTTTCCTGGCGCATGACCGGCGGCGCTCGCCGCATACCGTGCGCGCTTATGTCGCCACGGCGCATCGTTTCATCGACTTTCTGGGATCGTATCGCGGCGAGGAGATCGGGCGGTTCGGGCTGCTCAATATCGCTGCGGCGGATCTGCGCGCATTCCTGGCTGAGCGACGCGGCGGCGGGTTGGGCCCCAGCAGCGCGGCGCGCGAAATGTCGGCGGTGCGCGCGTTCCTGACCTTTGCCGCCGAAGAGGCCGGCAATGTCGCGCAACTGCCGCGCACTCGTGCGCCCAAGCGACCACGCACCCTGCCGCGCCCCGCCAGCCCGGTCGATGCGATGGCGCTGGCCGAGGAAGCGGGGGCGGCGGGGGCCGACTGGGTTGGCGCACGGGATATGGCGATCCTGTTGCTGCTCTACGGATCGGGACTGCGTGTGGCGGAGGCGATGGCGCTGACCGCCAATGTCCTGCCGATCGGCCGGACGCTGCGCGTCACCGGCAAGCGCGGCAAGACGCGGGTCGTGCCGGTGGTCGAGGCGGTGCGGCAGGCGATCGCGAGCTATGCGCTGGAATGTCCGTGGCCGTTGGTCGGGCTGACACCATTGTTCGTCGGGGTGCGTGGCGGGCCGCTCAATGCCGATCTTGTGCGGCGCGCAGTGCGCGGAGCGCGGCACCGGCTGGGGCTGCCCGACAGCCTGACCCCGCACGCGCTTCGCCACAGCTTTGCGACGCATTTATTGGCGGGGGGAGCCGACTTGCGGTCACTGCAGGAATTGCTCGGCCATGCCAGTTTGTCGTCGACGCAAATCTATACCGAGGTCGACGCCGCGCAATTGCTCGATGTGTATCGCAATGCGCATCCGCGGGCGTGAGCCTTATTCGGCGGCCAACTTGAGCAATTCGATCTCGCGTTTCATCCGCGCCAGTTCGAGCTCATACAGGCGCGCACAGTCGATCCGCGCCGGTTTCTTGCCGAGCGGGACGACCATTCGCGCATAGCCCAATGCGTCGGTGCCGCGGTCCTGGTGGACCTGGCCGACGCGATAGGGATCGGGCTGGCGATCGGTCGTTCGGCTGGCCGCCATGCCAACGTCGAGATAGGCGCCGTTGCTGTTGATCGACTGGCGGCAGCGGGTGCCCGAGGCGGTTTCAATGCTATCCTCCCCGCCCGAGCCCGATGGCGCGGTTGGCAGATAGAAGCCGCCGTCGGCGCTGGCCGACCCGGCGATGCTAAGGGCGATCGACGCGCCGAGCAGTAAGCTTCGAGCAGACGCGGGCATGGATGGTCTCCGTTGGCAGAGGGGGCCGTTCGGCGCAGACTCGGAATGTGTAGCGTTCGCCGCGCACGAGGCTGGAAGCGATGACCAGAACCTTGCGGTTGCGCCCGCCGCCAATGACCATGCGCGCGGGGATCGTGGTCACGCGCGGAGCGGGCGCTTCGGCATCGGCATCGAGCGGTGTGAGGGTGAAGGTCTCGGCCGTCGCATAGGGATTGATGACCGTGAGGTAGAAGCCCTTGCGGTCGGAATCGGTGATCCCTTCTTTCGCCAGCGGGCCGAGACCGACCGCGACCGCAGGGGCCGCGACGATCAGGCCGAGCAGTGGCGCAAGGCGCTTCACTGCGAGCATGTCACAACCGTGGTGAGCGTGTAATTGCCGGCGTCGAAACCGGCCGCACTGTCGACCTTGCCGTGGACGGTGAAGGTCTCGGTCAGCCCGCCGGCGGTGACCGACGATTGCGACGAGGTGTACGCCTGGTTGGCGCCCCGGTTCGAGGTATAGCGGATCAAGTCGGTGTGGCTTGCGGTCCAGCCCGCCGGACTGGCGGACAGCGACGGTGCGGCGAAGGTGACGGTCGGCAGGCTGCCGATTGCCACCAGGCCGAGCGAAGCCGCGCTTCCGCCGGGGTTCTCCGAGCCGATCTGGGTGCCGGCGGTGTTTGCGGTCATCGTCCCATTCGAGTTGATCGACAGCACGCAACTGTTGACCAGATTGGCTTGCAGATTGACGTTGGCGGCCGCTGCCGGGAGCGTGACCGACAGCAGGCAAAATGGGAGAATGAAGAACCGCATCGAAAACCCCCAAGGGTGAGGTGAAACCATGCCAATCGGGGCGCGCCGTGGGGACGACTTTGCCACCCCGATGTGACGAGGCGGCTGTGTGCCGGGGCTGGTAAACGAGTCGATAAGTATCCGTAACGACTATAGTGCTCTGGAATTCGATCGTTGAATTCAGGCGTTATTGATGTCCGATTCGGACTCTTTTTGCGCGCGGCGGTCAGTCGCGGATGATGTTGCCGGTGGCGGGGTCGATGTTGCGATGGGTCCAGAGGCGATGGATGTAACCGACGGCGAGCAAGATCAGGATCGCATTCGACGCGGGGCCGATGATCTTGTCGATATCGTGGAAATTCTCGCCCAATTTATACCCCGCGCCGGCGAGGATCGCGGTCCAGCCGGCGGTGCCGAGGGTGGAGGCGAGGACGAAAGTAGCGAAGCGCATCTTGAGCAGGCCGGCGGGGACCGAGACCAGGCTTCGAACGGTTGGCAGCAGGCGGCCGAGCAAGACGAAGAAGGTGCCGTTCTTGCGGAACCAATGTTCGGCGCGTTCGAGCTCGGGCCAGGTGATGGTCAGCCAGCGGCCCCAACGGCAAACGATCGGTCGCAACCGTTCGACTCCGAGCGCGCGGGCGGCAAGGTACCAGACGGTATTGCCGAGCATGGCGCCCGAGGTGCCGCTGGCGACGACCAAAATGTAGCTGAGCTTGCCCTGGCCCGCGGCGACGCCGGCGACCGGCATGATCACTTCCGACGGGATCGGCGGGAAGATCGTCTCGAGGAACATCAGGAACGCAATGCCGAGATAGCCCGATTGCTCGATCAGGCGGATGACCCAATCGCTCATCGCGACCTCGGTCGTGCGCGAAGTCGAGCTTCGATCGCGTCCCAGATCAGCGCCGGTGTGTCGGTGCCGTTGAAGCGGTCGACCGCGACAATTCCGGTCGGCGAGGTGACGTTGATCTCGGTCAGCCACTCGCCGCCGATCACATCGATCCCGACGAACACCAGCCCGCGCGCCTTGAGTTCGGGTGCGAGCGCGGCACAGATTTCCTGCTCGCGCGCCGTAAGCTCGGTCCTGGCGGCGACCCCGCCGACCGCGAGATTGGAGCGGATTTCGCCCGCACCCGGGATTCGGTTGACCGCGCCGGCGACCTCGCCATCGACCAGGATGATGCGTTTGTCGCCTTGCGCGACGGACGGCACGAACGCCTGGATCATGTGCGGTTCGCGCCAGGCCGTGTTGAACATCTCGAACAGGGCCGAGAGGTTGGCGCCGTCGCGGTCGATCTTGAACACCGCTTTCCCGCCATTGCCGTGGAGCGGTTTGACCACCATCGCGCCATGTTTGGCGAGGAATTCGCGCGCGACGCCGAGCGAGCGGGTGATGGCGGTGGGCGGCATGAAGCGGGCGAAATCGAGCACCCAGACCTTCTCCGGCGCGTTGCGGACGCTGGCGGGATCGTTGACCACCAACGTCTCGTCCGCGATCCGCTCGAGTAAATGGGTGGCAGTGATATAGCCGACGTCGAACGGCGGATCCTGGCGCATGAGGATGACATCGACGTCGCGGCCGAGGTCGACGATGCGCGGTTCGCCGGCGGTGAAGTGATCGCCCGCGACTGGTTGCACCGCGATTGGCCGGGCCATGGTCCACAGGCGGCCGTCAACCCAGCTGAGATCCTCCGCCGCATAATGCAGCAGGCTGTGCCCCCGCGCTTGGGCGCCAAGCATCAGCGCAAAGGTCGAATCCCCCTCGATGTTGATCGATTCCAGGGGGTCCATCTGGACGGCTACGTTCAGGCTCATGGATTGAGGCGCCTAAAGTGGCGGCGCGGCTTTGTCACCCTTGCCATATGTCAGTGAGGTGCACAGGGAGCCGGCCCGGGACGATGAACATCGCGTCGATGCGGATGTCATCGCCCGGACGGACATAGCGCGGGGCAAGCTGTTCGGCGGCGGCGGCGACGCGGCGCAGGCGATAGCGGTCGAGCGATATCGCTGCGGCGTCGGCGGTGGCACGTTGCTTGACCTCGACGAAGGCGACCATCTTGCCGCGCCGGGCGACGAGGTCGACCTCGCCGCCGCGCAATTTGACGCGCTGGGCGAGGATCCGCCAGCCGTGGAGCCGGAGCCACCAGGCGGCGAGGGTCTCGGCGCGACGGCCGCGCTGCTCGGCTTCCCGGCGGTTCAGTCGCCGGAGCCCAGGACGAGGGCGCGAGCGTAGGCGCGCTTGCGCGGGATATTGAGGGCCTCGGCGACGTCTTTGGCGGCGCGCGACGGGGAATGCGTGGCGAGCGCTGCGATGAGCGCCGTGTCGAGATCGTCGTCGCTGGTCTCGTCGCGATCTGCCGGCGGGCCGACGACGATCACGATTTCTCCCTTCGGGTGAGCGTCTGCGTAGCGCTCGACGAGGTCGGCAAGCGGGCCGGTGACGGTTTCCTCGTGCAATTTGGTGATTTCGCGGATCACGGCGGCATCGCGGGGACCGAGGCCGGACGCGAGCGCGGCGAGGCTGTCGTGGAGGCGGGGGCCGCTTTCGTAGAACACCAGGCTGGCGCGCAGGTTCGCGACTTCGGCAATGGCATCGGCGCGGGCCTTGGCCTTGGCGGGGAGGAAACCGGCGAACAGGAAGCGATCAGTGGGAAGGCCGGCGAGCGTCAACGCGGCGATCGCGGCGCAGGCCCCGGGCACGGTGTGGACAGCATGACCGGACGCGCGGGCGGCGCGAACCAATTTATAGCCGGGGTCGGAGATGAGCGGGGTTCCGGCATCGCTAACCAGCGCGACGGCTTCGGTCCCGAGGCGGGCGAGTATACGTATCCGTTCGGCTTCGCTGCTATGATCGTGATAGACGGCCATCGGCGCGGTCGCCTGGACATGGGCGAGCAACTTGGCGGTGACGCGCTTGTCTTCGGCGAGGATCAGGCTGGCGCCGCGCAATGTCTCCGCCGCGCGTGCGGTAAGGTCGGAAAGATTGCCGATCGGGGTCGCCACGATATACAGGCCGGGGGATAATGGAGCGGACATCAGGACAGGTCATGGCACTTTCCCTTCTCATGCAGCAAGCGCGGCGCGCGTCTGTCGCGACGGTGATCGTCGGCGGACTCGTGTTGGCGGGGTGCCAGAGCCGCGCACCGATCCGCCCGGTCGGTCCCGAGCCGGTCGTGTTGCCCGACGAGGTCGATGCGCCACGCCACAAGATCGCGCTGATCATTCCGCTGAGCGGCGAGGATGGCGGGGTCGGCACGTCGATCGCCAATGCCGCCAATCTGGCGTTGCTGGATAGCGGCAATCGGTCGATCCGACTGGTGACGTACGACAGTTCGACCGGCGCTGCGGCGGCGGCCAATCGCGCGATTGCGGAAGGGGCCGAACTGATGCTGGGGCCGCTGCTGGCCGAGGATGTTCGCGCCGTCGGCCCGGTGGCACGGCGCGCGAAAGTGCCGGTCGTGGCGTTCAGCAACGACGCCAGTGTCGCGGGCAATGGCATCTACATCCTGGGATCGACCCCGGGACAAGCGATCGACCGGGTGGTGCGATACTCGCGCGGGCGCGGCGCGGCGCGGTTCGGGGCGTTGGTCCCGACCGGGCTGTACGGCCAGCGCGCGGCGCAGGCGATGCTGGGGTCGGTACGCGGTGCGGGCGGGCAGATGGTGGGCATGGAAACGTTCAGCCGCACGCCTACCGCGGCCAGAGCGGCGGCGATGAGCCTGAACGCGCGTGGATCGATGGATGCGGTGCTGGTCGCCGACAGCGGCAAGGTGGCGGCGACGGCGGCCGCCGCGATCAAGGTCGGCCCGCGCCTGCTGGGCACCGAATTATGGGCCAATGACAGGACATTGGGCCAGACCGCGCGTCTGCGCGGCGCTTATTATGCAGCGGCGCCCGATGCGCGGTTTGCCGAGCTGGTGAGCCGCTATCGTGCGCGCTACGGCAAGACCCCGTACCGCATTGGCAGCCTGGGTTATGACGCGGTGCTGCTGACGGTGCGGGTCACTCGCGACTGGCCGGTGGGGCGGCCGTTCCCGCTGCGCAGCCTGTCCGATCCGGGCGGATTTGCCGGAGTCGACGGGATCGTTCGCTTCGGCCGCGACGGGGTGGCGCAGCGGATGCTGGAAGTGCGCCAGGTGACCGCAACGGGGACCATCGTCGTCTCCCCCGCGGCGAGCGCCTTCCCCAAGTAAGCGGCTTGTAACATTGGCGTAATGGGATCATCCTGCCGGTCGAATGAATCGAAGGAGAGATCGATGATTTCGTTGCTGGTAGCCGGCGCGGTCGGATTGACCGCATTGCAGGCGGGGATCGACATCCCGCGCAAGAATTTCGCAACCTGTCTGAAGACTGCGTTGAGCGACGCGATGGCCAACAAGGTGGCAGTCCCCGATTATGGCGCGTTCGTGGTCGCGGCTTGTTCCGCCCAGGCCGACACGCTGCGCAACGGATTGATTGCGTTCGACGTCAAGAATGGCATCAAGCGCGCGCAGGCCGCCGCCGACGCGAAAGTGCAGATCGACGATTATCTGGCGGTGTCGGGCGAAAATTACGAAGCACGGGCGCCGAAGACCGATCCGGTGCGGACCGCGAGCCCGGCTCCGGCCCCGGTGGCGCCAAATTCACAGGGCGTGACCCCGCCGCCGACCGCCGCCGCCGCGCCCAAGAACTGACGCGTCAGGCGGCGATTTCGGCTAGGATCGAGTCGAGCAAAAGGCGACCGGCCTCGGTGGTGGCGAGACGCGAGCCGTTACGGACCAACAGCTCATGGCCAACGAGGCGGTTCACCGCCGACGGATCGACGATCGGGCGGTCGAAGCGCGTTTCGAGCGTTGCGAGGTCAATGCCTTCGGCGAGGCGGAGCCCCATCACCAGCGCTTCGCTTGAGGCTTCGGCTGGCGTGAGCGCTTCCTCTTCGACCAGCCCATGACCGTTGCGAGCGACGGCGTTCAGGAAATTCTCGGGCTTCTTGTGGCGGACGGTGCGCTGGCCGAGGCGGCGACCGTGAGCGCCGGGCCCGACCCCGGCATAATCGCCGTAGCGCCAGTAAGTCAGGTTGTGGCGACTCTCCGCGCCCGGGTGGGCGTGATTGGAGATTTCGTAGGCGGGAATGCCGGCGGCGGCGGTGCGTTCTTGTGTGAGCTCGAACAGGGTCGCGGACATCTCAGCGTCGAGCGGGTCGAAGTCGTGCTTGGCGACCATCGAGGCGAAGCGTGTGCCGGGCTCGATGGTCAGTTGGTAGAGCGAGAGGTGCTCGGTGCCGAGGCCGATGGCGCGCTCCAGCTGGCTGGCCCAGCGCCACTCGTCGTCGCCCGGCAGCGCGTAAATCAGGTCGAAGCTGACGCGGTCGACCGCCGATTGCGCGGCGGCAAGCGCGCGCTGCCCCTCGTCGGCGCTGTGGGCGCGGCCGAGGAAGGCGAGGTTGGCGTCGTCGAAGCTTTGCAGGCCGAGGCTGATGCGGTTGACCCCGGCGGAGGCGAGATCGGCGAAATTGGCGGCCTCGGCGCTGTTGGGATTGGCTTCGAGCGTGATTTCGAGATCGTCGCTGGCGGGCCAGTGGGCGCGGGCGGCTGCGATCAGCGCCTCAACCGTTGCGGGCGGCATCAGCGTGGGAGTGCCGCCGCCGAAGAAGATGCTGGTCAGCCGGCGGTCGGGGAGGAGCGCGGCTTCATGCGCGAGGTCCTTGAGGAGGGCGTCGCGCCATGCGTCCTGATCGACCGAGTCGCGGACGTGGCTGTTGAAGTCGCAATAGGGGCATTTGGAGACGCAAAACGGCCAGTGGACGTAGAGGGCGAGGTCGGTCACTCGGCCAGCGCGGCCTCCAGCAATTTGAACGCTTCCGCACGGTGACTGATGGCGTGTTTCGCCTCCGGTTCAATCTCGCCGAAGGTGTGGTCCATGCCGGTCGCGACGAACATCGGGTCGTAGCCGAAGCCATTGTCCCCGCGCGGCGGCCAGAGGAGCGTCCCGTGAACCTTGCCTTCGAAGCTTTGCACGTCGCCGTCGGGCCAGGCGAGCGAGAGGGCGCAGACGAAATGGGCGTCGTGGCCGGCATCTTCGCCCGCCAGTTCGACCTCGCGCCACACGCGCTCCATTGCGCGGCCGAAGTCGCGGTTGCCGTCGTCGTCCTCGGCCCAGCGGGCAGCGAAGATGCCGGGCAGGCCGTTGAGCGCGTCGACTGAAAGTCCGCTGTCGTCGGCGAGCGCGGGAAGGCCCGATAAGTCGGCGGCAGAGCGGGCTTTCAACTCGGCATTGTCGACGAAGGTGACTCCGATTTCCTCGGGCTCGGGCAAATCGAGCTCGGCCGCGCCGAGGCATTCGATGCCGTGCGGCGCGAGCAATTCGCGGATTTCGCGCAGCTTGCCGGCGTTGTGGGTCGCGATGACCAGTTTCGGCCCGATTGCCTTCATCGGCCGGTTGCCGCGAGCTGGGCTTTGAAAATGTCCGCGCAGCCGATCTTGGCGAGGCGCAGCAGGCGGAGCAATGCCTCGTCGTCGAAGGTTGCCCCCTCGGCCGAGATTTGCGCTTCGACGATCGCGCCGTCGCCGGTGAGCACGAAATTGCCGTCCGATCCGGCGCTGCTGTCCTCGATATAGTCGAGATCGAGCACCGCATTGCCGTCGTGGATGCCGCACGAGACGGCCGCGACCTGGGTGGTGATCGGGTCATTCTCCAGCTTGAGCGTATCGACCGCGAGGCGAAGCGCGACCCATGCGCCGGAGATGGACGCGGTGCGGGTGCCGCCGTCGGCCTGGATGACGTCGCAGTCGATCACGATCTGGCGTTCGCCAAGCGCCTTGAGGTCGACCACGGCGCGCAAGCTGCGCCCGATCAGCCGCTGGATTTCCTGCGTCCGGCCCGATTGCTTGCCCTTGGCCGCCTCACGATTGCCGCGGGTGTGGGTGGCGCGGGGGAGCATGCCATATTCGGCGGTGACCCAGCCCTGGCCCTTGCCGCGCAGGAACGGCGGGAGCTTTTCCTCGATGCTCGCGGTGACCAGTACGCGGGTGTCGCCGAAGCTCACCAGGCAGCAGCCCTCGGCGTGTTTGGTGAAGGCGGGCTCGAAGCTGAGGGCTCGCATCTGGTCGGGGGCGCGGCCGCTGGGGCGCATATCATTCTCCTGGAAAGTGGTTGGCGGCTCCCTAGACCGGTGGGCCACGTAATCCTAGATGGGACGCGACATGACCACCCCTTTGCCCGAACTGACCGACCGCATGCGCCAGATCTTCGGGCTTGTCGTGGACGCTTACATCGAACGCGGGGTGCCGGTGGGATCGAAAATGCTGGCCGGCAATGTCAGCCTGTCGCCGGCCTCGATCCGCGGAGTGATGCAGGAACTGGAAGAGCGCGGACTGCTGACCCATCCGCATACGTCTGCCGGGCGGGTGCCGACCGAGAGCGGATTGCGACTGTTCGTCGACG
The DNA here is from genome assembly GCA_038234545.1 of Sphingomonadales bacterium. Classification (GTDB taxonomy): domain Bacteria; phylum Pseudomonadota; class Alphaproteobacteria; order Sphingomonadales; family Sphingomonadaceae; genus Sphingomicrobium. Next base: position 14,104 of record JBBQTM010000029.1, read on the forward strand.
GGATCATGCAGGCGACGCTCCCCGCCGCCGCTGAACGAGCGCAGATCGAGGCGCGGATGGAGCGGCACGGCAGCCTTGAGGATGCGCTGTCGGGGGCGACATCGGCACTTTCCGGTCTGTCGGCCTGCGCCGGGGTGGTGCTGACCCCGAAGCGCGAGATGCGACTTAAGCAATTGAGCTTCGTGCCCTTGTCCACGACCCGCGCTTTGGCGGTACTGGTTGGAATGGACGGCGCGGTCGAGAATCGCGTGGTCGAACTGGCGCCCGGGACAAGTGCAATGGCACTTGCGGAGGTCGCCAACTATGTCAGCGCGCGCTTGTCCGGGTTGACGCTGGGCGAGGCAGAGTCGCGGCTTCGGTTGGAAATCGGCGAGCGGCGCGAGGCGATCGATCAGGCGGCGGCGGAACTGGTCGCGTCGGGCTTTGCGGCGTGGAGCAAGGATGCCAGCCAGCGCCCGGTGCTGATCGTGCGCGGGCAGGCGAACCTCATCGACCAGGCGGCAGCGGAAGATCTTGAGCGGGTCCGCAAATTGCTCGACGAGCTTGAGGACCGGCAGGAAATTGCGCGGTTGCTGGAGGGTGCGCGCGACGGCGACGGGTGCCGGATTTTCATCGGATCGGAAAATCGGATGTTCGCTTTGTCGGGCTCGAGCGTTATCGCCGCACCCTATCGCGACAGCGACGATCGGGTGGTGGGCGTGGTCGGCGTGATCGGCCCGACCCGGTTGAACTATGCCCGGGTGGTCCCCATGGTAGATTTTACAGCGCAAGCACTGACGAGATGGATGGCATGAACGACAACGAAAATGAATTTCACGACGAGGCCGAGGAGCTTCGCGCTGCGACGGCCGCGGACGCGCCCGAGCTGGCTGAACATGACCGGGTAGCCGAGCTTGAGGCCGAGCTGGCGGAGACCAAGGCCAAATTGCTCTATGCCGCGGCAGAGCAGCAGAATGTGCGTCGTCGGCTTGAGAAAGAGACGGTGGACGCGCGTTCCTATGCCGCTGCCGGCTTTGCGCGCGACATGCTGGCGATCAAGGATCATATCGATCGCGCGCTGGCGGCAGTGAGCGACGAATTGCGCGCCGACACGACCGCGACCAACTTCCTGGCCGGGATCGAAGCGACCGCGCGCGAGCTGGAATCGGTATTCGCTCGCAATGGTGTCGAGCGCGTCGCGTCCAAGGGCCTGCCGCTCGATCCGCACCGCCACCAGGCAATGATCGAGATCCCGAGCGACCAGGAACCCGGCACGGTGATCGAGGAAATGCAGGCCGGCTATGTGCTCAAGGACCGGTTGCTGCGCCCGGCACTGGTCGGGGTGGCGCGCAAGCCCTGACAGGGCGCGTTCAGGCGTCGCGGGCTAGCGGACGTCGGAAAAATACGGAGCATCGCATGAAACAGATCAAGTTCGCCGCTGCAGCGCTGGCGATTGCCGCGGGGAGTACGGCGGTGTGGGCCGCGCCGGTCAAGAAGGCGCCCGCGACCGACTGGACCCGCACAGTAGTGGTCACTCCAGAAGGCGGAATGGCGATGGGGAATCCCAAGGCCAAGGTCACGTTGGTCGAATATGCCTCGCTCGCCTGCCCGCATTGCCGCCAGTTTGCGATCGACGCGATGACGCCGCTCAAGGCGGGATATGTCCGCAGTGGCAAGGTGCGGTTCGAATATCGAAGCCACATCCTCAACGGCTATGACCTCGCCGCGACGACGATTGCGCGCTGTGCCGGACCGCGTGGGTTCTTCCCGGTAGCGGAAGCGATGTTCGCTGCGCAGCCGCTATGGATGGCGCGGGTCAAGGCGACTCCCGAGGCGCGGCTCAAGCAGCTTGAAGGCTTGCCGCCGTCCAAATTGCTGCCCGAAATGGCGCGGCTGGCCGGTTTCCACGCAATCGGCGCGAGCAAGGGCGTTCCGGCGGCGCGGGCCAATGTCTGCCTGGCCGACGAGAAAGCAGCGCAGCGGCTGGTCGACTGGACCAACGGCAATCGCGCGCGCGGCATTCGCGGCACGCCGACCTTCTTCCTCAGCGGCCAGCCGGTCGGCGGAAATGACTGGGCGAGCGTCGAAGCGGCGATCAAGGCCGCGCTGTAGGACTTATCCTGGTCCAGGATGGCGGAGCAGAACTGGCTGGCGGCCAGGTCGGCATCGCACGTGATGGCGGAGCGGCTGCTCCGGTCGGCGCTGATCGAATTGGCCCACAAACCCCGACAGGCAGTGACTGCCTGCGTGTGATGGGCTAGAGCTGCCTGACGAACAATAGTGGCGTAAGGGTAAGCGTCGATGACCGGTCCGTTGCGTGCCGAGCAAATTTACCAGGCGATGGTGGACGATGAGGCATTCGCGCATTTGCCGTCGATGCTGGCGCAATCGGTCGGGGCGCGGTCATGCGTGATCCACTGGCGCGATTCCCAGGAGCAGGCCGAAGTCCTGTCGCATTCGCAATATTTCAGCGACGCCCACATGCTCAATTATGCGGTGAATTTCACCGAGCATGACGATTGGACCAATCGCGCCAAGGAGCGGCCGTTCGTTAACCGCGTGTGGAATTGCGAGGAACTGGTGGCGCCCGCTGACTATGAGCGCGGCATTTTCTACAACGACTGGATCAGTGCGATGGGGGACGACACCTTTCATTGCATGGGCACGGTGATGGAGACCGATCGCGGGTTCGGGATAATCGGTCTCCACCGCGGACGAAGCCAGGTCAATTTCGAAGCCGATTCGATCAAGGCGCTCAATCGCAACATCGTCCATCTGCGCCGCATGCTGACGGTACGCGCCCGGCTGGTCAGCGATTCGACCAAGATTCGCGGACTGGCGGCGTTGCTCGACGCGAACCCGGGGGCAATGCTCGCGGTCAATCCGCACGGGCGGATCGTCCATGCGAATAGCGCCGCGACCGGGCTGATCGAACGCCGAACCATGATCCGCGACGTCGGCGGTCGACTGCAGGTGGCAATTTCGGCTTTCGACGCGCCGTTGATGGTGGCGATTGCCAACGCGTCTGATCCGCATGCCCCATTTGCGAGCGTGGTGACGATCGTCGCGCCCGGCGGGCAGCGTTTGGAATTGACGGTGGCCCCGGTCAGCGACGGCAGTTCGGGGCTGGTGCTGGTCGCCGGACGCGATCCCGATGCGGCGCTTCGCGGCGCGCTCGTTCCGCTCGACCCCAAGGATCTGCTCGCCCCGCGCGAATTGCTGGTCGCGCGCTACGTCGGGATGGGGCTTCGCAACCGCCAGATTGCCGAGCGCATGGGGCTGACCGAAGGCACCGTCAAAGCCTATTTGCACAACCTGTTTGCCAAGGTCGGGGTCGCCACCCGCACCGAACTGGCGCTGCGCATCGGCGCCCAACCGCCGCGCTGACAACCGCCTCCGCGCCGACGACCGCCACCGCCAGTTAACTTTCGATAACTGACGCGCGCCGCCCCGACCCGCTAATTGGCGTGAAACGAGAGCGCGGGGGCGCCTCATTCGAAAGGGGCACGGCGATGAGTAGAAGTCTGCAGGCGTTGCAGCAGCCGACGGAACGGGCCGTGTGGCCAAGCGCCGTTGCACTGGATTTCGTCGGCGTATTCAACGACGGCAGCTTTGCCGGAACCGCTTTTTCGGGGCGGATCCATTACGATCGCGTGGTGGCGCCGAGCGATTCCCACGTTTCGTTTGCAATGTACGAACAATGGCCGAGCCCGGTGGCCACGATCGCGATCGGCGGTCACATCCTGACCGCCGACGGCGCGGCGGTATATGACAGTATTTTCGACGGTTCGGGATCGCATTACGACTTCCTCACCATGTATGGATCGGGACCGTTCGACGCCGGCACCGACACCGCTTTTTGCGAATTCTACTTTGCCGACGACGACGCATCGACACTCGACGGGACGGCAATGCCGTCGGCCGACCAATTAGCCAACTTTCCGGTCAAGCAATTGTCATTCGGGACCAACGCCCCGGGCAATGTGATGAGCGTTGGATCGCTCCAAGTCAGCCGGGCGCAGTAAGTCGCTAGTGAACTGCGCGGGCCTGGGTAGCGGCCTTGGTGGCGAGGGTGAAGCGCGGTTCGGGCTGCGGGCCGGCCGATAAAGCTAGCGCGGCGGCGAGGCGGCCGACCTCGGGGCCGTGCTTGAAACCATGCCCCGATCCGCCGCCGACCAGGATGACGTTGGGCAAGTCGGGATGGCGGTCGATCAGGAAGTCGCCGTTCGAGCTATTCTCATATTGGCAGACCTCGGCGCCGATCAGCGGCGCGCCACGCAAGCCGGGGAAGCGGCGGTCGCGAAAGGCGAGGACATCGTCGAGCGCGGCCTTGCTGTGGGTGCGCGATTGGGTGTCGGGATCGACCACAGCGCCGTGCGTATCGTGCGCAAATTTGACGCCTTTGCCCTCCAGGTCGGGGAAACCATAGTAGACGTCGCCTCCGTTGAAGTCGGCCCAGCCGGGCATCGCACCGGGCTGGAACTGAACATCGCCCGCGGGGGCTGCGAAATAGAAGACTTCCTGACGGGTCGCGAAGATCCGGTCCGCGAGCAATTCGGGGAACAGCTTGGGCAGCCACGGGCCGAGCGCGAACACGAACTGATCGGCGTCGATCGCCGCGCCGCTGTGATCGACGACGGTCTGTGCCCGCCTTCCCTCGGCGCGTAGCGACGCGACCGCCATGGTCCGGCGATCGACCCCGTAGCGGGAGATTTGCGTGGCCAGGGTCTGCACCGCGCGCCGGGCCATCAGCGCGCCGAAGCCTGGTTCCAGAAAGCCGGTCTCGATCCCGTCGAAGTCGATCATCGGGAAGCGGCGGGCCATTTGCGCGCCATCCATTTGCTCGATCGGCAGGCCAAGGCGGCGGTTCACCGCGACCGAATCGGCGAAGTAAGCGTCGGCCTTGTTGGTGAAGAACAAGACGCCATGCTCGACGAAGATCGGCAGGCCGGATCGAGTGGAGAGCAATTTCCATTCGACCAGGCTGTCGCGGGCCATGCGCGAATAGATTTCGTCCTTGCCATAGCCGGCGCGGGTCATCCGGCTTTCGCCGCCCGAGGAGGCGCGGCTGTGGGCTGGTGAAAATGCATCGACCAGGGTGACGGCATGCCCTGCGCGGCGCAAATGCTCGGCGGTCCAGGTGCCGAACACGCCGGCGCCGATCACCGCGATGCGGCGCTTGGCTGACCCCTGCGCCTTGACGATCGCGGGGGCCGATACGGCGACGCCGCCCGCTCCGGTGAGGAGCGAGCGGCGCGTCAGCGGGGGAAGCAGCGCATCCGGCGGCGAGCCGCTTCCCTTGGTCATCGTGTCAGCCGATCACCCGCGTTCCGGTTCCACCGGCGGCGGCGGCGGGGGAGGCGGCGGCGGGCAGGCGTCCGTCGCCAGGATCACCGAACCGTCGCTGCAGGTCTGCGTCGCCGGAGGGGGCGGCGGAGGTGGCGGGGGCGGAGGTGGCGGCGGCGGGGGAGGCGGCGGCGCGGCAGCGAACGCCTTGCGGAACGTTAGGCCGATCGTCCGCGGGGTGCCGACGTTGTAGCCGAGCCGCGCCCGTCCACCGCGTTCGCGGTCGAACGAG
>JBBQTM010000030.1:0-19558 GCA_038234545.1 Sphingomonadales bacterium
ACGGTGAAGTTGGAGCCGATGCCCTTGTTCGAGCGGGCGATGCACACGCCTTCGAAATTCTGCACGCGGGCGCGTTCGCCTTCGATTACCTTGACGCCGACCTTGAGCGTGTCGCCGGGGCGAAACTCGGGAATGGCGCGCAGTTCGGTGAGGGCCTCGATCGCTTCGCTTTCGAGAGTCTGGATGAGATTCATTGCTTTCGAGCCTTAATCTTCTAGCCGCGCACTAGAGGGCGGTTCCTCCCGGGCGCCCCCATGGCGCTCGATCAGGTCCGGCCGCCGTAGCCGTGTGTCTTCGGATGCCCGGTCGTGCCGCCACGCCGCGATCCTCGCATGATCCCCCGATCGCAGCACCTCGGGGATCGTGCGTCCTTCCCAGATAGAGGGTCGGGTATAATGCGGATATTCGAGAAGCCCCGTCTCGAAGCTCTCTTCCTCACCGCTGGAGGCCGCGCCCATTACCCCGGGGAGCAAACGAACGCAAGCGTCGAGCAGGACCAGCGCGCCAAGTTCCCCGCCGGACAGGACATAGTCACCGATCGACACTTCCTCGACGCTCCGCGCCTCGAAGATTCGCTCGTCAAAGCCTTCGAACCGCCCGCACAGGATGATCGCTCCTTCGCCCGCCGCAAGTTCTCGGACTCGGGATTGGGTGAGCGGTTTCCCACGCGGAGTCATGGCGAGGATCGGACGACCGTCACTCATGGCGTCGATCGCGGCGCCAAGCACGTCGCAGCGCAGCACCATCCCCGCCCCGCCCCCTGCTGGCGTGTCGTCAACCGTGCGATGCTTGTCGATCGCATGGTCGCGGATGTTACGCGCGTCGAGCGCCCATTTGCCTTCGGCCAGCGCGCGCCCGGCGATGCTCTGCCCAAGCGGTCCGGGGAACATCTCCGGGTAGAGTGTCAGTATGGTCGCGCGGAAGGTCATGGCGGCGCGCCCTAGCCCAAGCGGAACTTGCGCGCCATGCCCGGCATTGGACAGCGATGGACGAACAACCCCTCGATTGCCTGGTCATCGGCGGCGGCCCTGCCGGGCTGACGGCGGCAATTTACTTGGCGCGCTATCATCTCGATATCCTCGTCGTCGACGGCGGCAAGAGCCGGGCGGCGTGGATCCCCTGCAGCCACAACCATGCCGGTTTCCCCGACGGGATTAGTGGCACAGAATTGCTTGAGCGGATGCGGCTCCAGGCGCAGAAATATGGCACGCGGATCGAGACTAACCATGTCACCCGGCTCGACCGCGACGAGACGACGGGCCTGTTCACCGCCACCTGGGGATCGGGCGAAGCGACCGCCCGCAGCGTCCTGATCGCCACCGGCGTGACCAATCGCCGCCCGCCAATGGACGAGGCGCTGCACGACGAGGCGCTGGCGGCCGGGCTGATCCGCTATTGCCCGGTGTGCGACGGGTTTGAGGTGACCGACAAGAAGGTCGGGGTGATCGGATCGGGCAAGGGCGGGGTTAACGAGGCGATCTTCCTGCGCAGCTATACCGCCGACGTCACCCTGATCGCACCGCACAAGCGGACCGACATTTCGAGCGAGGACCAGGCGCGGCTCGACGAGGCCGGAATCGAAACCGTCGACGGTCCCGCGGAAGGCGTGGCGGCGATGGAGGGCTGCATCACGATCGACACTGCCGAAGGCCATTTTACCTTCGACAGCATCTATCCGGCGCTGGGCAGCGACACGCATACGCAACTGGCAGAAATGCTCGGCGCCGAGCTCAGCGGCGAATCCTGCATCCGCGTCGACAGCCACCAGCGGACCAGCGTTCCGGGCCTTTATGCGGCGGGCGATGTGGTGCTCGGGCTCGACCAGATCAGCCATGCGATGGGCGAAGGCGGGGTCGCATCGACCACTATCCGCAACGATCTCGCGAAGCAGCGCCCGCTACGGCGTTAGGTCCAGCTGACACCGGGCTTGGGATCGCGGTCGACGCGGAGACTGAAGACGTCGGGGCGGCTGTAATGTCCATCGACATCCAATGCTGCTCGGGCTTCGCCGATCTCGGTTAGGTTGAGCGATGCGAAAATCGTTTCCTCCCCCTCGCCGGCCGCGGCCATGACTCGCGCATCCGGTCCGATGATCAGGCTGCCTCCCCGGTTAAGAACGTCTGACCCGATGCTAACGAGTAACGCCTTGGACTCCGCGTCGCCGCCAGCGAGCGCAAGTCCTTCGAAGAGATCATCCCGATGCTGAACCAAACCGGCGGCAAGCACGAAGCAGCGGCCTTCGAACGCATAATGACGCGACGCCAGCGCATGCACCTCCCTAACCGTCGGCCAGGCGGCGACATGCACCGCTTCGCCCAGATTGTGCATCGCCGCGCGGGCCAGCGGCATCCAGTGTTCCCAGCAGATCAGCTGCCCGACGTTGCCCCAGCCCGCATCGTGAACGTCAATGGTCGAGCCGTCGCCGCGCGCCCAGATCAACCGTTCGCCGTGAGTCGGCACGAGTTTACGGTGGAGCGAGGGCGGAAGGCCCGGACGGAAAAGATATTGGCAATTGTAGAGGCTCGAGCGCAACCGTTCGTGCGCCCCGATTGAAATCATTGCCTGATGGTCATCGCACAGCTGCTGCAACGGCGCCAGGCGGGCGTCGTTTGCGGTCACAGCTTGCTCGGTCATGATTCGATGGAGCGCGCGGGTACCGGGATGATCCCATAAAGCGGCTCCAGGCGCCTCGTCGAGCCACAACGGATAGCCGCCAAGAAACGTCTCGCCGAACGCGACCAATCGGGCTCCGTCGGCGATGGCCCGGTTGGCGAGTGACACCGCTTTCTCGATCCCGGGGCCGACCGCCAAAGGAATCGGCGCAGCCTGGACGATGGCCACCTCAATCTTGCTCATCTCAATTCCCTTCGGTGTCAGTTCGCCGGTTTCGGGCAAAGCGTTTCACGGGCCCGGTGACGATGAATCAGATCAGGCGAGGAAATCGGAGTCGAGGACGATTTTGCCGTCGACGAGGTCGGCGATGCCGTCGCGAAACGGGATCAGCGAGCGCTTGCCGTCGGATTTCTCAATGTCGAGCAATTCGCCGGCGCCGAAATCCTCGATCGACGCAACTTTGCCGACCGCAGCGCCATCGCCATCGACACACGGCAGGCCGATCAGGTCGGAATGATAATATTCGTCGGGGCCGAGCGGCGGCAGCGCTTCGCGGTCAATTTCGACCAACGATCCGCGCAGCGCCTCGGCGGCTTCGCGGCTGGAAACGCCTTCGAAGCGGGCGATGGCGGTCTTGTTGCCGGGCCGGATTTCTTTCAGCTTCAGCGGTTGACCGCCGACGGTAAGCTCAGGCTTGCGGGTCAGGCTGTCGATGCCGTCGCCGAACAGCTTCAGCTTGACTTCCCCGCGAATGCCATGCGCCCCGGCGACCGCGGCCAGCGCAATGCGCTTCTCGGTCGCCGGAGACGACATGTCAATTACGCCTTCGCGTCTTCGTCGGCGCCTTCGGCAGGTTCCTGGGCGCTCTCGCCAGTCGGCGCGGCAACATCGTCGCCGGCGTCACTGTTCGGCGTGGCTTCGTTACCGGCCGAGGCTTCCTGAGCGGCTTCAACCGCGATCGGGTCGATCGCTTCGGCGGGCTTTTCTTCGCCAGCCGAGGCTTCGACCGCGGCTTCGGCGGCAACGGGCTCTTCCGCCGGAAGGTCGGCGGTGTCGGCCGGAGCTTCTTCCTGCGCTTCCACGGTGTCCGGGGTCGCTTCGGCGGCGACTTCGGCAGGAGCTTCGGCTTCTACGGTCGGCGCTTCTTCCTCGACGACTTCAGGCTCGGGCGCCGGGGCGGCGGCGGCAGCAGCGGCGGCTTCCTCGGCGGCGGCGGCCTTGCCGGCGCGCTCCTCGACGCGTTCCTTGGCCTTTTCGCCCGGCACACCCTTGTTCGGGTTATTGCGCGCGGTGCGCTCACGGATGCCGGCGGCATCGAGGAAGCGGGCGACGCGGTCCGACGGCTGGGCGCCGACGCTCAACCAATGCGAGATGCGGTCGGCGTCGAGCTTCACGCGGTCGGGCGAATCCTTGGCGAGCAAGGGATTGTAGGTGCCGACCTTCTCGATGAAGCGACCGTCGCGCGCGTTACGGCTGTCGGCTACGACGAGCCGGTAATAAGGACGCTTCTTGGAGCCACCACGGGCCAGACGAATTGCAACTGCCATTTGATATTCCTTTCAGATGATGTGATTATTTTTTCGAGAATTTGTCGAAACCTGGGGGAAGATTGAACCCGCCGGCGCCGCCGGGCAGGCCGGGAAGACCGGGCGAACCGCCAGGCGCCATCTGCCCGAGTGCCTTTTCCATGCCGCCGGCGCCGCCGAACATGGCTGCCAGCTTGCCGAAGCCGCCCATTTTCTTGAGCCGCTTCATCGCGCTTTCCATGTCCTTGTGCATCTTGAGCAATTTGTTGACCTCCTGGACGGTGGTCCCGCTGCCTTTGGCAACACGGATCTTGCGCTTGGCGTTGATCACGTCGGGCCGGGCGCGCTCCTTGGCGGTCATCGACGACATCATCGCCTCCAGCCGCACCAGTGCCTTGTCGTCGTCCATCCCAGGCTTCGCGAGGCCCTTCATGCCGGGCATCATGCTGGCCAAAGCACCCAATCCGCCCATGCGCTGCATCTGGCTGATCTGCATGCGGAGGTCGTCGAGGTCGAACTTGCCCTTGGCCATCTTGGCCGCGAGTTTCTCGGCATCCTCGACCTGGATCGTCTCTGCGGCGCGCTCGACCAGGGACACGACGTCGCCCATGCCAAGAATCCGGCCGGCAACGCGGCTCGGGTGGAACGCCTCGAGCTTGTCCATCGCCTCGCCGGTACCGGCGAACTTGATCGGCTTGCCGGTGACCGCGCGCATGGAAAGGGCTGCGCCGCCGCGAGCATCGCCGTCCATCCGGGTCAGGATCACGCCGCTGAGCTCGACTTGCCCGGCAAAGCCCTTGGCGACATTGACCGCGTCCTGTCCGGTCAGGCTGTCGACCACCAGCAAGGTCTCGGTCGGCGACGAGGCACTCTCGACCGCCTTCATCTCGGCCATCAGCGCATCGTCAACGTGGAGCCGGCCCGCCGTATCGAGCAGAAGGACGTCGAAGCCTTGCAGTTTGGCCGACTGGAGCGCGCGTTTGGCGATCTCGACCGGCGACTGGCCGGCCACGATCGGCAGCGTCTCGACCGAAATCTGGCGGCCGAGCACGGCAAGCTGCTCCTGCGCGGCCGGACGGGCGACGTCGAGCGACGCCATCAGCACCTTCTTGCGATCGCGTGTCGTGAGCCGCTTGGCGAGCTTGGCGGTGGTGGTCGTCTTGCCCGACCCTTGCAGCCCGACCATCATGATCACCGCGGGCGGATTAACGTCAAGGTTGAGCTCGGCATTTTCGCCGCCGAGCATCTCGACCAGCGCATCGTTGACGATCTTGACGACCATCTGCCCGGGCGTGACCGAACGGATCACTTCCTGGCCGATCGCCCGTTCGGTCACCTGGTCGACGAAATCGCGCGCCACCGGCAGCGCGACGTCGGCCTCAAGCAATGCGACGCGAACCTCGCGCAACGCCGAGCGGACGTCGTCTTCGGACAGAGCGCCGCGGCCGCGGAGCTTGTCGAACACGCCGCTCAGGCGATCGCTAAGGCTGTCGAACATTCAAATTCCTCGTACCGGACGCAAAAACGGACAAACCGCCGGCGGGCGAAACCTCGCCGGCCAGCGTGCATCCGTGGACGCGCCCAATGTTGTGTGTCGTTAGACGGAGGTGCCCCTACGCGCGGAGCACGACGGGGTCAAGGTTTGGGCTTGCCGCCGGGTCGCGGGCCCCTGCCCGGACCGCCGCCCGGTCCGCCCGGCCCGCGCCGTCCCGGCCCCGAGCGGGGGAAACGGCGTTCGGTGGGGGCTCGGCGCTCCTGGACGGGGACTCGGTCAATCGGGCGCGATTGTTGCATTTCGGCCTTGGGGCCGACGGCATAGCCTTCCTTGAGCAGCTGGTTGAACGCGGTGCGGACGCTCTGGTTGATCGAATCCTGGAGCGCTTTGGGCAAATCGGCGTAGGCCGCGTTGCGGTGGACGCCCTGAAGGTCGCGCAACAGATTGTTGGGCAGGCCGCCCGAGCTTGCCCGGAGCGCCTCGATCGCCTCGACCACCGCGGCGATCAGGACGGACTGCATGACATCGGACGCGGCTTTGGTCACTTCACTCTCCCTTGACGATCCGTCCACCGGTGGACGAAGCGACCCGCACTCCCTAAGTCGCGACGCGTGATGCGGCAATTCTCAAAGATGCATGGCCTGGGCAATGATTTCGTCATTCTCGACGCGCGAGCCGAGCCGGTGACGATGACTCCCGCGCTGGCGAAGGCGCTGGCCGACCGGCACAAAGGGATCGGCTGCGACCAGTTGATCCTGATCGAGCCGTCGTCAGTCGCCGATGTGAAAATGCGGATCTGGAACAGCGACGGCGGCGAGGTCGAAAGCTGCGGCAATGCCAGCCGATGCGTGGTGGCGCTGACCGGCGCAGCGACGATCGAGACCGCAGGCGGAATTGTCGAGGGCAAGGCGACCGGCGAAGAGGTCGAGGTGACGCTGCCGCCGCCGTCGTTCACTTGGGACGATATCCCTCTCGCTTATCCAATGGACACCGCGCATCTGCCGATGGCGTGGGGGCCGCTGGAGCATCCGATGGCGCTTAGCGTGGGCAATCCGCATTTGGTGTTCTTCGTCGCCGATCCCAAGGCGGTCGATCTTACCACCCATGGCCCGGCAATCGAGCATGACCCGGCATTCCCGGCACGCATAAACGTCAACGTGGCAAGCATCGGCGCGGACGGAATCATGCTCCGCACCTGGGAACGGGGCAGCGGATTGACGTTGGCCTGCGGCACCGGCGCAAGCGCGACCGCGGTTGCGGCGATCGCATCGAAGCGCGCGACCTCTCCGGTCAAGGTGACCATGAAGGGCGGGTCGCTGACCATCGGCTGGACACCGGGTGAGCCGATATCGATGCGCGGCGCGGCGACATTGGTGTTCACCGGGTCGATCGACCTCGACACCTTCGCCGCATGAGCGCCGAGACGATCACGCTGGGCTGCCGGCTGAACTTTGCCGAGAGCGAGGCAATGGCGGCCGGTGCGCGCGACGGCACGCTGATCGTCAACAGCTGCGCGGTGACGGGCGAGGCGGTGCGCCAGACTCGTCAGGCGATCCGGCGGGCGCATCGCGAGCAGCCCGAGCGGTCGATCATCGTCACCGGCTGCGCGGCGCAACTCGATCCAGAGGCGTTTCGCGCGATGCCCGAAGTGGCCGAGGTGCGGACTCGCGACGATGCCCTGCCCGCCCGCGCCGCCGCAGGCCTGATCCACCAAGTGAAAAGTTTCGTCGCGGTGCAGACCGGGTGCGATCATCGCTGCACTTTTTGCACCATCTGGACCGCGCGGGGGCCGTCGCGGTCGGTCGCTTATGACGAGGTCAAGCTGGCGATCGAGCGTGAGCTGATCCGCGGTGCAAAGGAAGTCGTGCTCACCGGAGTGGATATCACTGACTACGCCGGTGGATTGGGTGTACTATGTCAGAAGCTTCTTCGGGATGTGCCGGACATGAAGCGGCTGCGACTGTCGAGCCTGGACAGCATCGAGATCGATGGCGCCTTGCTCGAGCTGATCGCGGGCGAACCGCGGCTGATGCCGCATTTTCATCTGTCGCTGCAGGCCGGCGACGACCTCGTCCTCAAGCGCATGAAGCGGCGGCATTTGCGGGCAAATGCGGTGGCGACGGTGGCGGCGATCAAGGCGGCGCGGCCCGACGCGACGATCGGTGCCGATTTGATCGCGGGCTTTCCGACCGAGAGCGAGGAAGCGGCCCAGAACACGCTGGCGTTGCTCGACGATTGCGACGTGGTGGCTGCACATATTTTTCCCTTCTCTCCCCGCCCCGGCACCCCTGCCGCGCGGATGCCGCAGGTCGAGCGCGAGACGGTCAAGGCCCGCGCTGCCCGCCTTCGCGCCCATGCCGAAGCACGGCGTTCGGCGTGGCTCGACGCCTTGATCGGGACCCGCCAGCGCGTGCTGGTTGAGAATGAACGCGGGCACGGGCATGGGGAGAGCAATGCCCCCGCCCGCCTGGACGGCGCAGCGAAAGGGACCATCCACGACGCGACCATCACGGCCCGCGACGGCAATCATCTAATCGGGACATTTCAATGAGTTGGCTCGACCGCCTGACTGGCGGATTCAAGAAGACCGCGGATCGGCTGGGAGAGAATATCAGCGGGCTGACCACTGATTTGAAGCTCGGGAAGGTCGCGCTCGATACGGCGACGCTCGACGATATCGAGGAAGCGCTGATCGCGTCCGATCTCGGGCCCGAAGCGTCGAAGCGGATCCGCAATGCGATTGCCGCTCGGCGGTTCGAGCAGCTCGACGAGCGGGGCTTGCGCACCATCCTGGCCGAGGAAATCGAGGCGATCCTGGCGCCGGTCGCGAAGCCACTGGACGTGTGGGGCTTCCCGCGACCGCACGTCATCCTGGTGATCGGGGTCAACGGATCGGGCAAGACCACCACCATCGGCAAGCTCGGCCATTTGCTGATGGAGCAGGATTATGGCGTCCTGCTGGCGGCGGGCGACACGTTTCGCGCGGCGGCGATCGAGCAATTGCAGATCTGGGGCCAACGCATTGGCGCGGGCGTGATTTCGGGCAAGGAAGGCGGCGACGCGGCGGGGATCGTGTTCGACGGGGTCAAGCAAGCGACCGCGACGGGGATCGACGCGTTGATCGTCGATACTGCTGGAAGATTGCAGAACAAGACCCATCTTATGGACGAGCTGACCAAAGTGCGGCGCGTGCTGGGACGGTTGAACCCGGAAGCCCCGCACGACGTTCTTCTGGTCCTCGACGCCACCACCGGGCAAAATGCCCTCAACCAGATCGACGTGTTCAAGGAGAGCGCCGGCGTGACCGGACTTGTGATGACCAAACTCGACGGCACCGCACGCGGCGGAATCCTGGTTGCGGCGGCCGAGCGGTTCGGGCTGCCGATCCACGCCATCGGCGTCGGCGAAGGGGTCGATGATTTGCGGCCGTTTGACCCCCGTGCAGTCGCGCGCGCCATTGCAGGACTAGCCGAATGACTGAGAAGGCTGCTTCCAAAGCCGAACCGTCCGCAGGATCGCGCTTGCTGGTCGATATCGGCCCGCTGATCGTCTTTTTTGTTGCCAATTATTTCGCGCCGGTGCCGGGGCCTTTGAAGATCTTCGTCGCGACGGGCGCATTCATGGCGGCGATGATCGCGGCGATGATCTATTCGCAGATCCGCTACCAGAAGATCTCGCCGTTGCTGATGTTCTCGGGCGTCGCGGTGATCGTTCTCGGCGGACTCACTATCTGGCTTCAAAACGAGACCTTCATCAAGGTCAAACCGACGATCTATTATGCCCTGGTCGCGGGGCTTCTGGCGTTCGGGCTGGCAACCGGTCGGCAGTTCCTCAAGATGGTGCTTGGCAGCGCCTATCCCGGGCTGGACGACGATGGCTGGCGCAAGCTCAGCCGCAACTGGGCGATCTTCTTCTTCGTCATGGCGCTGCTCAACGAAGCGGTGTGGCGCAATTCGACCACCGATTTCTGGGTCGGGTTCAAATTGTGGGGCGCGATCCCCCTCACCTTCCTGTTCGCCGCCGCCAACATCCCGATGATGATGCGCCACGGCCTCGCCGCCGATGAGTCAAAGCCGCAGGAACCGGGTCCGGTCGAATGAGCGACAATGTCCTCAGCATCCGCGGCCTGCGCAAGGCCTATGCCAGTGGCACCGAAGCGCTCAAATCGGTCGATCTCGACATCCGCCGGGGGGAGATTTTCGCGCTGCTGGGGCCGAACGGCGCGGGCAAGACCACGTTGATCAACATCGTGTGCGGGATCGTCACCCCGTCGGGCGGAAGCGTGCTGGTCGACGGCAAGGATCATCTCAGCGATTACCGCCATGCGCGGCAGCGGATCGGACTGGTGCCGCAGGAACTGACCACCGACGCGTTCGAGAGCGTGCTCTCCACCGTCAGCTTCAGCCGCGGCCTGTTCGGCAAGCCGCGCGACCCCACGAAGATCGAGGAGCTGCTCAAACGGCTGTCGCTGTGGGACAAGCGCAAGTCGAAGATGATGGAATTGTCGGGCGGGATGAAGCGGCGGGTGATGATCGCCAAGGCCTTGTCCCACGAGCCCGACATTCTCTTTCTGGACGAGCCGTCGGCGGGGGTCGACGTCGAGCTTCGCCGCGACATGTGGGACATGGTGCGCAAGCTACGCGCCGACGGGGTGACGATCATCCTCACCACCCATTATATCGAGGAAGCCGAGGAAATGGCCGACCGCGTCGGCGTGATCTCGAGCGGCGAACTGATCATGGTCGAAGACAAGCGCGAACTGATGAAGAAGCTCGGGCGCAAGACGCTCAAGCTGACGCTGTCCGACCCGATGGCGGCGATCCCGGCCGAACTTGGCGAATGGCACCTCGAGATCGAGGATGACGGCCACGTTTTATGCTATTCGTTCGACGCCAACGCCGACAAGACGGGCGTCCCGTCGCTGCTGCGCAAGGTTTCTGACCTCGGGATCGGCTTCAAGGATCTGTCCACCCACCAGTCCAGCCTGGAGGATATTTTTGTCGGGCTAGTGCACGAGGATCGCGCGGCATGACCAAAACGCAGCCGTTTGCCCCGAGCGAAGTCGAGGGGCGTTGGCGCGGTGGTCCCTCGACTTCGCTCGGGACGAACGGTTCAGGGGGGTGCCCTGAGATGAAAATCGGTTTGGGGGAGTGCCCTTGAGATGACCAACGGCGGGTTCAACGGTCATGGCGTGCTTGCCATCTACCGCTTCGAGATGGCGCGATCATTGCGCACCTTGTGGCAGAGCCTGGTCACCCCGGTGATCACCACCGCGCTCTATTTCGTGGTGTTCGGCGCGGCGATCGGTGGGCGGATGGACGACATGGACGGGATCAGCTTCGGCGCGTTCATCGTCCCCGGGCTAACCTTGCTAAGTGTGTTCATGCAGTCGATCTTCAACGCCAGCTTCGGTATCTATTTCCCGAAGTTCACCGGCACCATCTACGAATTGCTGTCGGCGCCGATCAGCAGCCTGGAAGTGGTGCTGGCCTATGTCGGCGCGGCGGTGACCAAATCGATGGTGCTGGCACTGGTCACCCTGGCCACCGCGACCCTGTTCGTCGATGTGCCGGTCGCGCATCCGGCGATGATGATCCTGTTCCTGTTGCTGATCACTGTCGCCTTCAGCCTGCTCGGCTTCGTGATCGGTATCTGGGCGCAGAATTTCGAGCAATTGCAGATCATCCCGATGATGATCGTTACCCCGCTCACCTTCCTCGGCGGCGCCTTCTACTCGATCAACGCGCTGGCCGAGCCATGGCGGACGGTGACCCTGTTCAACCCGGTGGTCTATCTGATCAGCGGGTTTCGATGGACCTTCTTCGGGACTGCAGACGTGCCGGTGTGGTCGAGCTTAGCGGTGATGGTGGGGATCATCGCGGCCTGCCTCGTGGGCATCGCCTGGGTGTTCAAGACCGGGTATCGGTTGAAGCAGTAGCTTAGACGGGCAAAAATCCTGCGCTTCTGAAGTCCCTGATCAGTTTCGGCCGGCCACGACTTCGAGCGTGATTCTGTAAAAGCGGCTCGGACGGGACGAGTCCGAGCCGCGTGAGCTTCATTTGCGGCTATTAGGCTGATCGAGCGAAAGAAGTGGTGTTGCGACGACGACGCATCGCGAAACCAACGCAACCGAAACCTAGAAGCATCATTGCCCACGTCGAAGGTTCCGGAACACCCCCCGCCGCAAAAGTCACATCAAGAAGTAATCGATCTCCGCTACTGAAATTGAGAGCGGCCCAGTTTACGGTGATGGAATCAGCTGTAAAAGCAATGTTCGACTGATTGAACGCGAGCCATGTGCTGGATGGATTAATGGTCACACCAGTAATGTCGTTCAAGCCATTTATCTGATCCGAAATTACCCAGCCATTAAAGAGAAAGTTGGACCAGTTTGCAGACCTATAGTAGTCAACCATTATGGTGTTACCGGAGATATCGAGCGTAATGGCTGGATCGTTGGCCACGTTCAGAACCTCAACGCCCGGACCCACCACGTAGTTGGTACTGGTGTACAGATCCCCTGTCGTCGGGAAATAGTAAGAGTAGTTGATGGTTGCGCCGGTAAAATCAGCCTGCGCGCTCGCTGGACTGCTCATGAGCGCCGTCGCAACGGTCGCCAAGGCCAGGATCGTTTTCATTCGTCGCCCCCACTTCAAAAGCCAAACAGGTTTCAAACTGTTAACTCATCATTAACCATTATATAGTTAACGTAGATTGTCAACTCGCCCCATGTCCCGCTCTTGCCTTCGTGGGGGAAATTTTGGCTGCGCCGTCCGGACCCCGGCCTTCGCCGGGGTGCGGAGAGTTAAGCGTCAGCCGTCGCTTTCTGCTGCTGGTCGGCGCGGTCGAGGCCTTTGCCGTCGAGGTTGGTCGCGACGAAGTCCCAGTTGACGATGTTGTCGAGCACCGATTTCAGGAAGCGCGGCCTCTCGTTGCGATAGTCGATGTAGTAGGCATGTTCCCACACGTCGAGCGTGAGCAACGGCACGAGGTCGTGGACCGCGGGGGTGTCGGCGTCGTGGAGCGAGGTGATTTTCAGCTTGCGTCCGTCAAGCACCAGCCAGCCCCAGCCGCTGGCGAAATGGTCGGCGGATTCGGTGGCGAGTTTGTCGAGCATCGCGTCGGTCGATCCGAAATCGCGCTCGACCATGGTCTTGAGCTCGCCCGAAATTTGGGTCGAGCCGGCGGGCGCGAGGCATTGCCAGAAGAAGCTGTGGTTCCAGATCTGGGCGGCGTTGTTGAACAATTTCTTGTCGCCCTTGTCCTTGGCCTTCTTGATCACCTCGATCAGCGAAGCACTCTCCAGCCCCGCGTCAGCCAGCATGCCGTTGGTCTTGTCGACATAGGCCTTGTGATGCTTACCGTGATGGAATTCGAGCGTTTCAGCGGACATGTGGGGCGCAAGCGCGTCCTTGGCATAGGGCAGGTCGGGGAGCGTGAAGGGCATGGTGGGCCTCGCGTGGCTGGGTTGAGTGTCGCGGGACCAACGATCGAGGCCGCATCCGGCTCCATCCCGACGGGCTAAAGCTTGCCGGTTGGCCTCGCGCGGCCTAATCCAAACGTCAACGAAACGGTCCGGGGAAACATCATGGGCAAACTACTCGAAAACCTGCATGTCGTATTAGTCGTCGGCCTGTTGCTGACGGTCGGCTTGATGCTCGGCTTCCACGACGAGACCTACTCGGTAGCGGTGACCTTCCGCTGGCTGCACGTCTTCTTCGGGATCACCTGGATCGGCCTGCTTTACTATTTCAACTTCGTGCAGATCCCGACGATGCCGGCGATCCCGGCCGAACTGAAGCCGGGAGTGAGCAAATATATCGCGCCCAAGGCCTTGTTCTTCTTCCGCTGGGGCGCGGCCATGACGGTGCTGACCGGGCTGATCCTGGCCTCGTTGCTCGGCTATGCCCATGAAGCACTGACCTTCCAGCCGGGCGTTCGGCTGATCGGCACCGGCATGTGGATCGCGCTGGTGATGGCGTTCAACGTGTGGTTCATCATCTGGCCCAACCAGAAGCGTGCGCTCGGCCTGGTCGAGGCCGACGATGCGTCCAAGGCCAAGTCGGCGCGCACCGCAATGCTGACCAG
This sequence comes from Sphingomonadales bacterium, assembly GCA_038234545.1. Classification (GTDB taxonomy): domain Bacteria; phylum Pseudomonadota; class Alphaproteobacteria; order Sphingomonadales; family Sphingomonadaceae; genus Sphingomicrobium. The sequence goes on from JBBQTM010000030.1 coordinate 13,723, forward strand.
CCGGGTCAACACCCTGCTGTCGATCCCGATGCTCTACGCCATGGCAAGCTACCAGTCGCTGCCAGCGTAAATCACGTCCGGGTGGCCCGCTTTAGCGGCGGGTCACCTGGTAGCGCTTCAGATCCTCGCGCGGCGCGGACCATTCGGGCGCGAGATCGACCGCGCGGCGCAAATCATTATAGGCGGCGCGGATATTGCCGGCCCGCTCATAGGCGATCGAGCGGCTGTAATAAGCCAACGCCGGCCGCGCGGTATTGAGCGCGAGCGATTTGTCGATCATCGCCAGCGTCTCCGACCCCTTGCCCTGCTGCAGCCCGACGATGGCAATGTTTAGCCAGGCCTCAGCATTGTTGGCATTATATTTGAGTGCCGAGTCGAAATCGCGGCTCGCCGAGCGATAATTGCGGTTGCGCAGGTACAAAGCGCCGCGATTGTTGAGCGTGGCTGCGCGGTCGAACGAGTCGAGCCCCTCGTGATCGAGCGCGAGATTGCAATGGTAGAAGCTGTTACGATCAGCGGTGCGGGCGATCGCCGCCTCATAACAGTCTCGGGCAGTGCTGTTGCCGATCGAGATGGACCCGGCGGTGGCCGGGGAAGCGGGGAGCGTGGCGGCAACGGCCAGCGCGGCGCTGTAGAAAAGAGTTTTCATGAAAAAACCTCCCTTCGTTGAGGAGGCGGTATGTATCATATCACAGCGAGTCGCGCATCATTCCGAATTGGCGGGCGCGGCGTCGAGCAATTTGTGGCGCTTGAGCGCGTGGCGCAACTGGTCGTAGCTCAGGCCCAATGCGGCGGCTGTCGCACGCTGATTGAAGCGGCTCTTCGACAGCGCCTCCTCTAGCAGGCTGCGTTCGTAGGCGTTGACCGCGCCGCGCAGGTCGCTGACGTCGGTCGGTGGGGGAGCGGCGGCGGCGGTCGGCGCGGTTTCGACGACAGGCAGGGGCGCTCCAGGCACCAGCTCGGGCTGGCCCGATGGCGAGTCGGCCGGCGCCCACGGCGAATGAAACGGGTCGAACTGGACCGCGTCGATTTCGCGCTCGGGATCCTCGGCGCGATACACCGCGCGTTCGACCGTGTTGCGCAGTTCGCGGACGTTGCCGGGCCATGCATAATGTTCGAACTGATCCTTGACGGCTTGCGAGAAGCCGGGCCAGTTGGGCCATTCCAGCTCGACCGCCATGCGTCGCCCGAAATGCTCGGCCAGCAACGGGATGTCGCCCTGGCGCGCGCGCAGCGGCGGCAAGGTAACGACCTCGAAGCTCAACCGGTCGAGCAGATCGGCGCGGAACCGGCCCTCGTCGACCAGCCGCGGGAGATGTTCATTGGTCGCGGCGACGATCCGCACGTCGACCTGGATCGGGCGCGACGCGCCGATGCGGGTGATCTCGCCATATTCGACCGCACGCAGCAGGCGGTCTTGCGCGGGGGACGACAGGCTGGCGAGTTCATCGAGGAACAAGGTGCCGCCGTCGGCCTCCTCGAACCGGCCGTGGCGAGTCTTGGCGGCGCCGGTGAAACTGCCCGCTTCATGGCCAAACAGTTCCGCCTCGATCAAATTTTCGGGCAGTGCGGCGCAGTTCATGGTTACCAGCGGCCCGGCCCAGCGACCCGACAGATGGTGAAGGCGCTCGGCGATCAATTCCTTGCCCGTGCCGCGCTCGCCGATGACCAACACCGGGCGGTTGAGCGGCGCGGCGCGGCTCGCCCGCTCGACCGCGTCGAGAAAGGCCAGGCTCGACCCGACGAATTGATTTGTCCGCTCCATGTGCGATTAGTTGGTGTCATATCCCATGCTTTGGCAAGGTTTTTCAGGCTGAAAAGCGCCAAAAAAATGCGTTTTTGTTAGTGTTGCGACGATTTCCAGATTTGGCACAAAGCTTGAATAAGAATATGCAACAGGGCGCCACTGCACGGAGTCACCATGGGTATCTTTTCCCGCACGCGGGACATTTTCGCGGCCAATTTTACCGAGTTGCTCGACCGCGCCGAAGATCCGGCGCGGATGATCCGCATGATCATCCTGGAGATGGAAGAAACATTGGTCGAGGTTCGCGCCTCGGCGGCGCGGTCGATCGCCGACGGCAAGGAAATGCGCCGCGCGATCTCGCGGCTCGACGAATTGCAGGCCAGCTGGACCGAAAAGGCCGAACTTGCGCTGTCCAAGGACCGCGAAGACCTGGCCAAGGCGGCGCTGATGGAGCGACAAAAAGCAACCGACATGGCCGACGGCCTGCGCGCCGAAATCGGGGCGATCGAGGATACGCTCAAGGCTTACGAAGCCGATATCGCCAAGCTGCAGGGCAAACTCCGCGAAGCCCGCAGCCGCCAGAACGCCATCGCCAATCGCATCGAAAGCGCGGTCACCCGGGCCAAGGCGCGGGAAGTGCTCAATGGTGGGCGCACCGAGGATGCCTTCTCGCGCTTCGAAATACTCGAACGCCGCGCCGACTTCGCCGAAGGGCGCGCCGATGCGCTGGGCATGACCGGGCCGAAGAGCCTGGAAGAAGAAATCGCCGATCTTCGTGCGAGCGACAGCGTCGACGCAGAACTGGAAGCAATGAAGGCCGCAATGAAGGCCAGGGGGGTTTAAGTGGAAGAGGTTATCATCGTCCCGATCGTAATGGGGATATTGTTCGTTGCCCTGCCGTGGCTGATTTTCCATTACATCACTAAGTGGAAGACGGCCAAAGTCCTGACCGGCGCCGACGAGCAGTTGCTCGACGACCTGCACGACGCGGCGCGGCGGCTCGACGACCGTTTGTGCTCGATCGAGCGGATCATGACCGCCGAGAATCCCGAATGGCGCAAGAATTGCCTACCCGGCGGAACCGGTAGCGGGATCGGCCGCGAAAGCAGCCTGCTGCAGGATTTCGACAATCTCCAGAGCCGCACCGAGCGCCTGCTCGGCGAGAAAAGGAAGTAAGGCCATGGTCCAGCCCGCCAGCCGCACGCGTTTCTATCGCAACAAGCGCGAAGGCAAGATCCTCGGCCTATGCGCGGGGATCGCCGATTACACCGGGATCGACACCAATCTCGTGCGCATCATGATGGTCGCGGCGACCATTTTCAGCGGCGGGTCGACCATCCCGCTCTATTTCATCGCCGGCTGGATTTCGCCCGACAAGCCACGCGAGCTTGAGCGCGATAGCGTCGACCAGCAGCAATTCTGGCAAGAGGTTCGCGCCTCCCCTGCCCGCACCGCGCGCGGGATCGCCAGCAGCTTCCGCGACATCGACCGGCGGCTGGCCGACATCGAACATTACGTCACCACCGAAAACCGCAGCCTGGCTCGCGAAATTGATAGTCTGCGCTAGTTCGATCTTAACAATCGGGGAATGGATCATATGAACTTTGGGGGATCTGGTTTCGTTCTGGCGATCATTGCCATGAGTTTCCTGGCGTGGATCATCACCACCGCGATTCGGGCCAAACACGGCTATCCGCTGGAAGACGAATGGGGTGGCACGGTCCAGCCCAAAAGCTCGGAGGAAACCAAGGCACTGGCGGCAGAGAATGCCCAACTGAAAGCGACGGTCGATCGGCTTGAAGATCGCCTTAAAGTCTTAGAACGAATCGCCACTGACCCGGCCAAGCGCCTGGCCGACGACATCGACAATCTTCGCTAGGAGTTGACCCATGGATCCCGATCTCGCCGCCGTCATCGACGTCGCCCTGAAAATCCTGCCAATGGTGGTGATCATCGTCGCCATCGGGGTGGGCGGCTCGCTGCTCAGCACATGGCTCAAGATCAAGAATGGCTATCCGCTGCAGAATAGTTGGGGGATGGCGCTTCATCCCAAGACCAGCGACGAGGCGTCCGAGCGGATCAAGCTGCTGACCGGCGAGAATGCCCAGCTCCGCGCTGAACTGGGATCGGTTAAAGACCGGCTGGAGACGATCGAGCGGATCATCACCGACGAACCGGCCCGCCTGTCGCGCGAAATCGAGCAATTGCACCTGGTGCCGTCGAAGAAGGACATTGCCTGATGGGCAACATCGCCAGCTGGATCTGGGTGCTGATCCCGCTCGCCGCAATTGCCATCGCGCCGTTCAAGATGTGGCTCCGGATCAAAGAGCGCCAGATTGAATCGCAGACCAATCTGACCGCGGAAAAGACCGCCCAATATGCCGCTCATACCGAGCGGCTGGAGGCGCGGGTGCGCGTGCTGGAGCAGATCGTGACCGACAAGGGGTATGACACCGCGGCACAGATTGAAGCGCTGCGGACGCCGCGGCTTACTGAAGAAAAAGTCGGATGAACCCGTTTGAAATGGTCGCGATCATCGTCGTCGCGGTGATGATTGCCAGCGTATTGCGCGCGAAATATGGGCACGGCCGCCGCGGTGATCGTGGCGAACGTAGCCAGTCGGTAGAGGATCGGGTCGAAAACCAGCGCTTGCGGCAGGAGGTCGGGGAGCTCAAGGAACGACTGAAGGTTCTGGAACGGATCACCGTCGAGAAAGAGAACAGCCTTAGCCGCGAGATCGAAAGTTTGCGCGACCGGTAGATGACGCGGCGCACCAGCGCTGCTAACCGGCGCCATGGCCAGACTGAACGACATCCTCGATGATTATGCACTGCTGGAAAGCGAGGATCGCTACCGGCTGCTGATCGAGCTGGGCCGGAGTCTCGAGCCGATGCCCGATGCGCTCAAGACCGAGGCGACCAGGGTGCGCGGCTGTTCGGCCTCGGTGTGGGTTTATCCCACGCGAACCGACGACGGCCGGCTGCATTTCCTCGCCGATAGCAATGCCGCCATCACCAAGGGCGTGGTCGCGCTGGTGCTTGCCGCGGTGCAGGATCGCGCGCCGGCCGAGGTCGCGGCGATGGACGTGGCCGCCGAGCTCGCGCCGTTCAACCTGGCGCGCGAATTATCGTCCAACCGAACCCAGGGCATCCCCAACATGATCGCGCTGGTGCGCGACACTGCGGCGCGGCTTGCGGCATGAGCCAGTTCGACCCCAAATCCTTTTTCGAGCTGGCGCGCAAAGTCGGGCATGGCCAGGCGCTTGGCCTCGAGTTTCGCGATTCAGGTCCCAACTGGGTCGAGTTGGCGCTGCCGTGGAAGGAGCAACTGGTCGGGGTGACCGAAACCGGGATCCTGGCCTCGGGCGCAATCGTCAGCCTGCTCGATACGTGCGGCGGCGCGTCGGTGTGGCAAACGCTCGGCAAATTCCTTCCGTCGGTGACGATCGACCTCAGGTTGGACTACCTTCGCCCAGCGTTAAAAGGCGAAACCGTGATCGCGCGCTGCCAGGTCGACAAGATGACCCGCCAGATCGCGTTCGTTAGTGGCGTGGCCCACACCGGCGACGAGAATCGCCCGGTCGCCCGCGCGGTCGGGACGTTTATGCTGAACCCGTAGAGCCTCCAACGGCCCGCTGGTGTCGAGCCTTCGTCGAGACACGCCTCGCGCGGCCAGAACGTCCCTCGACGAAGGCTCGGGACAAACGGAACTAGAGCCTTGAACCCTTAAATCACTTCGCCGCGACGTTCGGCGGCCTTGCGCAATACGTCATAGGCGGCCTGGACCTGCTGGAAACGCTTGGCGGCCTCGGCATCGTCGCGATTGACGTCGGGGTGATATTGTTTCGCAAGCCCGCGATAGGCCGCCTTGATCGTTGCCGCATCGGCGTCGACATCGATCTCGAGCGCTTCATAGGCGCGCATTTCGTCGCTGCTTCGGCTGCCGTCGCCCGATCCCGCCCATTGATAATGCGCGCTCTTGCGGAACGCCGAGGCGTCGCTCTCCTCGTCGGCGGCGCGGCGAGCGGCTTCTTCGGGCGTCAGGCCGGCGAAATAGTCCCAGCCTTTGTTATATTCGGCGGCGTGGGTG
>JBBQTM010000031.1:0-17897 GCA_038234545.1 Sphingomonadales bacterium
CGATTCCGCGGACCTCCATCTCTACCTTGCCCGCGCCGAACAGGCATCGATTGCGTCCCTGCGCGCGACCGATCCCCGCGCCGCCGCCAGTCATTGCACGATGGCGGCACATTATTCGGCCAAGGCGGTGGCGCTGCTCGAGGCCGCAGCCTAGGGGCGCCGCGCCAAGATGACATGACCGATCAGCTCGGCGCCGTCGCGCTGCTCGTCATGTTTGATGTCGGTGAGTCCGAGACCTTCCAGCGCCGTGCCGATCGCCGCCATCGGCGCGGTGGTTCGTGCGGCGGGGAGGCAATGAGTCGAAGAATGCCCGCCAGCCGTCCGCAATCGGTGGCCCATAATTGGGCGCGCCTGGCGCGGCATGAAACGAGGACAGGCGGTCGTAGCGCCAGAAGCTGTCCCACGCGGGGTCGGCGCGGGGCTCCGCCTTTAGCTCAGCAGCCGCAGCGGATTCTCGATCAACTTCTTCATCGCCTGCAGGAAATTGGCCGCGTCCCAGCCGTCGACCACACGATGATCGCAGCTCAGGCTGAGGTTCATCAGCTTGCGCGCTTCGAGCTCGCCATCGACGATCACCGGCATTTCGCGCAATTTGTTCACAGCAATAATTGCCACTTCGGGGCGGTTGATGACCGGGGTCGAGGTGACCCCGCCCATCGGGCCGAGGCTCGACAAAGTGATAGTCGATCCGGACAGTTCGTCACGCGAAGCCTTGCCGCTTTTGGCGGCGTCGGCGAGGCGCGCGATGTCGCGGGCGAGGGTCCACACGCTCTTGGATTGGGCGTCGCGGATCACCGGGACCATCAGGCCGCCGGGTGTCTGGGTTGCCATGCCAAGGTGCATCGCGCCGTGGCGGGTGAGCGACATATTGTCGTCGTCGAAGGTGGCGTTGAGCATCGGCCAGTCGGCCAATGCCTTGCCCATCGCGGTGATCAGGAACGGCAGCAGCGTGAGCTTGGGATTGTCGCCGCGATCGCGATTCATCATCGCCCGCGTGTCTTCCAGCTCGGTGACGTCAAACTCTTCCACCAGCGTGAAATGCGGAATCCGGCGTTTGGCCTCCTGCATATTTTCCGCGATCTTGCGGCGCAGGCCGACGACCTTGGTGGTTTCGTCGGCGCGGGCCGCGGTGCTGCCGTGGCTGACGCTGCCGCCGTGGTAGAGCAAATAAGCGTCAAGATCGGCGTGGCGGACGCGGTCGCTGGCAGTTTTGACTTCGGCGAGGTCGATCCCGAGATCGCGCGCGCGCTGCCGAACGGCGGGGGAGGCGAGGGTTTTGGAGTGGTCAGCGCTACCAGAACCGCTTGTCCCGAGCTTAGTCGAGGGACGTTCTTGCGGCGAGGGAGGTGTCTCGACTGGGCTCGACACGAACGGTTCTTGTTTCGCCTCCGCCTCTTTCGTCGCGCTGACCGGAATCTCTTCCTCCTGCGCTTCGGTCGCCACGGCGGCGCCATCCGCCATCGGCTGCTCGTCGCGGCTCTCGGCCGCACTCTCGTCGCCCGCCGTCTCGATCTCGACCAGCACCGAGCCGATCGCGATCTGGTCGCCGACTTCGCCGGCCAGCTTGGTCACCGTGCCCGCAACCGGGCTTTCCATTTCGACCGTCGCCTTGTCGGTCATCATGTCGGCCAGTTGCTGGTCCTCGCCGATGACATCGCCGACCTTGACGTGCCACGCGACGATCTCGGCCTCGGCAATGCCTTCGCCGATGTCGGGGAGCTTGAACTTGTAGGTGCTCATGCGGACATGACCTTCTGTATTGCGTTTTTCATCCGGATCGGCCCGGGGAAATAAATCCATTCATAGGCGTGGGGGTAAGGCGTGTCCCACCCCGCGACGCGCTCGACCGGGGCTTCGAGGTGATAGAAGCAACGCTCCTGCACCAAGGTCGCCAATTCGGCGCCGAAGCCCGAGGTCCTGGTGGCCTCCTGGACCACCAGGCATCGGCCGGTTTTCTTGACCGATTCCTCGATCGTCGCGATGTCGAGCGGGATCAGGGTGCGCAGGTCGATGACCTCGGCATCGACCCCGAACGCCTCGACCGCGGCCAGGCTGACATGGACCATTGTGCCATAGGTCAGGATGGTCAGCGCCTCGCCCGGACGGACGATCGCCGCCTTGCCCAGGGGCACGGTGTAATGGCCGTCGGGGACTTCGCTCAGGGGATGCTTGGCCCAGGGTGTGACCGGCTTGTCGTGGTGGCCGTCGAACGGGCCGTTGTAGATCCGTTTGGGCTCGAAGAAGAGCACCGGATCGGGATCCTCGATCGCCGCGATCAGCAGGCCCTTGGCGTCATAGGGGTTGGACGGAATGACCGTCTTGATCCCGGTAATGTGGGTGAACAGGGCCTCGGGGCTCTGGCTGTGGGTCTGGCCGCCGAAGATGCCGCCGCCATAAGGACTGCGGATGACCATCGGCATCGGCCATTCACCCGCGGTGCGATAGCGCATCCGGGCGACCTCGCTGACGATCTGGTCGTAGCCGGGATAGATGTAATCGGCGAACTGGATCTCGACCAGCGGCTTGAGGCCATAAGCCGCCATGCCGACCGCAGTGCCGATGATCCCGCCTTCTGAAATCGGCGCGTCAAAGCAGCGGGTCTTGCCGAATTGCTCCTGCAGGCCGGCCGTGGCGCGGAACACCCCGCCGAAGAAACCGACATCCTCACCGAACACGACGATGTCGGGATCGCGGTCCATCATCACGCGGTGGGCGTCGTTGATCGCCTCGATCATGTTCCTGTTGCTCATGACGCGTCCCGCCCAAGAAACTCGCGCGCTTCCTCCAGCGCCTGATCGCGCTGTTCGGCGATATGCCACGGCAGTTCGGCGAACACGTCCTCGAACATCGATCCGATATTCTCGAAGCCCTGCTCGGACAGGATGCCCTGCTTCTCGGCTTCCTTTTGCGCGGCGCGGACGGTGGCGTCGATCTCCTTGTCCAAGGCCGCGTCGCGTTCGTCATCCCATTCGCCGAGTGCCACCAGATGCGCCTTCAGCCGCGCAATCGGGTCGCCCAGCGGCCAGGCGTCGGGCTCGCCCTTGGGGCGGTAGCCGGTGGGATCGTCGGAGGTCGAATGACCTTCAGCGCGGTAGGTGAAGAATTCGATCAGGGTCGGCCCGCCGTTAGTCCGGGCGCGCTCGCTTGCCCAGCGCACGGCGGCATAGACCGCGAGCGCGTCATTGCCGTCGACGCGCAGACCGGCGATGCCGTAACCGACCGCGCGACTGGCGAAAGTCGCCTGCTCCGCCCCGGCGATGCCACTGAAACTCGAGATCGCCCACTGGTTGTTGACCACGGCGAGGATCACCGGCGCCTGATAGACAGCGGCGAAGGTCAGCGCCGAATGGAAGTCGCCCTCGGCGGTGGCGCCGTCGCCGATCCAGCCCATCGCGATGCGGCTGTCGCCCTTGATCGCGGACGCCATCGCCCAGCCCACGGCCTGCGGATATTGCGTGCCGAGATTGCCCGAGATGGAGAAGAAGCCGTGCTGCTTGTCGGAATACATGATCGGCAGTTGGCGGCCGTGCAGCGGGTCGCCCTTGTTCGAGTAAATCTGGCACATCATCGTCGTGAGCGGATAGCCGCGCGCGACCAATAGCCCCTGCTGGCGATAGGTCGGGAAGTGCATGTCCTCGGGGTCCATCGCGGATGCGGCGGCGACCGCGATCGCCTCCTCCCCGGTGCACTTCATGTAGAAACTGGTCTTGCCCTGCCTCTGGGCGCGATACATCCGAGCGTCGAACACGCGGACGGTCTTCATGTCGGTCAGCATCTTGCGCAGCGTGTCGGCGTCGAGCTTCGGATCCCATGGCCCGACCGCCTTGCCGTCATCGTCGAGCACCCGCACCAAGTGGGTGCACAGCGGAAACGTCTCCTCCGCCTCGGCCGTCACGTCGGGCCGCGGCGCGCTGCCCGCGGCGGGGACGGCGATGGAGGAGAAATCGGGCGTGTCCCCGGGCCGGTATTTCGGCTCGGGGACATGCAGTGCCAGCGCGGGTCGGTTGGCGCGGTGTTGGGGGGAGTCGGTCATTGCCGACCGCGCTTAATGAAGCGCGGCCAAAGGGGCAACTACGCCAGCTAACCTAGTCGGCGGTGTAGCCAAGCAGGTCGCCCGGCTGGCAGTCCAGTTCGCGGCATAAAGCCTGGAGGGTGGAAAAGCGGATCGCCTTGGCCTTGCCGGTCTTGAGGATCGACAGGTTGGCGAGGGTGATATCGACTCGTTCGGCCAATTCGGTCAGCGTCATGCGCTTGTCGTGCAGCCGGTCGTCGAGGGTGACGGTGATCGGCATCAGACGGTCCCCTCAAGCTCTTCGCGCATCTCGGTGCCGCGGCGGAACACGCGGGCGAGGACGAACAGCAATAGTGCGAGGATCAGCCCGCCAAAGGAATTGTTGTCGCTGTAATGGACGTTGGCCTTGTGCGGGAGCGCATCGAGCCAGATGACGAGACCCGTTGTCGGGATGAGCAAAGCCTGTATCGCGAGGGCCAGCCAGCCCATGTTCCGGAGACGGTCGGCATTGGCCGGAACGAACGGGTCGCCGTCCGCCACGCTGTCGACGATCCGGCGCAGATGACGGACGAAGAAAAAGGCCAGCAACGCAATTCCGGCGACCAGCGCCAGCAGTATCGCGATCGAGGGGATGCCGGCCGGATCGATTCCGCTGGCCGCGAGCTGGGCAGCGACGTCGCCTCGCTCGGCGAGCAGGACTGGGATGGTGAGCAAAGCGACGGTGCTGGCGATGATCGTCAGGCCGAGCAGCAGGGTGAGCATCATGCGCGTAAAGAACAGGAGGCGATCCTCCGGGATTTTGGGCATTGTCGATCTCCGATATGCAGGATATCGACAATCAATAAACTTTGAGCCTCCATATTGTCAATCAATAATATCGAAAAACGATATAGGCGGATGGTTGCGGGTTTGACGGGGGCGGCTCGCCGAGGCAAAGGCGCGTTCCATGACCGACAAAAAATCCACAGCCGACGACAGCGCCCCCGCGCTTCCCGATCACCTCAGCCTCGATCCGAGAAGCGAGCACTTCAACCAGGACGTGCTTGAGCGCGGCGTGGGGATTCGCTTCAACGGGGTCGAGAAGACCAATGTCGAGGAATATAGCGTGTCCGAGGGCTGGATCCGCGTTGCCGCCGGCCGCAGCCGCGACCGCTTCGGCAATCCGATGACGATCAAGCTGAAGGGCGTGGTCGAGCCGTATTACGAAGCGCGCGCTGCGGACGAAGACGCGGAATAGTCACCAACTCCCCTCCCTGAAGTAGGGAGGGGAGGTTTGGGTCAGCGCGGCCCTACGTCCGAAGGATAGACCGGCCCACGGCTGGCCTGGCGCTTGTCATACAATTTCTTAGCTGCCCAACCGGCACCGAGCGCCAGCCCGAGCGGCCCGAGCCCGCGTCGTGCGATCGCCGCCAGCCCGAGACCGAGCAATGCACCTTTGGCGCCCGATTGGCGACCGGCGACCTTGCTGCCGATGAAGGCACCCGCGATTTTTCCCAACATGCTAGATTCCTTCCAATGCGTTTCTTGCCCGCTCTAGCGCGCGAGGCCGATCTTCGTTCCTTAGTCGCCGACGCGCCAACATGAACAGTTGGTCAGCTTTCCCAACTGGTGGTGGGAAAAACCGCCAACTCGCCGCGCTGAACGACCGTGATGTTCAAAAAATGGCGGAAAACCGGGTTTGGCACAGCTCTTGAATATCATCCTGCATGAGCCGCCGGATTTGGATGGGGGTTCAAAAAGGGAGAATGAAAATGTTTGGTCCGAACCTTCAGCGCCATCTGATTGCTGCCTTCGCGGCGGTCCTCATGAGCACGGTCGCCGTTGGCGCAGCCATCGTTCCGGCGACCTCGTTCGCAAGCGAAGGAGTTATCGTTCGTGCATAATTTTGAACCGATCGAGGCGAAGGTGCCGACCCGCACACCGCGGATGGCGGCACCTGACGCCCCGGCCGAAACCGTCCGTTTCGCGCCCCTCGCCAATTTTCTGTCGGGCCCGATCTTCACCCGCACCCGCGACATCATCGCGGCGAATGTCACCGAATTGCTCGACCGGTCGGAAGATCCGGCGCGGATGATCCGGATGATCATCGTCGAAATGGAGGAGACGTTGGTCGAAGTGCGCGCGACAGCCGCCCGTTCGATCGCCGACATGAAGGAAATGCGCCGCGCGATCGAACGACTCGACTCGATCCAGGACAGCTGGACCGACAAGGCCCAGCTGGCGCTGGAGAAAGATCGTGAGGATCTGGCCCGCGCCGCGCTCGGCGAAAAGCAGAAGGCCGCCGACATGGCCATCGGACTGCGCGAGGAAGTTTCCCAGATCGAGGCGGTGCTGCGCGGCTATGAAGCCGACATCACCCGGCTCCAGGCCAAGCTCGCCGAAGCGCGCTCGCGCCAGGCCAGCATCGCCAACCGCATCGAAAGCGCGGTCCACCGCGCCCGGGCGAGCGAGATGCTGCACGGCAGCCGCACCGAAGACGCCTTCTCGCGCTTCGACGTGCTCGAACGCCGGGCCGACCTTGCCGAAGGCTATGCCGAGGCGATGGGCATGACCGGGCCGAAGAGTCTGGAAGAAGAAATCGCCGAGCTTCGCGCCACCGACCAGGTCGACGCCGAGCTGGAAGCATTGAAAGCCGCGCTTGCGGCGAAGAACTGATCGAAAGGGGACCACCGACCATGCCGTCAAATTATTCACTCAATCGCCGCGACAAGAAGATCGCCGGCGTGTGCTCGACCTTCGGCGACATCTTCAACGTCGACCCGACGATCCTGCGCATCGGCCTGATCGCCGTCGCGATCCTGATCAGCTGGAAACTGGCCATCATCGCCTACATCGGCGGCGGCATCTATCTGCACATGCAGAAGAAAAAGGCCGACCGCGGGATCAATGGCAATGACCGCCGCTCGGATTACGAGCGGATGGGCGACGTCGCAACGACGCGCACCAGCGTCCACGCGATGCGCACCGAGCTGGACGAGACCGACCGCCGGATGATGGCGATCGACCACCATATCGCAACCCAGAAGGACCATGAGCTGGCGCGGGAGATCGAAGCGCTGCGGGAGGAAAAATGATGTTCGACCCAATTGCCACTGGCGTGCTTGCCGCAAGCTTGATGCTCGCCATCGGAATCGCCGCGTTCGCAACGCTCAAGGGCTGGCAGGGCTGGCTCGACCTGAAGCGACTGGAACTGGTCAATGGCCGGGCGGAGCCGACGCTTCCCCCGATCGGCGGCCGGATCGAGATCGCCGATTTGAAGGAACGCGTCCGCAAGCTGGAAGCGATCGCAGACGGGATCGATTTGTAACCCCCGCGACGGCTTTTCCCCGAACCGTCGCACCCGAAGCGGCCCGGACCCCCACCGTCCGGGCCGCTTTTGTGTGGGCGGCGCAATTGCTTGACCCAAAGAGGGCGGTCGCTATCCGATTGACCAATGGGTGCCGGACACAATCACGCAGGACATGGGCACGCGGGCCATGACCACGCGCACGGCGGCGGCAATTTCGGCCGCGCCTTCGTCATTGGGATCGTGCTCAACCTGGCGTTCGTGGTGGTCGAGGTCATCTACGGCTTCGCCGCCAATTCGATGGCGCTGCTGGCCGACGCGGGGCACAATTTGTCCGATGTCCTGGGCCTGGTGGTGGCCTATGTCGCGGTGCTGCTGGTCAAACGCCGCCCAAGCCCGCGCTTTTCTTACGGTCTCAAGAAAAGCTCGATCCTCGCCGCCTTGATCAACGCGCTGCTGTTGCTGGTCGCGGTCGGGGGGATCATCGCCGAGGCGATCCGCCGGCTGATTGCGCCCGAACCATCCAATGGAACGACCGTGATGGCGGTGGCGGCGGTCGGGATCGTGATCAACGGGGTCACCGCGCTGATGTTCGCGCGCGGTCGCCACGGCGACATCAATATTCGCGGTGCCTATCTCCACATGATGGCCGATGCAGCCGTGTCGGCGGCGGTGGTGATCGCGGGTCTGGCCATCTTGCTGACTGGCGAGCGCTGGATCGATCCGGTGGTCAGCCTGGCCGTCGCCGCGGTGATTCTGTGGGGGACGTGGGGGCTATTGCTCGAATCGACCTCGATGACGCTGGCCGGAACGCCCAAGAATATCGAATCGGGCCAGGTCGCCCGAGCGCTCGAGAAATTGCCCGGGGTGGTCGGTACGCACCATCTCCACATCTGGTCGCTGTCGACCACCGAGACCGCGATGACCGTGCATTTGCAGGTCGAGGATGCGGTCGACCGCGACCTGATCCTCCGCCAGGCCAATGCCTACGTCCACCAATTGTTCGGCATCGACCATTCGACCATCCAGGTCGAGCGAGCGGTCGAACGCGGGGACGATTGCGCCCATTGCTGACCCTTACCCCGAGAGTAAATTCATGTTCATGACCCACCTCGACTGCTCGCTGACCGGCGAGCGCTACGATGCCGACCGACTGCATAATCTGTCGCGCGCGGGCAAGCCGCTGCTGGCGCGCTACGATCTCGACGCGGTCAAACGCGTGCTGACGGCGGACGTGCTCGCGGGTCGCGCGCCGGGGATGTGGAAATGGCGCGAATTGCTGCCGCTGCCCGAGGGTGCCGAAGCGATCAGCCTGGGTGAGCCCGAGACACCGCTGGTGCCGCTCGATGCGACCGGCAAGCGGCATGGTGCGCGGCCGCCCTTGGTCAAGGACGAAGGGCGGCTTCCGACCGGATCGTTCAAGGCCCGCGGGCTGGCGATGGCGGTCAGCATGGCCAAGCATTTCGGCGTGACCCGGATCGCGATGCCGACCAACGGCAATGCCGGCGCGGCGCTGGCGGCCTACGGCGCGCGGGCGGGGATCGAAACGATCGTCATCTGCCCCGCCGAAACCCCCGACATCAACATCACCGAAACCGCGGCTTACGGCGCGAAGGTGTATGTCGCCGACGGCCAGATCGACGAATGCGGGGCGCTGGTCGGGAAGGGCGCGGCGGAGGGTCGGTGGTTCGATTTCTCGACGCTGAAGGAGCCTTATCGCATCGAGGGCAAGAAGGTGATGGGGCTGGAGTTGGCCGAGCAGCTCGGCTGGCAATTGCCCGACGCCATCTTCTACCCGACTGGCGGCGGCACCGGGCTGATCGGCATGTGGAAGGCGTTTGACGAATTGCAAGCGATCGGCCTGATCGGGCCGGAGCGGCCGCGCATGTATGCTATCCAGGCCGAGGGCTGCGCGCCGATCGTCCGCGCGTATGATGCGGGCGAGGAATTTGCCGAGCGGTGGGACGGGGCGGCAACGATGGCGACCGGGATCCGCGTGCCAAAAGCAGTCGGCGATTTCCTCATTTTGCGCGCAGTGCGGGCGAGTGGGGGAAGTGCGCTTGCGGTGCCCGAGGCAATGATCGGCGAGGCGGTGCGCGACGCAGCGCATGACGACGGCTTTCTGCTCTGCCCCGAGGGCGGCGCGGTGCTGGCAGGGTGGCGGCTGGCGCTGGAACGCGGGCTGGTGGGCAGGCAAGAGCGGGTGCTGCTGTTCAACTGCGCCAACGGCAACAAATATCCGCTGGCGGATCGTTCGCGGACGATCGAGCTGGCGAACGTCGAGGCGGGGGCGCTGTAGCGCGGATACAGAAAAGCCCCCGGCCGAGCTCCAGGGGCTAATCGTTACGCGGATACAAGTAAGCCCCGGTTACCGAAGTAACCGGGGCTCCATGATTCGCCTCCGAAGATTTGAACCACGATAGCATAACGGCGGACCAGGCATCAGGTTCCCGCCGATCCGAAAAGAATTTGAAATATCTCCGTGGCCGGTCGTGCGGACACAAAAAAGGCCCCGCCAGCAATGCTGCGGAGCCCGATCCGGAACGCCGGACATAAGAAAGCCCCGGATACCGAAGTATCCGGGGCTCCATGATTTCGTTCCTAGTCTCTCCGCACTCTGATCCGAAGATCTCGGCGCTTCGATCCGAGGACCGCAACCACCTGATTGTTAGAGCAGCATCGCAGCCGATTCGCTAGCCCCAAAAAGGCCATGACAGGCGAAATGCGGGGGCGGATTGGTGCATAAGATTGTGGATAAGTGGCAATGCTGGGGCACCAGAGAAGCAAGCCCCCGAATGCGTTCACGAGACGGTGCTTCGCCCGGATCATTTGATTTGACCATCCCCCGGATGGTCGAAACAAATGATGGTGCCGGATGCAGGAATCGAACCCGCGACCTTCGGTTTACAAAACCGCTGCTCTACCATCTGAGCTAATCCGGCGTCGCGCGGCCTTTAGCGTCGCCTCCCGCAATTCGTCCAGTGAAACGAGATTGAGGCGAGCGGCAGTTCCTGCTTGAGTGTCGGCGTGGACCGCGGCTGGACCTTTGCGATCGATCGCGGCGGGACCTTCACGGATATTGTTGCCCATGACGAGCGCGGCCGGCGGCGGGTGATGAAATTGCTGTCGGACAATCCGGGCGCGTACCCCGATGCCGCGCTGGAAGGGATATCGCGCATCCTGGCCGACGAAGGCGGGACGCTCGACGCGGTTCGGATGGGGACGACCGTCGCGACCAATGCACTGCTCGAGCGCAAGGGCGAGCGGGTCGCGCTGGCGGTGACTCGCGGCTTTGGCGATGCGCTCAGGATCGGCACCCAGGCGCGGCCCGACATCTTTGCGCGCCACATCGTGCTGCCGACGATGCTGTACGAAGCGGTGGTCGAGATTGACGAGCGGATCGGTGCGGACGGGGCGGTCGTGCGCCCGCTCGATGAGTTGGCGGCGCGAGAGGCGTTCGAGCGGCTGCGTGGCGACGGATATGACGCGATCGCCATCGTGCTGATGCACGGCTGGCATTACCCCGATCACGAAGCGAGGCTCGCCGCCATCGCCCGCGATCTTGGCTTCGCGCAAGTGTCGGTCAGCCACGAGGTCGCGCCGCTGATCAAGTTGGTTCCGCGCGGCGATACGACCGTGGTCGACGCATACCTGTCGCCAATCCTGCGCCGCTACGTCGATCGCGTGGCGCTGGGCCTCGGCGAGGCGCCGCTGCAATTCATGCAATCCAACGGCGGTCTGACCGACGCCGCGGCATTTCGCGGCAAGGATGCCTTGCTGTCGGGCCCGGCCGGGGGCGTGGTCGGGATGGTCGCCGCCAGCCGCCCGCACTTTGGCGACGGCGAGACGCCCCGCCTGATCGGGTTCGACATGGGGGGCACCTCGACCGACGTGTCGCATTATGCGGGGTGGTTCGAACTGGCCGAGGAGAGCGTCATCGCCGGGGTACGGGTCCGTGCGCCGATGATGCAATTGCATACCGTCGCGGCGGGCGGCGGGTCGATCTGCCGGTTCGACGGGATGCGCTTTCGGGTCGGGCCGCAATCGGCGGGCGCGCAGCCGGGGCCGGCTTGCTATCGGAATGGCGGGCCGCTGACGGTGACCGATTGCAATCTCGTGCTGGGGCGGATCGACGCTGCGCATTTCCCGGCGGTGTTCGGGCCGGGAGGCGACCAGCCGCTCGACCTTGAAGCGTCGCTGGCGCGGCTGCGCGAGGTGGCGGGGCAGATCGACGACCAGCGCAGTCTCACCGCCATCGCGGAAGGCTTCATCGCCATCGCAGTCGACAATATGGCCGCCGCGATCCGCAAGATCTCGATCGCGCGCGGCCATGATGTGACGCTTTACACCTTGGCCTGCTTCGGCGGCGCGGGCGGGCAGCATGCCTGCGCGGTGGCCGATGCACTGGGGATGACCCGCATCCTGATCCATCCACTGGCCGGGGTGCTGTCGGCGCATGGCATCGGTCTGGCCGACGTGAAATCGATCCGCGAGGCAAGCTGGATCAAGCCGCTCGACGTGGATTTCGGCGAGGCGCTCGCGGAGCTCGAACAGGCGGCGATTGCCGACCTCGTCGTGCAGGGCATCGACCGCGGGGATATTGTCACCCAACGCCGCGCGCGCCTCCGCCTGCCCGGCAGCGACAGCTCGATCGAGATCGATATCGGCGAGGACATGCGCGACACCTTCCACCAGCTCCACCGCCAGCGCTTCGGTTACGCCGAGCCTGAGGCGATGCCGGTGGTCGAGGCGCTGGTGGTGGAAGCAATCTATTCCTCCCCGAGCTCGCTCGGGGAGGGGGACCAAGTGAAACTTGGTGGAGGGGTTCTTCACGGCCCCGCCCTCATCCACGACCCATCATCCACCATCGTGATCGATCCCGGCTGGTCTGGTGTCCGCGCCAGCGACGGCACCCTGATCCTGACCCGGGCCACGCCCGCCAACCGCGCCCATGCCGCGGGCACCGATGCCGACCCGGTGCGCCTTGAGATATTCAATAACCTGTTCATGGCCATCGCCGAGGAAATGGGGGTCGCGCTGCAGGCCACGGCGACCAGCGTCAACATCAAGGAACGGCTCGATTTCTCCTGCGCCCTGTTCGACGCCACCGGCGCGCTGATCGCCAATGCGCCGCATATCCCGGTGCACCTCGGATCGATGGGCGAAAGCATTCGCGTGATTCTCGAGACCCGAGGTGACGCCCGCGACGGGCGCGGCATCCGGCGCGGCGACGCCTACGTCCTCAACGACCCCTATCGCGGCGGCACGCATCTGCCCGACATCACGGTGATCGTGCCCGTTTTCTATGACAGTGCGGAGGCACCGAGTGCCTTCGTCGCGGCGCGCGGCCATCATGCCGATGTCGGCGGAATCGCGCCCGGATCGATGCCGCCCGACAGCCGCACCATCGCCGACGAAGGCGTGCTGATCGACAATGCGCTGATGGTCGACGAGGGGCGCTTCCTCGAACCGGAGATGCGGGGCATCCTTGGCGGCGGACCCCACCCCGCGCGCAACATCGATCGCAACATCTCGGACCTCCGCGCCCAGCTCGCGGCGTGCGTGCGCGGCGCCGACACGCTCGTCCAGACCGCGCGCGAGCAAGGCGCCGATACGGTCGCTGCCTACATGGGCCACGTGCTCGCCAATGCCGAGGAAAGCGTGCGCCGCCTGCTCGACCGGCTCGACGATGGCGCGTTCGCTTATGCGATGGATAACGGCGCCGAAGTCCGGGTCGCGATCCGCATCGACAAGGGCGCTCGCGCCGCCACGTTCGATTTCACCGGGACGAGTCCGCAACTCAATGACAATTTCAACGCCCCGCGCTCGATCGTCCGCGCCGCCTCGCTATATGTCGTGCGCACCCTGATCGACGACGTCATCCCGATGAACGACGGCTGCCTCCGGCCGATCAGCTTGGTCGTGCCGGACAAGTCGATGCTCAGCCCGGCCTTCCCCGCCGCCGTGGTCGCGGGCAATGTCGAGACCAGCCAGGTGGTGACCGACGCCTTGTTCGCCGCCACCGCCAAGCTCGCGCCTTCGCAAGGGACAATGAACAATTTCACCTTCGGCAACGCGGCTTACCAATATTACGAAACCATCGCCGGCGGGTCGGGCGCGGGGCCGGAACATGACGGCACCGACGCGGTGCAGACCCACATGACCAACAGCCGCCTGACCGACCCCGAGATATTGGAAACGCGGCTGCCGGTGCGGCTCGACCGGTTCGCGATCCGGCGCGGTTCGGGCGGCGAGGGCACGCATCACGGCGGCGATGGCGTGATCCGCGGACTGACGTTCCTCGAGCCGATGCGCGCCAACATCCTCGCCAACCGCCGCGCCATCGCGCCGCGCGGGATTTGCGGAGGCGGCGATGCGATGGCGGGTCGCAATTGGGTCGAGCGGGCGGATGGAAACGTGGAAGTATTAAGCGCGACGGCATCGGCTGAAATGCAGGTCGGCGACCGATTCATCATCGAGACGCCGGGTGGGGGAGGCTATGGCGCCCCAAGTCCGCTCGTCTCGAGCCTTGTCGAGGGAAGTTCTCGCGGCGAGAACGTGTCTCGACGAAGGCTCGACACCAACGGCTTGGGGGAACCATGATCAATTACTGGCCGCTGATCGGAATCCTACTGGTCGTCGTCGGCTTCGCGCTGAAGTTCAACCCGATGCTGGTGGTGACGGTCGCCGCAATCGCCACCGGATTGATCGCGGGGATGGATCCGGTCGAGGTCGTCGCGACCTTCGGCAAGGCGTTCAACGACAATCGCATCATCGCCATCGTATGGATCGTGCTGCCGGTGATCGGCAGCCTCGAGCGGTTCGGGCTGCAGCAGCGCGCGGCGACGCTGATCCGGTCGATGAAGCGCGCGACGGTCGGCAAGTTCCTGATCCTCTACCTCGGTTATCGCCAAATCATTTCGGCGATCGGTCTTCACTCCACCGCTGGCCATCCGCAAACTGTCCGCCCCTTGGTCGCGCCAATGGCGCTGGCCGCGGCGGAGAAGAGCCATGGCGCGCTGACCGATGACGAGGCCGACAAGGTCAAAGCCATGTCCGCCGCGACCGACAATGTCGGATTGTTCTTCGGCGAAGACATCTTCTTCGCCATCGGATCGATCGTGCTGATCCAGGCGACGCTGGCGACCTACGGCTACGACCTTTCCCCGCTCGAACTGGCGCTGTGGGCGATCCCGTCGGCGATCGGCGCGTTCCTGATCCACGGTTTTCGATTGTGGCGGTTCGAGCGAAGTCTTGGAAAATCCTCCCCGAGCTTGTCTCGGGGAGGTGGCAGTCGCGAAGCGGTTGACGGAGGGGCCCCTCCACCGCTCGAAGCCGAGCGGTCCCCCTCCCCCAGCAAGCTGGGGGAGGAATCATGATCACCCTCCACTGGCTCTACATCCTCGCCGGACTGATGTTCGCCGCCTTCGCGATCCTCAGCGCCACCGATCGCAGCAATAAGAAGCGCTTCGGCAATGCCGCTTTCTGGGGGCTGATGGCGGTCAGCCTGCTGGTCGGTGACCGTATCGGCGATTTCGGCAATGGCCTGCTGGTGCTTGCGCTGGCCGGACTGGCGGGGTTCCACTTCCTCGGCAAGGGCCATCCGCCCACCACCGACGTGACCCAGCGCGAGGCCTTTTCGTCGCGCTTCGGCAACCTCCTTTTCCTGCCCGCTTTGATCATCCCCGCGACCGCCTTGATTGGCACCTTGGCTTATAATTACACGTCGTTGGGGCAAGCTGGCTGGATCGAGCCCAAGCGCGAAACTTATGTTTTCCTCGCCGTCGGCGTGCTGCTCGCACTTGCCACCATTTATGCCTGGTTGCGCCCACCCGCGCTCGCCCCGTTGCAGGAGGGCCGCCGCCTGATCGATTCGATCGGATGGGCCGCGGTGCTGCCGCAGATGCTCGCCGCACTCGGTGTATTGTTCGCTGCAGCGGGGATCGGCGATGCGATCGGGTCGCTCGCGGGCATGGTGATTCCAGAAGGCAATTTGCTGATCACCGTCGCCATCTTCACGCTCGGCATGGCCTTGTTCACGATGATCATGGGCAATGCCTTCGCCGCCTTCCCGGTGATGGCGGCGGCGATCGGGGTGCCGCTGCTGATCGTTCAGCACGGGGGCAACCCGGCAGTCGTCGGCGCGGTCGGGATGCTGGCGGGCTTCTGCGGCACGCTGATGACCCCGATGGCGGCCAACTTCAACCTGGTCCCCGCGGCGCTGCTCGAACTGAAGGATCAATATGGCGTGATCAGAGCGCAGGTGATGACCGCGCTGCCGATGCTGCTGCTCAACACGATTATCATCTACGCGGTGGCGTTCCGGTGAGGCTCGATCAGGCGATGGCGGAACGGTTCGCGCAGATCGCGCTCGGCCATGTCACAAAGGAATATCCCCACAAGCTCGACCATGTGCTGACCGGCGACGAGGATGCCCGCACGCCGCGCGACCTGCACCCGATCTTCTTCGGCAGCTTCGACTGGCACAGCAATGTCCACGGCTGGTGGACGCTGCTGACGCTGCGCCGGCTGTTTCCGGAGATGGCGGCGGCGCGGGCGATCGATGCGCTGGCCGGTGCGACCTTTACGCCGGACAAGATCGGCGCCGAACTGGCCTATCTCGACCGGCCGCTGTCGGCCGGCTTCGAGCGGCCTTATGGCTGGGCGTGGATGCTCGCATTGCATCGCGAGGAGCCACGACTGGAGCCGCTGGCGCTGGCCTTCGCCGAGCGGTTCAAAAGCTATCTTGCCAAGCTGACTTATCCGATCACGGTCGGCACCCATTTCAACACCGCCTTTGCTTTGACGCTGGCGCTCGACTGGGCCGAGACCCGCGATCCGGCGCTGGCGGCGACGATCCGGAATTGGGCGGTCGACCGCTTCGGTACGACACGCGACTATCGCGGATGGGAGCCGGGGGGCGATGAATTCCTGTCGCCCGCGCTATCGGTCGCGCTGCTGATGAGCCGGGTGATGGAGCGCGACGCTTTTGCCGCTTGGTTCGATGACTTCCTGCCGGACCTGGGCCGGTTCGAGCCGGTCACCGTGTCCGACCGCAGCGACGGCAAGATCGCGCATCTCGACGGGCTCAACCTGAGCCGTGCCTGGGCGCTGCGCTCGGTCGCGCGCCAGATCGACCGCCCCGACCTTGCCGACCGCGCCGACCGACACTTGGCCGCCGCCATGCCGCACATATCGGGCGACTACATGGGCGAGCATTGGCTGGCGAGCTTCGCGCTGCTGGCACTGCTCGAAGGCTAGGCCTTGCGCCGGGGTCGCGCCCCCGCCACATCTTCATGAAACCAGGGGGAGTGCGTAAGTATGGACGACAATGTGCGGCAGCAGCTGTTGTTCGAAGCCAACCGCAAGTCGGTCGGTGCGGCCTATCTGTTATGGTTCTTCCTCGGCGGCTTCGGCGCCCACCGTTTCTACCTCGGCAAGATCGGCACCGGCGTGGCGCAACTGTTGCTTGGCCTGCTCGGTTGGTTGCCCCTGTTCCTCGGTTGGGTGGTGCTCGGCATCTGGTGGCTGGTCGACGCCTTCCTGATCCCCGATATCATCCGCGAGGATAATCTGCGCGCCATCCGCAACCTGTCGAACGAGCGCGTCGGCCAACGCATCTGATCAGATGATCCCGAACGTCCAGCCTTCGCTTCGGGCGATGTCGGGGGTCAGGCCGGGCGGATCGAAGGCGTTCGGATGGGCCAGATGGGCGAGCGTTCCGGCTGCGGTGACCAAGGCATCGGTTTGATGATCGGTCGGAGTCTTGCGAAGGGTCACCGGCAATGATCCGAGCGCAGCCAGGGCGACATTCAGCTCGTCCGTGGTGCGGATCTTCTTTCCCGATAGGCCGGCATTGCGGATGTAGATGCGGGTGTAGATTTCGACCACCGCGCTTTGGCCGTCGCGCAATCCATCCATGGGCCAGATTGCGACTTTGCCATCCAGATGGTGCAGCAGTCGCATCCCCGAAAAGCTCGCCTTCGCCACCTGCGCCGCGCCGATCGCGTCATAGGCACTCGCGGTCTTGCGGCCGCCCATGCGGTTCAATTGTTGGTCGCACTGGCGGAAATGGACGAAGTCGGCCTTCACCCCGTCGGCGATGCCAAAATAGAAATGATTGCGGTGTGTGGTCTCCAGGAAGCTCGCCGCGCCCAGATCTGCGTCGTCGCAACGATGGTCGACATAGGCCCAGAAATCGCGCGCATTGGTCGGCACATCCTCACCCGGAAGATAGGAGCCGCGATCGATCAGCGGCGGGGCGAAGCTGAAGTCGAAGCCGAACAGGGTCGGCTCCTTCGCCGCCTCCGCGACCAGCCAGTCCGCCACCTCCGTCCGCGACCAGACATGCGTCGGGCGGATTAGCCGCGGCGGCTTTCCCGACCGGGCCTCGGCAATCGCAATCCCCTTGTGCCGTACCCCCTTCGCCCCCGACCAGTCGATCGCGACGGTGCGGGTGAAAACTCCCCTCCCGCTTGCGGGAGGGGCTGGGGGTGGGGACTTCAAATCGGTTTCGTACATCAGGCCCACCCCTCGATCCCCTCCCGCAAGCGGGAGGGGAGGAATTAGACCAATGGCGGCTGGCTATCGTCGTCGGAT
>JBBQTM010000032.1:0-17699 GCA_038234545.1 Sphingomonadales bacterium
GACGATGTGGCAATGGGCGTTCGGCGACTCGACGGTCGCGCAACCATCGCACGATTGACCCGCGGGGCCGAGCCGCCTTAGGGCAGCGCCATGGCCCAGAAAATCTATCCCGACGCCGCTGCCGCCCTCGACGGGTTGCTGTTCGACGGCATGACCATCGCCGCCGGCGGCTGTGGCCTGTGCGGCATTCCCGAGCGGCTGATCGACGCGATCGTGGCGAGCGGGGTCAAGGATCTGACGATCGCCAGCAACAATGCCGGGATCGACAATGAGGGGCTCGGCAAGTTGCTCCGCACGCGGCAGGTCAAGAAGATGATTTCCTCCTACGTCGGGGAGAATAAGGAGTTCGAGCGGCAATATCTGGCGGGCGAGCTGGAGGTGGAATTCTGTCCGCAGGGAACGCTCGCCGAGCGGATGCGGGCAGGGGGCGCGGGGATTCCCGGCTTCTACACCAAGACCGGGGTCGGAACGCAGGTTGCCGAGGGCAAGGAAGTGATGAGTTTCGACGGGGAAGACTATATCCTGGAACGCGGAATCCGTG
The DNA here is from genome assembly GCA_038234545.1 of Sphingomonadales bacterium. GTDB lineage: Bacteria > Pseudomonadota > Alphaproteobacteria > Sphingomonadales > Sphingomonadaceae > Sphingomicrobium. The sequence continues at coordinate 542 of JBBQTM010000032.1, forward strand.
CCGACCTCAGCATCATCAAGGGCTGGAAGGCGGACGAGGCGGGAAACCTGTTGTTCCGCAAAACCGCCCGCAACTTCAACCAGCCCGCCGCGACCTGCAGTCATATGTGCGTCGCCGAGGTGGAGGAGATCGTGCCAGTCGGATCGCTCGACCCCGACTGCATCCATGTCCCCAGCATCTACGTGAAGCGCCTGATCCTCGGTACGCCCTACGACAAGAAGATCGAATTCACGACGACCCGCGAACGGGAGAGCGCATAATGACCGCGCATGACGGCAATGCCAACGGCTGGGACCGCAACCAGATGGCCGCCCGCGCTGCGCGCGAGCTTAAGGACGGCTATTACGTTAATCTCGGGATCGGCATTCCGACACTCGTGGCCAACAATATTCCCGACGGGATGACGGTAACGCTTCAGTCGGAAAATGGCATGCTCGGGATCGGGCCGTTTCCCTATCCCGACGAGGTCGATGCCGATCTGATCAATGCCGGAAAGCAGACCATCAGCGAGCTCGATTCGACCTCTTATTTCTCGTCGTCGGACAGTTTCGCGATGATCCGCGGCGGGCATATCGATCTGACCGTGCTCGGCGCGATGGAAGTGTCCGAAAGCGGTGACATCGCCAACTGGATGATCCCGGGCAAGATGATCAAGGGCATGGGCGGCGCGATGGACCTGGTCGCGGGGGTCAAGAAGATCATCGTCGTGATGGAGCACACCTCCAAGAACGGCGACCCCAAGTTCATCCCCGCCTGCACGCTTCCGCTGACCGGCAAGAATAGCGTCGACATGATCGTCACCGATCTCGCCGTGTTCCAGCGGCCGGACCACGACAGCCCGTTCAAGCTGATCGAACTGGCGCCGGGGGTGACGGCGGACGAAGTAAAGGCGAAGACCACCGCCAGCTACATCGATTAACAACAGGGGCGGCGGAATGAAGACATTGGCGAATTTGGGGATTGTGGTTTCCATCATACTCGCGGCGGGCGCTTCAGCCCAATCCGCTGGCCCCGCTCGACTATCGATCGTCCGGCTCGATTGCGGCAATGCGACGGTCAAGAATTTCGATGCCTTTTTCTCTGACACCCACGAATATCCGGTTGGTCCACGGAAAATCACCAGCAGTTGCTACGTCGTTCGCCATGGCAGCGACGTCTTGCTGTGGGATACTGGTTTTCCGGCGGCGCTGAAAGGCAAGTCCACCGACATGGGGGCATTGATCGTCCGGGTCGATCGGACGATCCCCGAGCAGCTCGCGGACCTCGGCCTCAAGCCTTCCGACATCGGCGTCGTCGGGATTAGCCATATGCACGGCGACCACACCGGCCAAGCGGCTGATTTCCCGAACGCGAAGTTGCTGATTGGCAAGAAAGATCTCGAGGCGACCAAGGGCCCCAAGGATCCGTTCGGACCGTGGCGCGCGGCCGGGGCGAAGATCCAGCCGATGGAAGGCGGCGACGTCGATGTGTTCGGCGACGGCAGCGTCATCGCTCTCAACCTGCCGGGTCACACGCAGGGGCATATGGCGCTGCTGGTCAAGCTTGCGAGCGGCAATGTGTTGCTGAGCGGCGATCTGTACCATTCGTCCATGGCGCGGCAATTGAAGGGCGTTCCACCGTTCAACACCAGCCGGGCCGACACGTTGGCGTCGATCGACCGCTTCGAACGACTGGCGAAAAGCTATCGCGCCAAGATCATCATCCAGCATGAGCCCGCCGATATCGGCAAGCTCCCGGCGTTCCCGAGGGAAGCGCGTTGAGGGCGCTGCTCAGTCACGCCCCGGGCGGGCCCGAGACGCTGACCGTCGACGAGCTTCCCGATCCGATCCCCGGTCCCGGCCAATTGCTCGTCCGGGTCCGCGCGGCGGCGATCAATTATCCTGACGTGCTGATCATCGAGGACAGATATCAGTTCAAGCCGCCACGCCCGTTCGCGCCGGGCGGGGAGATCGCCGGCGAGGTCGAGGCGGTCGGCGAGGCGTTGCCTGGTCGAGAAGACGGTGGCTGGTCGGTCGGCGACCGGCTGATCGCGGTGCCGGGCTGGGGCGGACTGGTCGAGAAGATCGCGATCGACGCGAAGAGTGCATTCCGGTTGCCGGACCATCGCAGTTTCACCGACGGCGCCGCGTTGCTGCTGACCTACGCTACCTCGATCCACGCCTTGTATGACCGCGGGGACTTGAAGGCCGGCGAGACACTGCTGGTGCTGGGCGCGGCGGGCGGGGTCGGGCTGGCGGCGGTCGAACTCGGCAAGGCACGCGGCGCGCGGGTGATCGCGGCGGTATCGAGCGAGGACAAGGCGCAGGCGGCGCGCGATGCCGGTGCGGATGTGGCGATCGTTTATCCACGCGGGCCATTCGACAAGGACGGGTCGAAAGCGCTGGCGGGCCAGTTCAAGGACGCGGTCGGTCCGGGCGGCGCGGACGTGATCTACGATCCGGTCGGCGGCGACTATGCCGAGCCCGCGCTGCGCAGCATCGCGTGGGAAGGCCGCTACCTGGTGGTCGGGTTTCCCGCCGGCATTCCGAAGCTTCCGCTCAATCTCACCCTGCTCAAGAGCTGCGACGTACGCGGGGTCTTCTGGGGCGCGTTTGCAGCGCGCGACCCCAACGCCAATGCGGCGCATGTGGAATCCCTTTTCAAGCTGTGGGACGAGGGCAAGATCGCTCCCCGTGTCAGCGCAACCTACCCGCTCGATCGGGGCGGCGAAGCCATCGCCGCACTCGCCGCACGAAGCGTCATCGGTAAGGTCGTCGTCGAGCTCTAGGCTGCCGCGCATTGCGCCATCGAGTGGAGCCCCCTATCTGACCAGCAACCACAGTGAGGACGTCCGATGAGCCAGTTCAACGACCGCGAGCGTGCATTCGAAACCAAATCTGCCCGCGACGAGGAAATGCAGTTCCGCATCCTCGCCCGCCGCAATCGACTGCTTGGCGAGTGGGCGGCGCGGCTGATGGGCCTGTCGGAGGAAGAGACCATCGGCTATGCCAAGGACGTGGTTCGCGCCGATTTCGAGGAAGCCGGTGACGAGGACGTGATCCGCAAGGTGCTTGGCGATCTGACCGCAGCCGGCGTCGATTGCGACGATAGCAAGATCCGCGAAGCGCTTGAGCACAAGAGCGTCGAAGCGCGTCGCCAGATCATCGAAGCATCCAACTGATGGCGATGGCCGCCGAGGAGATCGAGGCGATGATCCTCGCCGCTTTCCCCGACGCGGCGATCGAAATCCGCGATCTGGCCGGCGACGGCGATCATTATGCGGCCAAGGTCGTCAGCCCGTCGTTCGCGGGGATGAGCCGGGTCCGCCAGCACCAGGCGGTCTATGCCGCGTTGCAGGGCAAGATGGGCACCGACCTGCATGCGCTGCAGCTTGAGACCGTCATCCCCTCGGGAGATCATCAATGAGCGACACCGACATCCAGCAGAAAATCGGCGACCTGGTCGGGCAGAACGACGTCGTCCTGTTCATGAAAGGCTCGCCTTTGTTTCCGCAATGCGGCTTTTCCAGCCGGGCAATCGCCATCCTCGACCATCTCGAGGTCAAATATGAAACGGTCGACGTGCTTGCGGATCAGGACATCCGCCAGGGCATCAAGCAATTTTCCGACTGGCCGACCGTTCCCCAGCTGTACGTGAAAGGCGAATTCGTCGGCGGGTCGGACATCATGATGGAAATGTTTGAAAGCGGCGAGCTCAAGCAACTCGTGGCCGGTTAAGCGCCGCCACAAACGAAGAGGGGCGGCGACGCGGGACCAGATACCGCTAATCGCCGCCCCTCATGTTTGGTTTGTGGAACCAAGTGGACAATATCGATATTGCAATCGCCGTGCCAATTCTCACCAATGGCGGAAAAACGGGAAATTCTGACAATGCGAATGTCCGGCCTTGGCGCAGACTGTAAAATCTCCCGACAGGCCGCGCCGGACAGTCGGACCGATGGCACTAATCCGCGCATGGCGGGTTGTCCGGTTCGATGAGCAGAGATGATCCCAAGCCCTTTGGCGGCACTACCGAGGGTGGCCAATTGCTGTGCGACGTCACCCAGAGCTGGTCGGCGGTTGGCGGCGGCGTCGGCACCTATTTGCGCCACAAGCGCCAGCACATCCTGGACCATACGCCGCATCGTCATTTGCTGATCGTTCCGGGCGCCACCGATGAAGTGGTCGAGGACGGACGGACGATCACCGCGACGATCGCCTCGCCAAAGGTGCCGGGCAGTCCCAATTACCGCTTGCTGCTGCGATCGGGCCAGGTCCGGCGGGTGCTGGAGCGGTTCAAGCCCGACCTGATCGAATGCCAGGATGCCTATAATCTGCCGTGGGCTGCGATTTCGCACGCCCGTCGCAATCCCGGGACTGCCCTGGTCGCGGCGTACATGACCGACTTTCCGACCGTCTATGTCGAACGGCCCTTCGCCAAGGTGCTGGGCGAGACGATCGCCGGGGCGGCGGCGCGGCTGTGCTATTGGTATTGCGGCAAGCTCTACAGCAAGTTCGATCTGATTTACGCATTGTCGGAAAATGGCGGTGCGGCGAAGTTGCGCGATCTCGGGCTCGACCCGGTCGAGGTGGTGCCGCTGGGCTGCGAGCTCGGCGAATTTTCGCCCGACTGCCGCGATCCGGCGCTGCGCCGCAAGCTCGGCGTGGCCGACGATGCGCCGATGCTGATCTACGCCGGCCGGCTGGACGGCGAGAAGCGCGCGCAGACGGTGGTCGATGCCTTCGCTTTGCTCCCCGAAAGTCTCGGCGCGCACCTCGTCCTGCTCGGCGACGGGCCGTTACGCGAACCATTCCTCGCGCTCGGCCAGCCGCGGCTACACGCGCCGGGCTACGTCAAGGGCCGGCCCGAGCTGGCGCGCTGGCTGGCCAGTGCCGACCTCTACGTGTCGGGCATGGCCGACGAGACATTCGGAATCTCGATCATCGAGGCACAGGCATCGGGCTTGCCGGTGGTCGGGGTTGCCGCCGGGGCGATGGTCGATCGGGTCGATGACAGTATCGGGCGACTGGGTCCGGTCGACGACAGCGCGGCGATGGCAGCCAACATACTCGACCTGTGGGCGGAAGATCGGTCCGCGCTTCGATCGCGCGCGGTGGCTCATGCTCGCCAGTTCGGCTGGGACAAGAGCATGGATATATTGTTCGGCCGCATTTATCCCCTCGCCATGCGCCGCGCGGCCCAGGTCGAGTCGGTGGACGGGGCGTTGGTATCGGCGCTGGCCGACGCTTGAGCCATTCAAACGCGGTTCAGTCGCGGACGCCAAGTTGCGGGGACGATCGGGGAGTGGTGAATTTGCGTAACATGACCAGGCTGCTGTTGGCGGCGGCTGTTGCAATGTCGGTTCCGGCGGGAGGCCAAGTCGCGCCCGTGTCCGCGACCGGTCCGGCAAGCCCGGACGCGGCCGAGGAAAAGGTCGTCGAGGGCGCCACCGCGCAGCGGGTCGACCAGGTCGAGCGCTGCCCCGGCCATAAGTTCGATTCGGTGGTCGAGATCGACCCGGTGCGCAAGCGCTCGACGCGGGTCAAATTGTGTGCCGACCCCGGGGCCTCCGATGCCGATTGGGTCAAGACACTCGAAGCGGCAATCGTCCAGATCGAACAACGCGCGATGCCCGACGAGGCGAGGGACAAGGTGATCGGCCAACTCAGGGCGGAGATCGCCAAATTCGCCGCCGTCGCTCGTCCCGCCCCGGTCGCGGCGGGCGGAACGATCGACCTTGGCGGATTCCAGCGCGACGAATTGATCGCGCCCGCCGATCGGTTCGAAACTTCGGTCGTGCCGTCGCTGCCCGCACCATTGCCGCGCAGGGTCGCGGGGACCGCTACGACCAATTCCGCAACAATCGCGGCAACCGCGGCTCCGCCCCGTCCGGCGATGCGCTTCCGGATCAAATGCCTTGTGCGGGGCGAGAGGGGGTCAGGAAGCACGTGCGACTTCTTCGATCCGGGAACGGTGATCGCGCTGAGCGCGGTCGAAGGACTGGAGAAGGGCGGCACGCTGCGCTTCCGCCGCCGTGGCGAAGAGCGGGGCACGGTTGCGATCAAACCGCTCGCCGCGGGAAAATCGATCCGCGTCCTGCTGCCCACTGAATTGTGCCGTGGGGTTGCCTTCACCAAGGTTGAACTTGAATTGCTGGCCCCTGGTTCGACTGGCGCGGTGGCCGACCGGGCCGGACCCTATGGCATGCGCTGCTGACCACGAGGATCGTTAATCCGGCGTTCAGGTGACGACTACAAATGTAGTCGTCATGACCGATGACGTTCGAATCAGCGAAGCCGAGCTCGATATCATGGCCGTGCTGTGGGCCGATGCGCCGCTTAGCGCGGTCGAGGTTGCCGGGCGCGTTCCCGCCAGCCGCGACTGGTCTCCGACTACCGTCAAGACCATGCTCGCACGATTGGTCGACAAGGGAGCGCTTGGCGCCGAGGCACAAGGGCGCCGCTTCCTGTATCGTCCGCTGATCGAGCGCGATCCGGTCGCGGGCGCACAGGCCGGGCGGCTCGTCGATCGCTTGTTCGGCGGCCGAATTTCGCCGCTCGTCGCGCATCTTGCCGAGCGCCGCGATCTTGCGCCCGACGATCTCGCCGAGCTCGAGTCATTGATCCGGAATTTGCGCAAGTGACCTGGCTGGCGAGCAATGCGCTGATCGCCTCGGTGCTGATTCTGATCGTGCTGCTGATCCGGCGTCCGGTCGCGCGGATTTTCGGTGCCCGCGCGGCTTATGCCTTGTGGTTGGCCCCAGCGCTACGCCTCGTCCTGCCGCCTTTGCCCGATCCGGCTCCGATCGCGGCGGCGGTCTCGCCGGGCACCGCCTACTGGACGCTGGTGATTGAACCGGCGGGCCAGCAATTTGCGCCGCTCGCATCGATCCTGCTGACGATTTGGGTTGGCGGTGCATTGCTGATGCTGGCGGTTCATCTTGTCGCCCATCGTCGCTTCCTGCGCGCCGCCTTGGCCGCCGGTCGGCCGCTGTCGGTCGACGGGGTGTCGGTTGACGTGGTTGCAACCGGAACAATCGACGGTCCGATGGCGACCGGCCTGTTCCATCCCCTGATCCTCGTTCCGCACGATTTCGAACAGCGCTTCACGCCAGAGCAGCGCCGGTTCGCCTTGTTGCACGAACAATTGCATCACAAGCGCGGCGACATCTGGGCCAGCGCTGCGGCGCTGCTCGCCGGATCGATCCTGTGGTTCAATCCGCTGACCTACGTGGCGCTGGGTGCCTTCCGCCGCGACATGGAATCGGCGTGCGACGCCTCCTTGCTCGGAAGCGCCGGCCGCGACGCCGCCCCGGCCTATGCCGAAACCATCCTGCACTGTGCCGCCCGCCCGGTGCCGCGCTCGCTCTGTGCCTTGACCTCGATCGATGAACTGAAAGGGAGACTGACCATGATTGCCTCGAACCACGGAAAATTCGCGAAACTTTCCGGCCTCATGCTGGCCGGCGGGCTGGTGCTGGCGGGAACGCTCGCCGTTCCCGCGCTGGCCGACGAGGCCAAGCCGACCACCCAGACGACCGAAATCCGGACGATCATTCACGACGGCCCTGGCACAAAGATTTCTAGGTCGAACGATGGGCAGGAAATGAAGGTCGATTGCCCGGGGCAACTTACCGTGATCGAAGCCAACGCCGGAGATTCTCCGGATAAAAAGGAAAAGGCCAGGATGGTCTTTTGCTCGCGGTCGGCGGACAAAGCAGAAACGGCCGCTGGGCTCGAAAAAGCGTTGGCGCGGGTTGAGGGCGACAAGGAATTGAATGCGGCGCTGCGAGCCGACGTTTCGGCCAAGCTTCGTGCCAGGATCGCCGAGCTTCGCGCCGGCAATTAGTCGCCAACGTCAGCGACCGGAGAGGCGCCGGCGCGGAATTCTTCCGCGCCGGCGCTGTTTTGCGTTTACAAATGTAATCGTCGCGATTACATCTGTAATCGAAACGGGAGCGACTCGATGGATGTTCGGTTGAGCGAGGCTGAGTGGGACGTGATGGAGGTGCTGTGGGGTTCGCCGCAGCCGCTGACCGCGACCGACATCGACGAGACCTTGAGCAAAGGCGACCGCGACTGGTCGCTGGCGACCGTCAAGAGCCTGCTGTCGCGCCTGCTTGCCAAGCAAGCGGTGGCGCCCGCCAAGGATGGCCGCCGCTTCCTCTATTCCCCCGCGATCGAACGCGAGGCCTGCGTTGGTCGCGAATCGCGTCGGCTGGTCGACCGGCTGTTCGGCGGCCGCCTGTCGCCGCTGATCGCGCAACTGGCCGATGACGAACCGCTCGACGCCGAGGATATCGCCGCGATCGAGCAATTGCTTCGGGAGATGAAGGCATGACCGCCTGGCTGATTGATACGTTGGTCGCGACCACCGCGCTGATGCTGCTCGTCCTGCTCGTGCGCGAACCGGTCCGCAACCAGTTCGGCGCGACCGCCGCTTATGCGTTGTGGCTGATCCCGGCGGCGCGGATGGCAATGCCCCCGCTGACGCAGACGGTGGAACGGCTCGTCCCGGCGGCGGAACCGGTCCTTGCTACGCCGCTCACCTTAGCCCAATTCGCGCCCGCCGCTTCCGATCTGTCGCTGATCGAGCTTCTCGGCGGCTGGCCGACCCTGCTGATCGCGATCTGGGCGACCGGCGCGATCCTGTTCCTTGCGCTCGGCCTGATCCGCTATCGCCGCCAGCGCATCGCGGTCCTCAACGACTCCGTGCAACTGGCGCGGCTCGGCTCGATCCGGCTGGTCCGAAGCCATGCGGTGCGTGGCCCGATCGCATTCGGCATCCTCGACCGCGTGATTGCCGTGCCGCACGATTTCGACCAGCGCTTCGACGAGGCCCAGCGCCGGCTCGCGCTCGACCATGAATTGTCGCATCACCGCTCGGGCGATCTGATCGTCAACCATCTCGCCTTCGTCCTGCTTGGCTTGCAATGGTTCAACCCGCTCGCCTGGATCGCCCACGCCGCGTTCCGGTTCGATCAGGAAGCCGCCTGCGACGCGCGCGTGCTCGACACCGCGGGACCGAGCGACCGCGCCGCTTATGGCCACACCATCGCCAAGGCCGCGTCGGGCCGGGCGTTGCTGTTCGCCTCGGCGCTCGACCACCAGAATAATTTGCACAGGAGGCTCAAGTCCATGCTGACCAACCCCACACCGTCGCGCCGACTGGCTGGCAAACTGGCCGTCGTCGCCGCACTTGCCGTGGCCCTGCCGCTGACCGCGACCTGGGCAACACGCTACGTCGACGTAGAAGCACCGACCGCGCCGACACCGCCGACTCCGCCCTCGCCGGCCACGGCGCCCGAGGCTCCGTTGGCGCCGATCCCACCCCAACCGGCTGCCGCACCGGTTGCACCGCTGCCGCCCCTGCCACCAGTCGCGCCGCGCGGCATGGTCACGATCGACGGCAAGCAAGTTGCTTGGAAAGACATGAGCCCGAAGAAAAAAGCGGAAATTCGTGCCTCGCTTGACGAAGCTCGCCGCGGGCTCGCCGCCACCCATATCGACCGCGCCGCGATGCGCGCCGAACTGCAACAGGCGATGGCTGAAATGAAGAATAATCAGGGTGAAATGCGCCGTGATCTCGAGGCCGCTCGCCGCGAGGTGGACGAAGCCATGCGCGAAATCGACGCCAGCGCCGACGACATCCGCCGCGCCGGGCAGGATCCGGAAAAGATGAAAGCCCTGGTCCGCGCGTCGCTGAAATCGGTCGAACATATCGACGTGGAGGCAATCACGCGCAACGCCATGGCCGGGGTCGATCCGGCACTGATCGAGCGCAGCATCGCCGCCGCGGAGGAGGGCATCCGCCGCGCCCAGGCCGAGATTGACGCGGCCGAGCGCCACAACTGAGCCCCGACAAGGTTTGCGTAGGCGGGGCGTCAATGGCAGGGACTGGCCGTGGACGCCCCTTATGCCATCCTCGAGCAGCTTGAGCCCGGCGTCGGCCGACTGCTGGCGCACAATCCGTCGCCATATACGTTCACCGGCACCCAGACCTATTTCGCCGGGTCGGGGGATGAGATCGTGGTCATCGATCCCGGTCCCGCGATCCCGGAGCATGTCGCGGCGATCGTCGCGGCGGCGGGGGAGCGGCGGATCGTGGCGATCGCCTGCACGCACACCCACCGCGATCACAGTCCCGCGGCGAGCCTGTTAAAGGCCCCAACCAGCGCTCCGATCATTGGCTGCGCGGCACTAAGCTTGGTTACCGTCGGCCCGCGCGCCGATGCCAGCTTCGACGGCGAATATGCGCCAGACCGCGTGCTTGCCGACGGCGAGAGCATCGATTTCGGGGATGGCGAGCAGCTTATCGCAATTGCCACCCCCGGCCACACCTCCAACCATCTGTGTTTCGCTTATCAAGACGCCCTGTTCACCGGCGATCATGTCATGGGCTGGTCGACCACCGTGGTGGTCCCGCCCGATGGCGACATGGGGCTGTTCATGGCCAGCCTGGAAAAGCTCCGCCAGCGCGACGACCGCATCTTCTACCCCGCGCACGGCAAGCCGGTCACCAACCCGCAGCAATTCCTGCGCGGACTGATCGGCCACCGGATGCAGCGCGAGAAGCAGATCGTCCGGCTGGTGGGGGAGGGCAAGACGCTGATTCCCGATATCGTCGCCGCCGCTTATCCCGGATTAGACCCGCGCCTGATCCCGGCGGCGGGCGGATCGGTCTGGGCGCATTTGATGGACCTTGAACGGCGCGGGTTGGTTGTATCGGACGGAGAGACATGGACAACGCCCCGCACCTGACACGCCCGCAACGCTCGCTACTGCTGACCATCCTGGTGGTGCTCGGCCTGATCGGCGCGGGCTATCTGATCGCGCGCTACGTCGATCGAAAGGAGCAGCAGGAGGTCCAGCAAAGCAGCATCGACGAGATCGTCGTCGCGCTCCGCGAGCAGCGCAACCGGCTGGAGGTCTACCGCCTGTCGGGCACGGTGACGAGCGCTGCCGAGGCAACCCGCGGCCCGGGCGGGATCCTCTCCGGAACGATGCGGGTGCGGCAACCCTGGTCGGTGGCCTATTTCGGCGACATGGCCGATCTTTCGCTCAACGATTACATCTGGGACGAGCGGACCCGGACGCTGATGGTCCGCGCGCCGACGATCCGGCCCGATCCGCCCAACATCGACGAGAGCCGGCAGGTGGTTGCCTACGAAGGGCCGTTCATCACCCGCAACATGCAGACCGAACTCCGGTCGAAGGTCGCGCGCAATGCGGTCGGCCAGGCCAATGTCGAAGCGCTCAAGCCAGAAAATCTCGATGCCGCCAATCGCGCCGCGCGCGAGCAGATTGCCGCCAATCTGGAAGGGCCATTGCGCGCGGTCGGGGTACGCGACGTGCGTATTCAGGTCGTGCCCCGCGAAGCAAGCCGCGACGGTGAACGCTGGGACGTCAGCCGATCGATCGCCGAAGTGCTGGCCGAGCGGTCAGGTCGCTGAGCCAAAGCTTGCCGCGACCAACCGCGCGCCTATATCGGCCTGCGAAGGAGTTTTGAGTGACCGCGCAATCGACGACCCTGAAAGGCCTTGACCTGCTCGCCGAAATCGCGCGCCTGAAGCAGGAACGCAACGCGGTTATTCTCGCCCATTATTACCAGAAGCCCGAAATCCAGGACCTCGCCGATTTCGTTGGCGACAGCCTCGATCTGTCGCGGAAAGCAGCCGCGACCGATGCCGATGTGATCGCGTTCTGCGGCGTCCGCTTCATGGCCGAAACCGCCAAGATCCTCAGCCCCGAGAAGACCGTCATCCTGCCCGACATGGACGCCGGCTGCAGCCTGGAAGACTCGTGTCCGCCCGACCAGTTCGCGGCCTTCCGCGCCGCCAACCCCGATCATATCGCGCTGACCTACATCAATTGCTCGGCGGAGGTGAAGGCGCTCAGCGACATCATCGTCACCTCATCCTCGGCCGAAGCGATCCTCAGCCAGATCCCCAAGGACCAGAAGATCATCTTCGGCCCCGACCGGCACCTGGGCGGTTATCTCGCGCGGCGGTTCGGTCGCGAGATGCTGCTGTGGCCGGGCATTTGCATCGTCCACCAGGCATTCTCCGAAACCGAATTATTGAAGCTGAAGGCGCAATATCCCGGTGCCCCGGTCGCGGCACATCCCGAATGCCCGCCGCACATCATCGATCATGCCGACATGGTCGGATCGACCAGCGCGATCCTGAAATTCGCGGTCGATAGCCCGGCTGAAGTGATCCTGGTCGCGACCGAACCGCACATCATCCACCAGATGGAAAAAGCCGCCCCGCACAAGATTTTCATCGGCACGCCCGGCGGCGACGGCAATTGCAACTGCAACATGTGCCCGTACATGGCGCTCAACACGCTCGAGAAGCTCTACGTCAGCCTGCGCGACCTCCAGCCCCGGATCGAGCTTTCGGACGATATCATGGCCAAGGCTCGCGTGCCGCTCCAGCGGATGCTCGACATGGCCGGGCATACCGTCGGGCAGGGCGATGTCGGGAAACCTAAAGTGAGCGGCGACTAACGTCGGCGACGCTTCCGCCGGTCGCTCTCTTCCCCGCCGATCGAGATGATCGCGGTGCCATCCTTGCTAATCGGCACCACCGCCGTGCCGAACACTTCTCGATAGCCGCCGGTGCCGACCGACACGCCGACTTCGCCCTCGATCACCCGCCGCAGCGGTTTGTCGGCGGCGACCCGCTTGCGCGCCGCTTCCTCGAGGATCCGCTCGACCTCGGCCGGGCTCAGCCGCCGCTCGTCCGCCATAAGCGCAGGCGCCGCGAGCAGCATCGTTGCGATAATGAACCCGCTCATAATTGTCCTTCCGCCGACCGCGCTTTCGCGTCGATGATCCCCGTTTCGGGGTGGTGCTTGTCGAGGTGGCGCTTGATGATCCGGAGGTTGCGCGTGTTGGAGCGGAAAAATAGATCGGGAATCGCGCCGACCCACGGGATCAGCCCAAGCGCCCAGTCGAACCCGATGTTGCCCGCCATTCGCGCCACCGCCGTCTTGGACATGCCGAGGTTGCGCGCTTCCCACGCGAGATAGGTGCCGAGCGCCGCCGCCGCGGTCGTGCCGACCACCGGTACGAGGTCGAGGATCACGTCGAGCCCGACCTTGCGATTGAGGCCGGGAATGACGAACAATTGCTCCATCACTTTCTCCAGCGCCTCGATCCGCGCGCGCACCGCCTTTGGCTCTTTCGCCATCGTTGGAAAAGATCGGCGGCCGCTATCGTTGATGTTCATGCTCACTGCCCTTCGCGCCGCAATCGGTCGTTCAATCCCGTCAACGGATGACGGGCGACGATGTTCTCGGCAAATCCCTCGACTCGCGATCCGACCAGCGACCAGCGCACCGGTGCCGCGATTGGCAGGAACAAATGTTCTTCTTCGATCAGCCGGGCGGCTTCGCTCAGGAAAGCAGCGCGCTGGTCGGCGATGATGGCAGCACGGCCTCCGTCCATCGCCGCATCCGCTTCCTCGGAACAGATCGGGCGGGCAGCACAGCGGAACGAGCGGACGAACCAGGCAGGGGAGGCGGAGGGCGCCACCAGGTCGATCAGCCGGAGGTCGGCGGGTATGTCCTTTCCAGCCCGAATCAAGGTGATCCCGACCGCCCCCCAGTCGGCCGCCAATCGGTCGAACAGGATCATTCCCCCGGGGCCAGCGGGTAGGTCGATCGCAATGCTCACCGGCTCATCGGTGCCGACCATGTCGCGCGCCTCGGCGGCCAGCGCGGGCTGTCGCTCGGCCCGTGGGGTCGCGGTCCATGCCGGCGGGGCTGGGGCGCCGAGCCCCTCGAGTCCGGCTTGGAGGAGCGTCGCGCGCGGGGTCAGGCCGGGGACATTGAGCGCGGCGACCAGCGCATCGCGATCGATCGCCCGGCTCAGGAGACTGCGCAATTCCTTGTCCGCGATCGGCCCGCCTTCACGCGCCGGGACCAGGCCGAACAGCCCCGCCACCGGATCGAACCGAACCGACGACTTCGCGATGTTGGCGCGGCGCACCAGCGGCAGGTCGTCGAACGTCCCGCCCAGCACCAGGTCGGCGTCGCCCTTGGCAAATGCCGCAATGGCTTTGGCGGTCGGCGCGGCTATCAGATCGACCAGGTCGCGCTTGTCGGGCCCGTCGATCACCTGTCTGGTGTACAGCAACGGGATCGCGCCTGGCGGGGCGGTGCGCTGGGCCGGCTGGAACGGCCCGGTCCCGAACCCCTCGCGGGTCAGCGCCATCTCGGGCTGGGCGAGCAATTGCAGCAGGTTGGGCCGCGGGGCGGTGAGGCGGATCTCGATCACCCGGTCGGTCATCGCCACGATCTCGGCGACCGCCCCAATGCTATCTTTCAGGCTGTTGCGGCTGGCACTGCGCAAGGTGCGGGTCAGCATCCGCGCCACATCGCGTGCCTGGATCGTCCGCCCGTCCGGCCAGTCGCCGGCGCTCAGCCGAAAGACATAGCTCAGACCGTCGTCGCTGACATTCCACCGCTCGGCCAGCCCGGGCTCGATCTGCCCGCGCGCGTCGAACCGAACCAGCCCCTGCGCGACGCTGGCCATCAGCACTTGCTGCGCGGGGGTCAGCGGCCCGGCGCCGGGATCCGCAAGGGTCGGCGCCTTGTCGCCGATCACGATGACGTCCAGCGCGTCGGTGTTGCGGTCGCGACAGCCGGCCAGCGCGGCCAGTGCCGCCGCCACCATCACCAGCTGTCCGAACCGCGCCATGTCTCTCGTCTAGCGTTATGGCCGGGTTCATCAAGCATCTGGATATCTGCGCGCGACTGTTTTACATGACTAAGGCAGTGGCGATTGGCGCCGTGGTGAAAGGGGCCGATGGGCGAGGGCGATACGATGTGGCGGCGCAGCGGCCAGAATATCGAGGATCTGCCCGATCCGTTCGCCGCCCCGGCGTTCGACATTGGCGGAGCGGTCCCGCCCGACACGGTCCAGCCGGCCAGGCCTCGCCGCCGCCTGTGGCGCTATCTGTTCTATAGCTTCTTCGCATTGTTCGCGGTCACCTTGTTGTGGCTGATCGTCACCGCGCCGCTCAGCCGGGCGCTCGAGCCCCTCGACGATCCGGCCATGCTGCTGCTGAGCCAGGAAGGACTTCCGATCGCCCGGCGCGGCGCGATCAAGGATGAGCCGGTCGAAGTCGCCAAGTTGGGCAAGCTCACCCCCGCCGCGTTCATTGCGATCGAGGACCGCCGTTTCCACCGCCATTGGGGGGTCGATCCGCGCGCCATCGGCCGCGCCTTTGTTGCCAACATGTCGGCGGGCGGGGTCAAACAGGGCGGCAGCACCATCACCCAGCAGCTCGCCAAGACCAGCTTCCTGTCGTCGGACCGTTCCTACAAACGCAAAGCGCAGGAAGTGATCATCGCCTTCTGGCTCGAGACGTGGCTGACCAAGGACGAAATTCTCTCGCGCTACATGTCGTCGGTCTATTTCGGCGATGGCGTCTACGGCCTGCGCGCCGCCGCCCGCCATTATTTTGACCGGACGCCGGAAAATCTGTCGCTTGCCCAGTCGGCGATGCTGGCCGGCATGGTCCAGGCCCCGTCGCGACTCGCCCCGACCCGCAACCTCGCCGGTGCGCAGAAGCGTAGTCGGCTGGTGCTCCAGGAAATGGCCGACACCAAGGTGATCACCCCGGCGCGCGCCCGCGCCGCAGTCTCGGCCGTCCCCGTCAAGCGCTCGGCCAAGGTCCCGACCGGTACCTATTTCGCCGATTGGGTCGCCCCGACCGCGCAGAAAGCGTTCGAGGCCGACTATGGCGAGGTCCGCGTTCCGACCACGCTCGATGCCGACCTTCAGCGGCTGGCGGTCCGCGCCGTTTCCAACGCCCAGCTCGGCGAGGCGCAGGCGGCGATGGTGGTGATGCGTCCTGATGGCCGGGTGGTCGCGATGGTTGGCGGCAAAAGCTACAAGACCAGCCCGTTCAACCGCGCCACCCAGGCCCGCCGCCAGCCCGGATCGGCGTTCAAACTGTTCGTCTACCTTGCCGCCCTGCGCGCTGGCTACGCGCCCGACGACATGATTGACGATTCGCCGATCACCGTCGACGGCTGGTCCCCGGCCAATAGTGACGGCGTCTATCGCGGTCAGATCACCCTGCGCGAGGCGTTCGCCCGATCGTCCAACGCTGCCGCGGTGCGGCTGTCGGAACGGGTCGGCAGGGCCCAGGTGCTGCGCGCCGCGCGCGAACTCGGGATCAGCTCCAAGCTTCCCGATTCGCCCAGCGTCGCGCTTGGCACGGCAGGCGTCAGCCTGGTCGAGCTGACCGCCGCTTATGCGGCCATCGCCAGCGGCCGCTACCCGGTCCGCGGCCACGGCCTGCCGTCGCCCAAGGAAGATAATGGCATCGCCGGCTTCTTCTCCAATCGTGGCGGGACGCTTGATCGTGGCCGCGACCAGGCGCCGATGCTCGATTTATTGTGGTCTGCAACCCACGAAGGCACCGGCCGCCGCGCCGCGCTCAATGTCCCGACCTTCGGCAAGACCGGCACCACCCAGAACAATCGCGACGCCTTGTTCGTCGGGTTCGCGGGAGACTTGGTGGTCGGGGTGTGGATTGGACGCGACGACGACAAGTCGCTCGGCAAGATGACCGGCGGTACGGCGCCGGCGCGCCTGTGGCGCAGCTTCATGGCCTCGGCGGTGGCGATTGATGGACGCCGCGGCCCCGACCTGCCGTTCCGTGGCCGCCGCCTCGTCCCGCCACAGTCAGCGCCTTCCCCCAATAAAAGCCCGATCCCCGAGGATTGGTCGGAGCCGGCCAAGGCGATCCGCGAGGTGATCGACGCGATCGACCAGCTGATCAGCGAATAGACCCAAAAATTTAATATGGTGAACGCGCTGGAAAGGCGCGCTTTTAAGAACTTCTCAACCCTTTGAGGCGAAATAGGGGGCATCCCAAGCGCACTTCGGTGGGCTCGGGTGGGGGAAAGTGGACCCCTGCAGTGGAGCCTTAAGGAGACCAGAGATGGCCAAGATTTTCAAAATGATTCGTGATACCAAGGGTGCGACCGCGATTGAATACGGCCTGATTGCCGCCCTCATCGCCGTTGCCGCGATTGCCGCCATGCAGAGCATCGGCACGAAGCTTGGCACGACCTTCAACAACGTTTCGAACGAGCTCTAAGCTTAATCGGATTGTTGAAACGGAGCGGCGGCGTCGAAAGACGCCGCCGCTTTCGTT
>JBBQTM010000033.1:0-17369 GCA_038234545.1 Sphingomonadales bacterium
CGCCCGCGACATCGCGCTTCGGTTCAACAATGAATATGAGGCCGAGCTGTTCACCGTGCCCGAGCCGTTCATCGGCGGCGGCACCGCGGCGCGGGTGATGTCCCTGCGCGACGGATCGGCCAAAATGTCCAAGTCCGATCCGTCGGATATGAGCCGGATCAATTTGACCGACAGCGACGACGCGATCGCCCAGAAAATCCGCAAGGCGCGCACCGATCCCGATCCGATCGACGCCGATCCCGCCAGTCTTGACGGTCGGCCCGAGGCAAAGAACCTCGTCGGAGTCTACGCCGCCGTCACCGACTCATCGGTCGAGTCGGTCCTCGCCCAGTTCGCCGGCCAGGGCTTCGGCGCGTTCAAGCCCGCGCTCGCCGACGCCTTGGTGGCGATGATTGCGCCGCTTCGTGACCGGCTGATCGAGCTTCGCGCCGACCCCGCCGAGATCGACCGCATCCTCGCCGCTGGGGCCGACAAGGCCCGCGTCCTGGCCGCCCCGACCATCGCCAACGCCTATCGAATTGTCGGTCTAACTCACTGATACCACGCTTCATCTGTCATTCAGCACGGTTCGTGGTATAACTTGTTCTGAGTTTTCCTCTGCAGAGGGTGAGTGACATGCGTTTCAACAAACTGGCAGCCGCCGCGCTGCTCTCCGTCGCCGCGCTCGGGCTTAATGCCTGCGCCACCGGCTTTCCAACCCAGGTCTCGCGCTTTCAGGCGATGCCGGCGCCACAGGGCCAGAGCTTCTTCGTCGTCGCCGCCAACCCGTCCAACAATGGCGGACTGGAATTCACTCAATATGCCACGATCGTGGCGCAGGCGATGCAGGCGCAGGGTTACGTCCCTGCTGTCTCGCCCCAGACCGCGACCATGCTAGTGCAGGTCGATTATGGCGTCGATCAGGGTACCCGCGAGATTGACGTCGATCCCTTCGCCAACGGCTATTATCGCGGTGGCTTCGGCGGGTTCTACGATCCGTTCTTCCGCCGCGGCTTCTACGGCCGGCCCTACTATTCGCGCTATGGCGGCTATCGCGGTCGCGTCCCCTTCTATTACGGCTGGGACGATCCGTTCTGGGGATCGTCGTTCGACAGCACCCGCGCCTACACCGTCTACAAAAGCTTCCTCGACGTCGACATTCGTCGCCGCGGCGACAATGCCGCTCTGTTCGAAGGCCATGCCAAGGCCCGTTCGCAAACCGACAATCTCGGCGTTTTGGTGCCCAACCTGATCGAGGCGATGTTCACCGGCTTCCCCGGACGCAGCGGCGAGCAGGTCAGGATCACCGTCCCGCCGCCCGCCAAACGCGCGGGCTAAGGCACGAAATTTCTTCGAGCGAGGGTGAAAAGCCCGTCCGGCGCAACGCTCCGGGCGGGTTTTTCTTATCCCTCGACACGCACTTGCCGAGACGCACCTTCCTGATATCGTTGCAGGATGTTGCTTTTCCTCAGCGCCCTCGCCGCCGCCTTAACCGCTGACCAGACATCGCCTCAGGTCGATAATGACGCTGCGATCGTGGTCACCGCGCGTCGTATCGGGGTTCCAGTGTGGCGGGTACGAAGCGGGACGGCGACGATCGTTCTGGTCGGCACCATCCCCGATATTCCGCAAGGTACCGACTGGAACGCCAATGCGCTCAATGCCGCCATCGGCCAGTCGCGCCGCGTGCTCTTTCCCCAAACCATCCAGCTGACCGCCAACCGCATCGGGGCCGACTGGTGGATGAGCCGCTGGCAGAAACAGGCGAAGCTGCCCGCCGGCCAGACGCTATCGGCACTGGTCGATCCGGACACCCGCGCACGCCTCACCCGCCTCGCCGCCGCCAGGCGCATCGCGCGCGACTGGGACAATGTTCACCCGCTCCACCTCGCGCTCAAGATGCAGTCCGACCTGCGCGATTCGACCGCCATGGGCCCGAGCGCCGACGAAGCGGTCGAGGCTGCGATCAAGCAGCACAAGGTCTATCGCGTACCGTTCGCCAAGGTCGATGCCGAGCCGGTGATGAACCGCCTGTTCGCGTCGAAGCCGCAGCAGCATGTCGCCTGCCTCAACGCCACTTTGGCGGTGATCGAGGCCGGGCCCGACGAGCTTCGCCGCCGCTCCAACGCTTGGGCTGACCGCAACGTCGTCGCCGCCATCGCCTCGCCGGTGCAGGCGATCGAAGCCGCCTGCTGGCCCGCCAATGCCGGCAAATATCTCGACCCGAACTTGTTCGCGGAAACGACCAGAGCCCTCAAACGCAAGGGCGCGACGCTGGCGGTGATCAACCTCGATACGCTGGCGCGGCGCGGCGGCCTGCTCGACCAGCTCCAGGCGGCCGGAATGACGATCGACGGACCGGCCTGGAAATAATTTCAGCTGAGGGAGAAATGGTCCTCCCCCCGCCGCGGGTGCTGACGGGGGGAGGTCGGTGCCGGAGCACCGAAATTTGTTTCGCTCAGCCTTCCAGCTGTCGCGTCAGCAACCGGATGTCGGCGTCGAGCTCGGCATCGGCTGCCCGCAATTTCTCGATCTGCTTGACCGCGTGGATCACCGTCGTGTGATCGCGTCCACCGAACCGCCGGCCGATGTCGGGCAGCGACTTGGGGGTGAGTTGCTTGGACAGATACATCGCCACCTGGCGCGGCCGGGCAACTTCGCGGGCACGGCGGGCGGACGTCATCTCAGCCTTGCGGATACGATAATGCTCGGCAACCTGGGTCTGGATCTCGTCGATCGAGATGCGACGCTGGTTGGCGCGCAGCACATTGGCCAACACTTCCTCGACAAACGGCAGGTCGATCGTCCGACCGGTCATCATCGCATAAGCGGCGATCCGGTTGAGCGCGCCTTCCAGCTCGCGGATCGAATTGGTCAGGCGACGGGCCAGGAATTCGACCACTGGCGGGGTCATGGAAACGCCCGGAAGCGCCTCCAGCTTGGCGGTCAGGATATTGAGCCGGAGCTCATATTCGGCCGGGTTGATGTCGGCCACCAGGCCCCACGACAGGCGCGACAGGATGCGCGGCGCGATCCCGTCCAGGTCCTGCGGTGCGCGGTCGGATGTGATCACCAGGCGGCGGCCCGCGGTGATGATCTCGTTCATGGTGTGGAAGAATTCTTCCTGGGTCGAATCCTTGCCGGCGATGAACTGGACGTCGTCGATCAGCAGCAGATCGGCGCTGCGCAGCCGCCCCTTGAAGCCGATCGTGTCATTCTCGCGCAACGCACGGACGAATTCGACCATGAACTTTTCGGCCGACATCGACACCACTCGTGCGGTCGGGCGGCGGGTCATGAATTCCTGGCCGATGGCGTGCAGCAAATGGGTCTTGCCGCGCCCGGTGCCGCCATGGATGAACAACGGGTTGAAGGCGACATGGTCGGCGCTGGCCAGCGTCCGGGCAGCGGTCGCGGCAACTTCGTTGGCCTTGCCAATGACGAACGTGTCGAATCGGTAGCGCGGGTCGAAATTGGGCGCGTCGGGATCGCGCGGACCGGCGTTGGGCTGGGGCGCCGGAATATCCTCGAGGATCAGTAGCGGCGACGGGCGCGGCCCACCCTCTGCAGCGGCAATCCGCACATCGCGAACGATCGGCAGCACTGTCTTCCACGCCAGCGCCAGACGCTCGCCGAAATGCGAGCGCACCCAGTCGGCCATGAATTTGGATGGCAGGATAAGGTCGAGCGAACCGGTTTCGGCATCGAAGTCGCCAAGCTCGGCGGGTTTCAACCAGCCGTCGAAGGTGCGCGCGCCGCAATCGCGACGAAGCCCGGTGCGGATCTGCTCCCAGGCCGCGGCCAGTGGCGTCTCCAGGTTCTCCAGCGAATCCTGATCAATCACCGTTCCTGACCCACTTGCGTGCACCTTGTGGCGCCTCCCCGATGTCGTGTCCGTCACGCACAGGCCAAGGGTTGCGTCGGACTGCGAGTCGCGACGCCCCAAACTGCCTTCTGCGCGGTGCCCCCCAGCAGAATCACTGCGGAGCCGATGTTTTTGAGAGTTCGAATGGTTTCATTCAAGCGGCTTTTTTCAAAAAAGTGAAATAAAGGCACTTGACATGGAAAACGTGAGGAAAACCGCTAAATTGGCCGAAAAGCGCCAATTTTTAGTGACAGCTATATGACGATAAGATGCGAATCGCGGGAAATGCAGGACTTTTTGGAACCACCGTTAACGCCCGAATCGAACGGGCCCCCGGATCGCTCCGGAGGCCCGTTTCAAGTCGGGACTGTCCAAGCCCGAAGGCCGGTCGCCTTAACCGAGTGACGCGACTCGCTTGGTCAGGCGCGAGAATTTGCGGCTCGCGGTATTCTTGTGGATGACGCCGCGGGCGACGCCGCGCGCCAGCTCCGGCTGTGCCTTGTTGAGCGCATCGCGGGCTTCGTCCTTCTGACCGGCCTCGAGCGCCGATTCGACCGCCTTGATGAAGGTCCGGATGCGGCTGACGCGGGCACCGTTGATGACGGCGCGGTTGGCGTTGCGACGGATGCGCTTTTTGGCTTGCGGCGTGTTCGCCATAGTGTCTTCCCAAATCTGTCGGTCAAAAAGAAAGCGGCGCGAAGCCCATGAGGGTCGCACCGGCGTGCCGTCCCCCTAACGCGAAGGGCGATTCGGGTCAACACTTGCCTCTTACCGTTGGCAGGACGGGCAGTAAAAGGTTGATCGGCCGCCCTGCACGATCCGCTTCACCACTCCGTCGCATCCCCCGCGACACGGCTCGCCCTCGCGCCCATAGACATCGAACGTCTTGGAGAAATAGCCCAGCTCACCATCGGGCGCGGCGAAATCGCGTAACGACGACCCACCCGCCGCGATCGCCTCCTCCAGCACTGCCGGGATCGCCGTCGCCAGCGCGTCCAACTTTGCACGGCTGACCCGACCGGCGGCTTTCTTCGGGTTGATTCGGGCCCGGTACAGCGCCTCGCAGACATAGATATTGCCCAGCCCGGCGATGATCCTTTGGTCGAGCAGCATCAGCTTGATCGCCGCTTTCCGCCCCGCCAGCCGATGCTTGAGCCACCCGCCATTGAGCGCCCCGCCCAGTGGCTCGGGCCCGAGCGCCTTGAACGGCGGCCAGTCGAACAGCGTCTCGCTCGACACCAGGTCGACCGACCCGAATCGCCTGGGATCGTTTAGCGCGACCATGCGCCCATCCCCTGTCTCGATCAGCAAATGATCGTGCGCCCCAAGCTCGACCGGGTCGATCCGCCACCGGCCCGACATGCCGAGGTGAAAGATCATCGTGTCGCCGCGGTCCGTCCCGATCAGTCCATATTTCGCGCGTCGTCCCAGGCTCGTCACCGTCGCCCCGGTCAGCCGCTGCCCGAGATCGTCGGGGAACGGCCGCCGCAAATTCCCGCGCCGCAGCTCGACCCGCGCGATTCGCTGGTCCAGCATGACTTTCTCAAGCCCGCGAACGGTGGTTTCGACTTCGGGTAATTCCGGCATGCGCTGTCATTGCGAGGAGCGCAGCGACGAAGCAACCTACCAGTTGCAACAGATAGATTGCTTCGCTCCGCTCGCAATGACGAAAAGACCCCGCTAGAGCCGCGCCATGGACGATAAGGTCAATTTCGGCGACCAACTGGTCAGCCCCCAGGAAAAAACCGAGAAGGTCGGCGCGGTCTTCTCGTCGGTCGCGCGAAGCTACGACGTGATGAACGATTTCATGTCGGGCGGGATGCACCGGCTGTGGAAGGAACGCTTCGTCAACCGCGTCAAACCGCGCGCCGGCGAACGCATCCTCGACATGGCCGGCGGCACCGGCGACATCGCCTTCCGGATGGCCGCGCGCGGCGCTCTGGTCACGGTCAGCGACATCAATGTCGACATGCTCGCCGTCGGTCAGGACCGCGCCGCCAAGCGCGCCATCGACGGCCTCACCTGGAAACAGGAAAATGCCGAGAAGCTCAGTTTCGCCGACGCCAGCTTCGACGCCTACACCATTGCCTTTGGCATTCGGAACGTCACCGACATCCCGTCGGCCCTGCGCGACGCCCACCGCGTCCTGAAACGCGGCGGCCGCCTGTTCGTGCTCGAATTCTCGACCAGCGAATGGCCCGGCTTCGGCAAGCTTTACGAACGCTATTCTGACGCCGTCATCCCGCGTCTCGGCAAGGCGATCGCGGGCGACGAGGAAAGCTATCGCTATCTGGTTGAATCGATCCGCCGCTTCCCCAAGCCCGACGCGTTCCGTGCGATGATCGCCGACGCCGGTTTCGCGCAGGCGAAGGTCGAGCCGATCCTCGGCGGTGCGGTGTGCATCTGGAGCGGGTGGAAGATTTGACCTCCGCGACGACCCATCTCTTCCGCCTCCTGAAGTGGGGCCGGACCTTGGCGCGGCACGGCGCGCTGCAGGGGATCGAGGCCGATCCGCTGACCCCGCCCAACGTCCGCCGGCTGGTGCGCGTCGCACGCTTCGGGCTGCGCATGCCATCCGAGCCCGATTATGCCACCGCATTGAAAGCGATCGGCCCCGCCGCGATCAAGCTCGGCCAGGCGCTCGCCACGCGTCCCGATCTGGTGGGATTGGCCGCCGCCGACAATCTGCGCCAGCTACAGGACGACCTCCCGCCTGAGCCGTACGAGCGGATCAAGCCCGCGATCGAGGCCGCGCTCGGCGGGCCGGTCGAGCTCTTCTTCACCTCGATCGATCCGGTCGCGGTCGGCGCCGCGTCGATCGCGCAGGTCCATCGCGCGGTCACAACCGAGGGCCGCCACGTCGCGATCAAGGTGCTTCGCCCCAACATCGAGGAAGAATTCGACCGCGCGATCGAGACTTACGAATGGGCCGCGGCGCATGTCGAATTGCTCGGCGGTGAGGCCGAACGCCTGCGCCCGCGTCTGGTCGTGGCCTACTTCCGCCAATGGGTCCGCCGCGAACTCGACCTGACGCGCGAAGCGGCCTCGGCCTCCGAGCTCAAGCAGAACATGATCGCCGAGCCGGGCTTTTACATTCCCGAGATCGACTGGCGCCGCACCGCGCGCCGGGTGATGACGTTGGAGTGGCTCGACGGGATCAAGCTGACCAACCGCGACGCGGTCATCGCCGCCGGCCACGACCCCAAGGAACTGGCCGCGATCCTCGTGCGCGGCTTCCTCCGCCAAGCGGTGATCGACGGCTATTTCCACGCCGATCTCCACCAGGGCAATCTGTTCGCCATGCCCAACGGGCAATTGGCGGCGATCGATTTCGGGATCATGGGCCGGATCAACCGCCAGGCGCGATTGTGGCTGGCGGAGATCCTCTACGGCCTGATCACCGGCAATTACGAACGCGTCGCGCAGATCCACTTCGAGGCGCAGTACGTTCCTTCGCACCACGACGTCGCCGAATTCGCCACCGCGCTGCGTGCCGTCGGCGAGCCGATCCGGGGGCTCCCGGTCAAGGAGATCAGCGTCAGCCGGATGCTCGACGGCCTGTTCGCCATCACCCGCGATTTCGACATGCAGACCCAGCCGCATTTGCTGCTGCTGCAGAAGACGATGGTAATGGAGGAAGGCGTCGCGACCGCGCTCGATCCCGACATCAACATGTGGGAAACGTCCGAGCCGTTCCTCAAGGAGTGGCTGCGGTCCGAGCTTGGCCCAGAAGCTTATTATGCCGACAAGATCGTCGACACGGTTCGCGCACTCAAACGCCTTCCCGACCTGATCCGCAAGATCGACGCCAGCTACCCCGATCCGGGCGCCGCCCCGCCACCACCGCCAATGTCCGACGTGACCCTGATCCAGCGCCCGCAATGGCTCGGTTATGCGCTGACCGCGGCCATCGCGGGGGCGGCTGGCGCGGCAATTGCGATGGCGCTGTTCGGCTAGGAAACCCCGCCCCTATCGCGAGAGCCCCTAACCATGTAGGGGCCTTCGCATATGCAACATCCCAATCTCCATCCGTCGCTCGCCGCGACGCTCGCCGCGCGTTCCTATGACACGCTGACCGAAGTCCAGTCCGCCGTTATCGCCGACGAAGCGCAGGGCCGTGACCTGATCGTGTCGGCCAAGACCGGGTCGGGAAAGACCGTCGCGTTCGGCCTCGCCTTCGCCCCGCAATTGATGGACGGCGAGCGCATCGCCTGGACCCGCGAACCACTCGCCCTCGTGGTCGCCCCGACCCGCGAACTCGCGATCCAGGTCAGCAAGGAACTGGAGTGGCTCTACGCCGACGCCGGTGCCCGCGTCGTCACCTGCGTCGGCGGCATGGACCCGATGAAGGAACGCCGTGCGCTCAACGGCGGCGTGCACATCGTCGTCGGCACCCCGGGTCGGCTCCGCGATCACCTCGAACGCGGCGCGCTCGACCTGTCGCACCTCAAGGTCGCGGTGCTCGACGAGGCCGACGAAATGCTCGACATGGGCTTCCGCGAGGAGCTCGAGGAAATCCTCGACGCGACCCCGTCCGAGAGCCGCCGCACCTTGCTATTCTCCGCCACCATGCCGCGCCCGATCGTCGCGCTCGCCAAGCGCTACCAGAAGGACGCGCTGCGGATCGAGACGCTTGGCGACAAGCAGGGCCACGCCGACATCGCCTATCAGGCCGTGACCGTCGCCCCGACCGACATCGAACATGCCGTGGTCAACCTCCTGCGCATGCACGAGGCCGAAACCGCGATCCTGTTCTGCGCCACCCGCGACGCCGTCCGCCGCCTCCATTCTGCGCTCAGCGAACGCGGCTTCAAGGCGGTCGCTTTGTCGGGCGAGCATAGCCAGAACGAACGCAACACCGCGCTCCAGGCTCTCCGCGACCAGCGCGCCCGGGTGTGCGTCGCGACCGACGTCGCCGCGCGCGGGCTCGACCTTCCGTCGGTCAGCCTCGTCGTCCACGTCGAGCTGCCGCGCGATGCCGAGGCGTTGCAGCATCGCTCGGGCCGCACCGGCCGCGCCGGTCGCAAGGGCACCGCGGTGCTGATCGTCCCGCACAAGGCACGCCGCCGGGTCGAGATGATGCTCAAAAATGCCCGCATCGAGACCGAGTGGCTCGCCGCGCCGACCGCCGACGACATCCGCGCCAAGGATCGCGACCGCCTGTTCGCGGGGCTCGCCATGCCGGCCGATCCCGACGAGGAGGATCTGGAGTTCGCCAAGCAGCTGACCGAGGCGCTGACCCCCGAGGCGATGGCGCTGGCGCTGGCCAAGGCGCTCAAGAGCGACCTCCCTGCCGCCGAGGACATCCTGCCGAGCAATGCTCGCAACGAGCGCGGGCAGGATGCCGGCCCGCGCGCCGGCTTCGACGATTCAAGCTGGTTCCGGATCAACGCCGGCCGCCGCCACAATGCCGATCCGCGCTGGCTGCTGCCGCTCATCTGCCGCTACGGCCATGTCGGGCGTAACGATATCGGCGCGATCCGCATTGCGGCGAGCGACAGCTATTTCGAAGTCACCAAGCGCGCCACCCCGGGCTTTCAGGCCGCGCTCCGCCGCGCGGTCATCGCGCCCGAGGACCAGGGCCTGATCATCGAGCCGGCCCAAAACCCCGGCGAAGCGCCGCCGAGCCACCACAACCGCCCCCAGCTCGCCCCGCGTCCGCGCCCGCAGCACGGCAAGCCGCCCGGCGCGCCCACCGGCCGGCCGTACGCCGGCAACCGTGCCAAACCGACCGCGGCGCTCAAGCGGAAGAAATATTGAGCTAGCACCTCCCCCATGGGGGAGGAGCGATCTTACGCTTCGGGCTTCGCCTTGCGCAGCCCCAGCTTCCACGCCAGCAGCCCAAGCGCCCCGAGCAACCCGACCAGCGCCCCGATCGTCTTTTGCCAAGTGCCTAACAGGCCGGTCAAGCCATTGCCCACTTCCGACGCCGTATTGAACGCGCCGATCGTCCGGTCGACGCCGCTGACCTGAACCTCGACCGGCACGCTCTTCGAATAGCCGACGATGAAGCGCCCGAACGTGCCGTCCGGGTTGAGCGCGAACACCTTGATCTCAGCTTCGAGCACCTTGGAATGATCGTTGATCGGCTTGACCTCCCACGACCAGGTGGCGGTCTTGTACATGCCGGTGGTCTGGTCAGACTCCGAAGTCGGCTTGATCTCGAACGAGGCATTGGGGATCAACCTGACACGCATCGCATTCGCGACGTAGACCGCGGTCGGCTCGTCCAATGTCGCGTCCGGATTCTGCTCGCGAATGTCCCGCTCGGCCTGCCCGACGAAGAACTTGATAGGAGTCCATTGTTTGAGGGTCATCGGTGCCGGCTTGGCGAATGATCCGACCCCTTGCTCGACCCCTTGCATCGCGGCCTCGGCGGTGACCGGGCGTAGCGTGCGCGCCTGGTTGGCGGTGTGGGCGCCGGCGGCCGCGCCTGCCGGCGGAACGGTCGAAGCATTGCTCGACCGCGATCGTGGTGGCAGGCTCGATCTCGTCACCATGCGCACAGGCGGAGCCGCGCCGCCACCCATCACCGGCGCCACGTCGACGACCATCGGCATTGGCGGAGGCGGCGGCGGCGGTGGTGCGGGGGGTGGAGGCGGTGGCGGCGGAGGCGGCGGCACGGCCAGCTGCGCACAGGCCGCAACCAGCATCAGCAACAGCATCGTCACAAACCGGATCATGATCGCCCCCGTCATCCCGTCGGCCCAACGCTAGGCGCAAAAGTTTCCACTTCCAAATCGAGATTGACCTGGCGGCGCTCGACTCGGTCTGCCCTGAGCGGCTAGTCCGCGTGCATGGCCCACATTCTCCTCATCGTCGGCGGCGGAATCGCGGCCTACAAGGCTGCCGAACTGATCCGCGGCGCTCGCAAGGCCGGCCACTCAGTGACCCCCGTGCTGACCGCGGGCGGCGCGCATTTCGTCACCCCGATGAGCCTCGCGGCCTTGGCCGAAAGCCCGGTCTACACCTCGCTGTGGGATCTGAAGGACGAGGCCGAGATGGGCCACATCCAATTGTCCCGTACCGCCGATCTCGTGCTCGTCTGTCCCGCCACCGCCGACCTCATGGCCAAGATGGCCGCCGGAATCGCCGACGATCTCGCCACCACCCTCCTCCTCGCCACAGACAAGCCGGTATTCGTCGCCCCCGCGATGAACGTCCGCATGTGGCAGCATGAAGCGACGCAGGCCAATGTTGCAACGCTGCGCGCGCGCGGCGTGACGGTGATCGACCCCGACGAAGGGCCGATGGCGTGCGGTGAGTTTGGGCCGGGGCGATTGCCCGAGCCGGTGGCGATATTGAGGCAATTGGGCCTAACTCAAGACCCGCTCGTGTCGAGCGCAGTCGAGACACCCCTCGCGCCGCAAGAACGTCCCTCGACTTCGCTCGGGACAAACGGCTCGTTGGCAGGCACCCACATCCTGATCACTGCCGGCCCGACCCACGAACCGATCGACCCGGTCCGGGTCCTCGCCAACCGCTCCTCGGGCAAGCAGGGCTTTGCCATCGCCGCCGCCGCCGCCGAGGCCGGCGCCCGAGTCACCCTGATCGCCGGCCCGGTCGCACTTCCCACCCCCGGCGGTGTCGCGCGGATCGATGTCGAGACCGCCGAGCAGATGGCCGAAGCGGTCGAGCATGCCCTGCCCGCCGACATCGCCATCCTGGTCGCTGCGGTGGCCGACTGGAAAGTCGTCGCTTCGTCGCAAAAATTGAAGAAAAGCGACGGCCCGCCGCAGCTCATCTTCGCTCCCAACCCTGACATTCTCGCGCGCCTCGGCCAGCATCCCGACCGCCCGCGCCTGCTCATCGGCTTTGCCGCCGAGACCGAAAACGTCGTTGCCAACGCCACCGCCAAACGCACTACGAAAAACGCCGACTGGATCGTCGCCAATGACGTCTCGGGCGACGTCATGGGCGGCGCGCGCAACCAGGTGCATCTGGTCACCGAACAGGACGTAGAGGACTGGCCCGAGGCGTCCAAGGAAGACGTCGCGCGCCATTTGATCGCCCGCATCATCGAGGAACTGAATTGACCGTCCGCATCCAGATCGCCCGCCTGCCCCACGGCGAGGACCTGCCCCTGCCCAGCTACGCCACCCCCGGTGCGGCGGGCATGGATGTCGTCGCGGCGGAGGATTTCGACCTCGCGCCCGGCCAGCGCCACGCCGTCGCCACCGGCTTTCGGGTCGCCATCCCGGAAGGCTATGAAATCCAGGTTCGCCCGCGCTCGGGCCTCGCCTTCAAGCATGGCATTTCGGTGCCCAATACGCCCGGCACGATCGACAGCGACTATCGCGGCGAATTGAAGATATTGCTGATCAATCACGGCCCCGACCCCTTCCCCATCCGCCGCGGCGATCGAATTGCCCAGCTCGTCCCGGCCGTCGTCACCCTCGCCGCGTTCGACGAGGTCGACGAACTCGAAGACACGTCCCGCGGCCACGGCGGGTTTGGGAGCACTGGCATCAAATGAGCCATTTGTGTCGAGCCTTCGTCGAGACACGTTTCACACCGCACCAACGTCCCTCGACGAAGGCTCGGGACGAACGGAGACTGTGATGCCGCTCAGCGACGATGAACTCGACCGCTACGCGCGCCATATCGCCTTGCCGCAGCTTGGCGGGATCGGGCAGCAGCGGCTGAAGGCGGCCCGTGTCGCGGTAGTCGGCGCGGGCGGGATCGGCGCGGCAGTCATCCCCGCGCTGACCGGCGCGGGGATCGGCCATTTGACGATCATCGACGGCGACTTTGTCGAACTCAGCAACCTGCAGCGCCAGCCGATCTACAACACCGGCCAGGTCGGCATGGCCAAGGCGCGGCTCGCGACCCATTATGTCATGGCCCGCAATCCGCATGTCAGCCTTGCCTGCATCGAACGAAGGATCGACGCCGACAACGCCGCCGAACTGCTCGTCGACCATCACCTCATCATCGACGGCACCGACAATTTCGCCACCCGGCTGATCGTCAGCGACACATGCGTCGCGCTTGGCATTCCGTTGATCAGCGCCGCCGCTCAGCAATTCCAGGGCCAGGTCGCCTTGTTCCGGTCAAAGCCCTGCTACCGCTGCTTCGTCGGCGATGCATTCGACGCCGACGATTGCGACACCTGCGCCGAGTTGGGCGTGCTGGGGGCGCTCACCGCGACCGTCGGCAGTTTCGCCGCGTTGCTCGCGATCCGCTTTATCACCGGCATCGGCAGCGACCCCGCGGGCACGCTGCACCTGTTCGACGGACTTACGCTTTCTTGGCGCCAGCTGAAGCTTTCTTCGGAGCCGACTTGCCGGGCTTGCGGGCACCCTTAGAAGGCGCCTTGCGACCCTTCTTCTTGACCGGTCCCTTGGCCGCCTTGGCGTCGATCAATGCGACAGCTTCTTCGAGCGTTACCGCCTTCGGATCGGCGGTCTTGGGCAAGGTGGCGTGGGTCGTCCCGTCGCTGGCATAAGGCCCGTATTTGCCCTCCATCACCTTGATCTCGAGACCCGATTCCGGATGCGCCCCGAGCACCGCGAGCGGCTCCCTCGCGGCCCCTCGCCCGCCCTTCGACGCGGCGGCTTCGGCCAGCTTGACCACCGCCGCATTCATGCCCGTCTCGAACACCTCCAGCGGGGTCGACAGTCGGGCATATTTCCCGTCGTGCAGCAGATACGGTCCGTAGCGCCCGATCGACGCGCTGATCATCAGCCCGCTCTCGGGATGCAAGCCGATCTCGCGCGGCAACGACAACAAAGCCTCGCCGGTCTCGACCGTCATTCCTTCGAGCAATTCCTTGGGGATCGACGCCCTTTTGCCGTCGCGTTCCAGATACGGCCCGAAACGACCCGACTTCAGCTCGATACCATTGCCAAGATCGGTCGGCCCCGCCGCGCTGACCTGTTCGCCGCCCTGCCCGAACTGGCGGGTGAACTTGCAATCGGGATAGTTGGAGCATGCCACGAAGGCTCCGTATTTCCCGCCCCTGAGCCCAAGCCGCCCGGTACCGCATGTCGGGCACAATCGCGGATCGCTGCCATCCTCCTTGTCCGGGAACAGGAACGGGGCGAGGAATTCGTCGAGCGCCGCGGTCACTTCGGACGGCTTCTGCTCCATCACCTCGCCGGCCTTGGGCTTGAAGTCCTTCCAGAATTCCTCGAGCATCTTTTGCCAGCCAAGCCGGCCGCCCGACACATCGTCAAGCTCCTCTTCCAGACCCGCGGTATAATCGTAATTCACGTAGCGCTCGAAGAAGCGCTCGAGGAACGCCGTCACCAGCCGCCCGCTTTCCTCCGGGTAGAAACGGTTCTTCTCAAGCCGGACATACTCCCGGTCCTTTAGCGTCTGCAGCGTCGCGGCGTAGGTCGAAGGTCGGCCGATGCCGAGTTCCTCGAGCCGTTTGACCAGGCTCGCTTCCGAAAAGCGCGGCGGCGGCTGGGTGAAGCTCTGGGTCGCCTCGACGCTCTTCTTGACTGGCGCATCGCCAACCCGGAGCGGCGGCATCTTGCCACCTTCCTCGTCGGTGACGTCGTCGCGACCTTCTTCATACAATGCGAGATAGCCGGGGAAGAGCGTTACTTGCCCGGTCGCCCGGAGCGTTGCCCGCCCCGCGCCATCGGTGAGTTCGACCGTCGTCCTCTCGAGCCTGGCCGACGCCATCTGGCTCGCCAACGCGCGGTTGAAGATCAGCGTGAACAATTTGGCATGGTCGCCAGATCCGCCGCGATCGGTGGTGAATTCGGTCGGCCGGATCGCCTCATGGGCTTCCTGCGCATTTTTGGCCTTGCTGGTGTAGTGGCGCGGCTTGTCGGGGACGAAGCCCGCGTCGTAGCGATCGGCGATCGCCTTGCGCGCGGCGGAAATCGCCTCGCCTGCCATCTGCACACCGTCGGTCCGCATGTAGGTGATCAGCCCGTCCTCGTAGAGCGACTGGGCAAGCCGCATCGTATGGCTCGCGGCGAACCCCAACTTGCGCGCCGCTTCCTGCTGCAGGGTCGAGGTGGTGAAGGGCGGCGGCGGGTTGCGGGTCAGCGGCTTGGTCTCGACCGACCCGACCGTAAACCGCCCGTCCTCGACGACCTTTTTCGCTGCGTCGGCACTGCCCTTGTCGCCGATCGACAGGCGATCGAGCTTTTTCCCATCGAGCGCCACCAGCCGCGCGGCGAACGGCGTCCCGTCGCTCTCGAACATCGCCGCGATCGACCAATATTCCTGATTCTTGAACAATTCGATCTCGCGCTCGCGGTCGACGATGATGCGCAATGCAACTGACTGCACCCGCCCCGCCGACTTTGCGCCGGGCAGCTTGCGCCATAGGATCGGCGACAGCGTGAACCCGACCAGATAGTCGAGCGCCCGCCGCGCCCGGTAGGCGTCGATCAGATCCTCGTCGAGAGCTCGCGGATGCTTCATCGCCTCGGTCACGGTCGCCTTGGTGATCGCGTTGAACGTCACCCGCTCGACCTTGGCGGGAAGAAGTTTCTTCTTCCGAAGCACTTCCTGCACATGCCAGCTGATCGCTTCGCCCTCACGATCGGGATCGGTCGCCAGGATCAAAGAGTCGGCGTTCTTTGCCTCATCCGAAATTGCCTTCAATTGCTTGGCCTTGTCGGGGTAATTCTCCCACAGCATGGCAAAGCCGTCGTCGGGGTCGACCGACCCATCCTTGGGCGGCAGGTCGCGGACATGGCCGTAACTGGCCAGGACGCGGTGACCGGCACCCAAGTAATTTTCGATGGTTTTGGCCTTGGCGGGCGATTCGACGATGACGAGTTTCAAGCGCTGGATTCCTTACGTACGTATACGCGCGATTGTCGGGCCGTGGCGCAGGTCGTCAAGCGGCCAAGCTGACCCGCCCCCCTGCATGTCGCTCCAGCCGCCCGGCCAGGTCGAGTTCGAGCAGCACCAGTTGCACTTCGCCCGGCGCGGCGCCCGACAGGCGGACGATCTCGTCGACTGGCGCCGGCGACGGGCCGAGCAGTTCGATGATGCGCGCACGCAACTCGGTCGGCGGCTCATTCGGCATGGTGTCGGCTTGATGATCGAATGGATAGCTTGGCGAGGCGAGCTTGCCGGTCATCGTCCGAAGCCCCTCCATCACATCGGCGGCGTTCTGGATCAGCGTCGCGCCGTCGCGGATCAATTGGTTGCAGCCCTGCGCGCGCTGGTCGAGCGGCGATCCCGGCACCGCCATCACTTCGCGCCCCTGCTCCCCCGCCAGCCGCGCGGTGATCAGGGAACCAGAACGCGGCGCGGCTTCGACCACCACCGTCGCCTGCGCCAGTCCGGCGATGATCCGGTTGCGATACGGGAAATGGCGGGCGCGCGGCTCGGTCCCGGGCGGCATCTCGGCGACCACCAGCCCGCGTGTCCCCATCGCGCGCTGCCGATCCTCATTCTCGGGCGGGTAGAAGATGTCGATTCCCCCCGCGACCACGCCGATCGTGCCGCTCTCCAACGCCCCGTCATGCGCCGCGCTGTCGATCCCGCGCGCCAACCCGGAGACGACCACCACGCCTTCGCGGCTAAGCTCGTGCGCCAGTCCGCGGGCAAAGCGACAGGCGGCGGCGCTGGCATTGCGCGCCCCGACGATCGCCACCAGCGGGCGCTCGAGCAGGCTAAGATCGCCCATGACGGTGACCAACGGCGGCGCGTCGCTAAGTTCGGCTAGGGCGCGCGGATACAGCCCCTGTCCGATCGAAAGATAGCGCGCGCCTATCGCCTCGACCCGATCGATCTCGGCCCTCGCCGCGGCCTCGCTGAACAGGCTTGGAGTGCGCCCGCCGCCACGCCGGGCCAGATCGGGCACTGCGGCCAGCGCCGCTTCCGCCCCGCCGAACCGCGCCAGCAATTGGCGAAAGGTGACCGGCCCGATCCCCGACGAGCGGACCAGCCGCAGTCGCGCGACCAGGTCGCTCAAGCCCGGGGCTCTTCGGTGGACTGGCCGACGCGGGGCTCGGTGTCGGCAATCAAGCGGCGAATATTGTCCTTATGTTTCCAGATAACGAGCAGCGCGATGCACAGGAACAACGGAAAGTAATAGTCTTCATGAAAGGCCTTCGCCGACACCGGAGCGCTGGCGACCGCGACCATTCCCGCCACTGACGAAACTCTGACGAGCACAAGCAAGCCAAGCCAGACGATGGCATAAACCATTGCCGCCTGGGGGCTGAGGGCAATAAGGATGCCGAGCACCGTCGCCACGCCCTTGCCGCCCCTGAATTTCAGCCACACCGGATAAAGATGGCCAAGCAAGACGCCGGCGGCGGCCAACTTGATTCCTTCCGGCCAAAAATAAAGGGCCAGCAGAACCGCCACCGCGCCCTTGGCCGCATCAAGCAGCAGGGTCGCCGCCGCCAGCCCCTTCGACCCGGTACGAAGCACATTGGTCGCGCCGATATTCCCGGATCCGATCTCGCGTAGATCGCCGCGCCCCGACAGGCGAGTGAGCAGCAATCCGAACGGGATCGACCCCAGCAAATAACCAAGCGCTAGGGCGAAGAACTGGGTGGTCGTCATTACACGGTGGTAGCAAAGACAATCGCGGGCG
>JBBQTM010000034.1:0-17291 GCA_038234545.1 Sphingomonadales bacterium
TGTAGTCAAGGTTGGTATCTTCGACGAGCATGACGCCGCCCGAAATACCAACGTACGTCGACTTATCGCGGGCCATGGCCGGCGAGGTCAGCGCAGCGGCTGCCACGGCGGCAAGCAAATAATTACGCATGCGGGACTCCCCTCTTTTGCATCAAATTGATGCGGATCCAGTGCTTTCTATACCGCAAAGTTCCGCGTCTGGAACGGCCCGAGACGTTTTCAAACTGTAACGTTGCAACAAGGTCACAGTTTTGGCGGCGTTTGGTAGTTTTTAGGCTATTGTGCGGTGTCGGCGGGGTCCGACCGCCGCTTGCGACGCGGGCGCGAGGCAATCAATTTGTCGATCTTGCGTCCGTCCATGTCGATCACTTCGAAGCTCCAGCCGTCATGGCCGAAGCGTTCGCCCGTCTCGGGAATATGCTTGAGCACCGACAGCGCGAAGCCGGCGACGGTCGAAAATTCGCGGTCCGCGGGCATCGATACGCCCAGCCGGTCGGTCAGCATGTCGGCACTCGCCGCCCCCGATACCAGCCAGCTACCATCCTCGCGCTCGACGAACGGCGGATCGTCGTCATGCTCGAGGTCGCTTGCAAATGCCCCGGCCAGTGCGGCGATGATCGATCCCGGCGTGACGATTCCGTCCAGATGGCCATATTCGTCATGCACCAGCGCCAGCGGCACGTCGGCCGAGCGAAGCACTGCAAGCGCGTCCATGGCGTCCATCAAATCGGGGATCACCGGCGCGGTCTTCGCGATTCGTGCCAGGTCGAGGTCGTGGCCGTCGAGCAATTCCATCAGCAGGTCGCGCGCCGACACGACACCAACGATATCGTCGACCGATCCGCGCGCCACCGGCAACCGGCTGTGCGGCGTCGCGGCCAAAGCGGCGCGGATCTCGTCGCGCCCGCAATTGAGGTCGACCCAGTCAATCTCGGTGCGCGGGGTCATCACTTCGCGGACCGGACGATCGGCGAGCCGGACGATGCCCGAAATAATCGCGCGTTCGCTCTCCTCGATCACGCCCGAATAATGCGCTTCGGCCACCACCAGGTGCAATTCCTCGGCGGTGACCACATTTTCCGCTTCGCGCTTCAACCCCAGCGCTTTGAAGATTCCCGCGCTGGTCCGGTCGAGCAGCCACACGAAGGGCGCGGTTGCCTTCGACAGCCACAGCATCGGCCGGGCCACGATCGCGGCAATTGGCTCGGGCTTGCGGAGTGCAAATTGCTTGGGCACCAATTCGCCGATGATCAGGCTGGCATAGGTGGTCAGCGCGATCACCAGCAAAAAGCCCACCGTTTCCGCGGTTTCCGACTCGATCCCAAGCAATGCGATCCGCTGGGACACGGGCGTGCCCAGGCTGGCCCCGGAAAAGGCGCCGGTCAGGATTCCGATCAGGGTGATCCCGATCTGCACCGTCGACAGGAATTTGCCCGGGTCCGACGCCAGCTGGAGCGCGACCTTGGCACCGCCGCTTCCGCTCTTGGCCATCGCTTTCAGCCGGGCCTCGCGCGCGGAGACGATTGCCAGTTCGCTCATCGACAGCACGCCGTTGATGGCGACCAGCGCAAGGATCAGGACCAGGTCTATCCACGGGAAAGGGAGCAAAGCTTGGTCCATCGGTTGCATCGGACCCTAGCCGCTCGGGTGGCGTAACGACAAGCGGCCTTCGCTAGCCCCGTCGGCCCGCGAAAAACGCCTTCAATTGCGCCGCCGCCTCGCCCTCGCCGATTCCCGACTGAATTGCTGGACGATGATGGCAGGTCGGCTGGGAAAAAATCCGCACGCCATGTTCGACCCCGCCGCCCTTGGGATCGCCGGCCGCGAAGTTGAGACCCGCCAGCCGCGCCAGCCCGATCGCCGCGGCACACATCGCGCACGGCTCCAGCGTTACCCACAGGATACAGCCGTCGAGCCGCGGCTGGCCAAGCGCGGTGGCGGCGGCGCGAATCGCCACCATTTCGGCATGGGCGGTCGGATCGATCGTTCCGCGCATCGAATTGCGCGCCTCGGCGACGATCGCGCCGTCCCTGGTGATCACCGCGCCGACCGGCACTTCGCCCGCCGCCGCCGCTTGCGACGCGAGGTCGAGCGCGCGGCGCATCGGCGCGGGTAAGGGAAAGCCGTTCAGCGGGGCGCCGGCGCGGGCTGCGGTGCTGCTGGCGGCGGCGCTGCCTGGTTGTCATTCGGGCTCTGTACCTGGATCGTCGGCACCGGCACCGCGACCGTTGCGTTGCGCGTGCCGACCGCGACAGTTCCGGTCTGAACCTCGAACGACGGCGTCTGGCCGCCGGTCGCGGTGATCCCATTGGACGTCACCTCGACCCCCGGTACCTGCGCCGGACGGTCTTGCCGGAAGTTCAGCAGCCCGAGTTGAATCGCGCCGATCAGCGCGACGATGGCGACGATCAGGATCAGGATGAATTTACGCATTTGTTGCCCTCCACGCTTCGCTTTTGTACCGTCTGCCCAACGCGGTCCGGGTCAAAGCGTTGCTTCGTGACCTTGGCCTAGCGGTTGACGACGGCCCAGTGCAAGGCTATCGGGCCACGCTTTCCGGAGGCGCACGCTTCCGTTCAAATCAGGATAGAGATTATGTCGCGCGTTTGCGAGCTGACCGGCAAGACCCGGCTGGTGGGGAACAACGTTTCCCACGCCAACAACAAGACCAAGAAGACGTTCCTGCCGAACCTGCAGAACGTGACCTTGCTGTCTGATGCGCTCGAGCGCAGCGTCAAGCTCAAGGTGTCGACTCACGGCCTGCGTTCGGTCGAACATGTCGGCGGCCTCGACAATTGGCTCGCCAAGACCAATGATGAAAAGCTCAGCCTGCGTGTCCGCCGCCTGAAGCGCGAGATCGCCAAGAAGGCAGTCGCCGCAGCCTAACCGGCGCGGCGTCGGGCCACCGGGTCCGGTGCCAACAGGTCGACTGCCAGTAGCAATGTCCGCCGGTGTCCGGCGAAATCATTGTCGGTAACGATCCACAACCGTGTCTTTCCGTCCGCCATCGATTCGGCGGCCAGCCCTTCCGCATTGTCGAACGGTCCGATCGGCAACTCCGCGCGAACCGCGATCCGCCATCCTGCCGCGGTCGATTCCAATTCCCCGATCGCGTTGCGGAAACCGGCGATGGTGATTCGTCGAAGCAGCAGCATCGTCCGCCCGTCGGGCATTCGCGCCGCATCGCTGACCGTCCAGCCATTGCTCGCCAGCGGTCGCGTTTCGACCATTTCACTGACCGCGACCAACGTCCCGCGGCCTTCCGGAAACACCAATAATCCGCCGTCGCGGTCGATCGTCATCGCCTCGATGCCGCGATTGGTCGCCCAGCCCTGATTGGTGAATCGGACGACCCGACGCCCGCGGCCGAAGTCCGGATCGTAGCGCCACAATTGATTGCGGTTCTCGAACGCCACCAGCCAGTCGCCATCCGCCAGCTGGACCAGCGCCTCGCTATCCCGGCGCGACTTGCGATTTGGATCGCCAGGCCCGTCGGGCAGATCGCGGAAGCTTGCCACCGATGTGGCCCCGCCGGGCTTCGGCATCCGGACAACCACCCCTGAATCGCTCAGCGCAACAAGCTCGCCCCGGTCCAATGCGAGCGCCGATAAGCCGCCCAGTCGACCTTCGCGCGCCTCCACCCGCCACGCACCGACGATTCGCAGCGGACTCCCGTCGCCGTCCAGCCGGACCGGCGTAAACGTCACCGCCGCCACCGCATCCGCCTGTGGCACTCGGTCGGGCAAGCCGCTCATCAGATAGCGCGCGCCCACCACTAGACCGGCCACGAGCAAGCCACTGAAAAAACTCGATTTGCTGAATATTTGCTGCAAGCTTTGTTCAGCCTGCGCTTGTCGCGGATCGGGCATAAGTCATTGCAGCGACGGGGTTTATCCCCCTTTTCCCCGTCACCGACGTTGGCTTTGGCCAATCTGTACCCTCGCGTCGCGTAACGAGGGGGGCCCGGCGCGAGCAATCGCTCCGGGCCCATTTTTTCATCACACTCATCGCCGCTGGTCGAACAAATCGGCAAGCTGCTCGATCAGCGCCCCGCCCAACGCTTCGGCATCCATGATCGTCACCGCGCGTCGGTAGTAGCGCGTCACGTCATGCCCGATCCCGATCGCCGACAATTCGACGTTCGACTTGGTCTCGATCCAGCCGATCACCTGCCGCAGATGCCGCTCCAGATAGGGGCCGCCGTTGGCCGAGGCGGTCGAATCGTCGACCGGCGCGCCGTCGCTGATTACCATCAGGATTCGCCTTTCCTCGGGCCGCGCCAGCAGCCGCCGGTGCGCCCACAGCAAAGCCTCGCCGTCGATATTTTCCTTGAGCAGCCCCTCGCGCATCATCAGCCCGAGATTTTTGCGTGCGTGGCGATACGGTTCGTCGGCACGCTTGTAGACGATGTGGCGCAAATCGTTGAGCCGCCCCGGAGTCGAAGGCCGCCCCTCGGCCAGCCACGCCTCGCGGCTCTGCCCGCCCTTCCAGGCCCGGGTGGTGAAGCCCAAAATCTCGCTCGTCACCCCGCACCGCTCGAGCGTGCGCGCAAGAATGTCCCCGCACATCGCCGCGATCGAAATCGGCCGCCCGCGCATCGATCCACTATTGTCGATCAGCAGCGACACCACCGTATCGCGAAATTCGGTCTCGCGCTCGATCTTGTACGACAGGCTGTGGCTTGGGCTGACCACCACTCGCGCCAGCCGCGCGGCGTCGAGCATTCCCTCTTCCTGGTCGAAGTCCCAGCTGCGCGCCTGTTGCGCCATCAATCGCCGCTGCAGCCGGTTGGCGAGCCGCGTCACCACCCCCGACAGGCTCGCCATCTGCTGGTCGAGATAAGCCCGAAGCCGCGCCAACTCCTCCTCGTCGCACAATTCGGACGCCGCCACGATTTCGTCATAGCGCGTGGTGAACGGCGCATAATCGCCCGGCGGCTCGTCCAGCCAGTTGCGCCGCGCGGATTGCCCGCGCGCTTGCTCGCCATCTTCGCCGGCCGAGGCGTCGCCATCGTCCAGCTCGCTGTCGCGCTCGGCCTGCTCCTCGTCGCCCTCGTCCTGGTCGGACGTCTCGCCGCGCATCTCCAGTTCGCCGCCTTCCGATCCGCCGGCGGTGTCGTTGTCGTCGCCGTCGTCGGCGCCCTCATCTTCGCCAGCCTCGTCCTCGCCCGAATCGTCGGGCTCCTGCTCAGCCGGGTCCGCCGCCGCTTCCAGGTCGAGATCCTCGAGCAATCGCCGCGCCATTTCGCCGAACGCACGCTGGTCGTCGAGGGTCAGCGCCAGCGCGTCTAGCTCGGCCCCGGCTTTTTCCTCGATCCACGGTCGCACTAGCGCCAGCCCGGCGGCTGCGCCCGCTGGCGGCTCGGCCCCGGTCAGCCGCTGCCGGGCGATCAGGCCCACTGCTGTCGCCAGCGGTACTTCTTCCGCGCTCCGTGCCCGGCCGATCGCGTCGCCGCGCACTCGTGCTTCGACATGCCGGTCGAGATTGGCCCGCACCCCGGCCATGGTCCGCGATCCCAGCGCCTCGACCCGCGCCGTTTCGAGCGCATCGAACACGGCGCGCGCCTCGGCATCGCCCGGGCTCATTGCGGCATGCATCGCCCCATCATGGAATCGCAGCCTCAAAGCAGTCGAATCCGCCGCGCCGCGCGCTTCGGCGACCAGTCGCGGCTCGAGCCCCGCGCCGGGCGACACCACCCGCGCAATCCGCCCTGTCGTCCCCGCCGTTTCGCCGGAATAGACCACGTCGGCCGCCGAATCGCGGGCGATCGCTCGGGTCGCGCTGGCCAGCGCGGTGCGGAAGCGGTCGAGGTCGGTGGCAGCCATCTAGGCGATCCGATGCCGCGCGGCCGCGTTCAGGTCAACGCGGGGCGTCAATACTTTGCTAACAATTGGCGACATAGATTCGCTCGATTCAGCCGGGAGGCGAACATGGGCGACAATGCAATGCTGGTGACGGTCGGGGTGATCCTGGTCTTCCCGTTCGTCTTCTATTTCCTGAAATCGTGGCTGTTCGCGACCGGCACGCCGGGCAGCACCTTCCACCGGGTTCGTCGAATCGCGGAGATGGACGGCCATTTGTCGTTCGACGATCGACTGGCCGAAAAGCTTCGCGAACTGGAACGGGAGAAAGACGCCGCGGTCGATGTTCCGCCCCCTCCCGCCGACGGACCGGCACCGCATCCGAGTTCGGCTCCAAAAAGCTTCGGCCGCCGCGGGCTTTAGGCTCGCCCGACCAGGCTCTCCGGCAAGTCGATCCCGAAAACGCGCTGGTAATATTCGGCGATCACCGACCGTTCGCTCTCGTCGCACTTGTTGAGAAACGAGACTCGGAAAGCATAGCCGACGTCTTCGAAGATGAGTGCATTCTGCGCCCAGCTGATCACCGTGCGCGGGCTCATCACGGTCGAGATGTCGCCATTGATGAAGCCCTGGCGAGACAGATCGGCAACCTTGACCATCTGGTCGACCTGCGCCTTGCCGCCCTCGTGATCATATTCACCCGACTTGGCGAGCACGATCTGCGCTTCGGTCGCGGCGGGGAGATAGTTCAAGGTCGCGACGATGTTCCAGCGGTCCATCTGTCCCTGGTTGATCGCCTGCGTGCCATGATAGAGGCCCGTTGTATCGCCCAGCCCGACCGTGTTGGTGGTCGCGAACAATCGGAACCACGGATTGGGCCGGATCACCCGATTCTGGTCGAGCAGGGTCAGTTTTCCCTCGGTTTCCAGAACGCGCTGGATGACGAACATCACGTCGGGCCGCCCGGCGTCATATTCGTCGAACACCAACGCCACCGGATGCTGCAGCGCCCACGGCAGCAGGCCTTCGCGGAATTCGGTCACCTGCTGGCCGTCCTTGAGCACGATCGCATCGCGCCCAACCAGGTCGATGCGGCTGATATGTGCGTCCAGGTTGATGCGAACCGTGGGCCAGTTCAACCGCGCCGCGACCTGCTCGATGTGGGTCGACTTGCCGGTGCCGTGATAGCCCTGGATCATCACCCGCCGGTTGCGCGCGAAGCCGGCGCAGATCGCCAGCGTGGTATCCGGATCGAACACATAGGCTGGGTCGAGGTCGGGCACCCGCTCGTCGGCCTCGCTGAACGCCGGGATCTCCATGTCGCTGTCGATCCCGAACGCGTCGCGCGCCTTCACCATCTTGTCGGGGACGGCCAGGATCGTGTCCTCGCGGCTGTCGAGCGTCACGTTGGGAATATCGGTCATGTCGCCGCCTTAAAGGCTAGCGCTGCCCGCCTCAAGCGACCTTGGCGGGAAGCGGGAACAGGGTGACGAATTTCTCCGCCAGCCCGCGGTCCCCCTCGACCAGCACGCTGTCCAGCGGCGCCCCGCCATAGACCACCGCCGCAATCGCCGTCGGGGAGGCGGTGAACAGCACGTCCCCGGCTCCCGCCTCGCCCCGCGCCACCTTGAACCGGCCCTTCCGGACCCGCGCGAGATAGGAATCGGGGCCAAGCCGGAAGCCGACCTTGCCGTCGAACTTCTTCGCTTTGTCGGCATCGAACATCGTCCCGAACGACAGCATCAGCGATACGCCCGACAGCGGCAGGGTCGGATCGTGCCCCGGTGAGCGCGCCGCCCAGCGCCCGAGCGACTGCACGATCGGCTCGGCCTCCAGCCCCCATTCGGTCGCTTCATAGACCTGTACCGAGGCCGGCGGCGGCAATTTGCGCCGTGCAACCAGCCCGCGCCGCTCCATCTCGGTCAGGCGCTGGGTCAGCGTATTGGCGCTGATTCCAGGCAAATCGCCGCGAAGCTCGGAGAAACGACGACCCCCAAGCATTAACTCCCGAAGCACCAGCAAAGTCCAGCGATCGCCGATCAACTCCAGCGCATGGGCCGTCCCGCACGCATCGTCATACCGCCGTTTCGGCTCGCCTGATCCCAACGACGTTACTTTTTCTAACTGCATGGTTGCAAAATATGACTTGGCAGGATTAA
This sequence comes from Sphingomonadales bacterium, assembly GCA_038234545.1. GTDB lineage: Bacteria > Pseudomonadota > Alphaproteobacteria > Sphingomonadales > Sphingomonadaceae > Sphingomicrobium. Next base: position 7,961 of record JBBQTM010000034.1, read on the forward strand.
AAGCAAGCCGAATCGAATGGCGCAGGAGTAAACAATGCCCAATCCGACCATCACCGCCTACGACTGGGTGCCTGACTTCGCGAAGGGCCAGGTCCGCGACCTGCGCGTCCGCTGGGCGTTCGAGGAAGTGGGCCAGCCGTACGAAGTCCGCTATCTCACGCAGGGCAGCCAGAAGGCGCCGCCCCATCGCGCCATCCAGCCGTTCGGCCAGGTTCCGACTTATCAGGACGGCGACCTCACCTTGTTCGAATCGGGCGCGATCGTACTTCATATTGCGGCCGAGCATCCGGGCCTGATGCCCGCCGACGCCAACGCCCGCGCGCGCACCGTCGAATGGGCGTTCGCCGCGCTCAACACCGTCGAGCCGCCGATCATGGACTATGCCATCGCCACCCTGTTCGAAGCCGACAAGCCTTGGTCGAAGCAGCGTCTCCCCGCGGTCAAGGCGCGGATCGACGAGCGGATCGGCGAATTGTCCGAGCGGCTTGGGGACCATGACTGGCTTGAGGGCGACTTCACCGCCGGCGACCTGCTGATGGTCGCGGTACTTCGCATCCTGAACGGCACCGACCTGCTCGATAGCTACCCCAACCTCACCGCCTACGTCGCGCGCGGGCAGGCACGGCCGGCGTTCCAGAAAGCCCTCGCCGACCAGATGGCCGGCTTCACCGGCACACCCTCGCCGCAAATCGTGGCGTGGCTCGACCAGATGAAAGCGTCCCAAGCCGAACTGCAAGGAGAGAAAAAATGACCTATATCGACGGCTTTATCCTTCCGATCAAAGACGAGAATCTCGCTTCTTACACACCCATGGCCGAGACCTTCGCGCGCAAGGCAAAGGCGTTGGGTGCGCTCGGTTCGCTGGAAGCGATCGGGGACGGGCTGGAGCATGGCCACACCACCGATTTCTATAAAGCGGTGCAAGCCGAGAATGGCGAGAATGTCATTTTCTCGATCGTCATCTGGCCCGACAAGCCAACCCGCGACAAGGGTTGGGAAGCAATCATGGCCGACCCTGAAATGCAGCCCGACGCGATGCCGATGCCGTTCGACGGAAAGCGCATGTTCTGGGGCGGGTTCAAGCCTTTCGTAAACTCGATCCGCCTCGCCGACGCGGGGAAAGCCGATGCCTGACCGCCAAGGCAGCTTCATCTGGTATGAATTGATGACCCCCGATGCGTTGGCGGCGAAGCGTTTCTATGACGCCGTCGTCGGGTGGAGCATCGATGCAAATTCGGTCGCGCCGGGGATCGACTATCGGATGATCGAACGCGGCGACGGCGGCAATGCCGGCGGCGTGCTGACCCTGACCGAGGCGATGATCCAGGGTGGCGCGCGGCCGGCGTGGATCGGCTATATTCACGCCGCCGATGTCGACTTGGTCCATGCCGCAATGGTCGCTGACGGAGCCACCACGCTGATGCCGCCGTGGGACCAGCCCGGGGTCGGCCGACTGGCGATGGTCACCGATCCGCAAGGCGCGCCTTTCTATGTGATGGACCCGGTCCCGCCCGAGGACGAGCCCGACGCGGTCAGCGACGTGTTCTCGGTCGACCAGCCGCACCACGTTCGCTGGAACGAGCTGTCCACCAGCGACCCCGACGCCGCCATCGACTTCTACCAGCGCCACTTCGGCTGGGCACAGGAAGGTGAGATCGATATCCCTGTCCCGAGCGAAGTCGAGGGGGGCGAGTTCGGCCGCTACCGCTTCGTTCAGCACGACAAGGTCGGCATTGGCGCGGTCATGCCCTTGATGCCCGGCATGCCCCATGCGGTATGGAGTTATTACGTCGGCGTCGACGATATCGACCGGGCGATTGAGGCGATCAAGACCGGGGGCGGCGTCATTGTCCAGGGACCAATGGAAATTCCCGGCGGCGAATTTTCGATCAACGCGACCGATCCACAGGGCGCCAGCTTCGGCCTGGTCGGCCCTCGTCGTTAAGGAGAATCAACATGGCCAATGACAAGCTCACCACCTGCCTGTGGTTCGACAAGGGAGAAGCGCGCAAGGCAGCCGAATTCTATTTCGAAACCTTTCCCGACAGCCGTGTCGGGGCCGCGATGACCGCCCCCGGCGATTATCCTGCCGGCCAAGAGGGCGAGGAACTGACGGTCGAATTCACCGTACTGGGCCGCGCCTTCGTCGGGCTCAATGGCGGTCCCAATTTCAAGCCCAATGAGGCGGTCAGTTTCATGGTAATCACCGAAGACCAGGCCGAGACCGACCAATATTGGAACGCGATCGTCGACAATAATGGCGCGGAGAGCGCGTGCGGCTGGTGCAAGGATCGCTGGGGCTTTTCGTGGCAGATCACCCCGCGCGTCCTGCTCGAGGGAAATAGCGACCCCGACCCCGCCGTCGCCAAACGCGTGTTCGACGCGATGATGACGATGCGCAAGATCGACGTCGCCACCATCGAAGCCGCCCGCCGCGGACAAAAAGTCGATGCGTAAGATCATCGCCGCGGCGTTCGTCTCGCTCGACGGTGTGATGCAGGCGCCGGGCGGGCCGACCGAAGACCCGACCGGCGGGTTTGCCGAGGGCGGCTGGATGTTCAAAATCTGGGACGAAGGGATCGAGCAAACGCTCGGCGATATTTTCTCGGGCGATTACGATCTGCTGCTCGGGCGGCGGACCTACGACATCTTCGCCGCTTACTGGCCCTATGCGGAGGGCGACAATGCGCCGATGGGTCAGGCATTCGACCGTGCCAACAAATATGTCCTGACGCGCGGGACGCAGCCGCTCGAATGGCAGAACAGCCATCGCCTGACCGGTGTCGACGCCCTCGCCGCGCTCAAGAAAGGCGCGGGCAAGCGGATCGTGATCCAGGGCTCCTCCACCATCTATCCCGCCCTGCTCGCCGCGGGCCTGATCGACGAACTCACCCTGATGACCTTTCCGGTCATGCTGGGAAGCGGCAAGCGGCTGTTCGGCGAAGGGACACCGGTCGACAAGCTCGCCATGACCGCCCATCGAGTCACGCCGAAGGGCACGGTCATCGCCACCTACACGCCCGACGGAAACCTTCCGCCTTACCCGGCTCAGGGACCGATCCCGATCACCAGCGATCGCGAAATCGCCCGGCAGCAACGCATCGCGGACGGCAGCTGGTGACGCTCACCCTCTACGTCCATCCGTTCAGCAGCTTCAGCTGGAAGGCGTTGATCCCTTTGTGGACCGACGAAACGCCGTTCAATTATCGCAACGTCGACCCCTCCAATCCCGGGGTGATGGACGAATTGAAGGCGCACTGGCCGCTCGGCAAATTTCCGACGCTGATCGACGACGGCAAGGTGATCCCCGAGGCAACCTGCATCATCGAGCATCTCCAGGCCCATCATCCTGGCCCGACCAAATGGATTCCCGACGGCGCGGAGGGCCGCCGGGTGCGTTTCCTCGACCGCTTCTTCGACCTTCATATCCAGGGCAATATGCAACCGGCGGTCAATCACGCCATCTGGCCCGACGGCGAGGGCCTCGCCGCAGCGCGCGGGCGCGTGGCGCTGCAAATAGCCCACGACTGGCTCGAAGCCAATTTGCCCGCCGATGGCTGGGCGGTCGGCGACAATTTTACGCTCGCCGACTGCGCCGCCGCGCCTGCATTATTCTATGCCGACTGGATCGAGCCGATCGGCGAGCGGCGCCCCCGCCTCACCGCATATCGCCAGCGACTACTCGCCCACCCTTCAGTGTCGCGCGCAATCGACGAAGCCCGGCCTTACCGTCACTACTTCCCATTGGGCGCGCCCGACAGGGACTAGTCCCTCCCCCTCTACCAGGGGGAGGTGTCGCGGAGCGACGGAGGGGGCAGTGCAATCGGCGACAGGGCCCCACCCGCCGCTGAAGAAGTAAACACCCCCAAAAATGGGGGAGGAGCAAAGCTCAGGCGAACGCCCGCGAACCCTTGAGCACTTGATACGCCTCGATCACCGCGCCAAGCTTCCCCTCCAACGCCCGATCCCCGCCATTGCGATCGGGGTGATAGCGTCGCACCAGCTCCGAATAGCGTCGCCTGAGCGCCATCCGATCGGCATCGTCGTTGAGCCCCATCACGCCCAGCGCGTGGCGCTCCCCGGCGGTGAATCGATCGGGGGCCTGTCGCGCCATCCCCGGCCGGAAGCGCGCCGAAATGGCATCCAGTGGATCGGTGAACTCGCTCCACGCCGGCCCCGGCCCCGCGCCAGCCGTCGCGAACGCGCGCGTTTGCCGTTCCCATCCGGCGATCGGCGATTGCGCCGCCTCGATCTCGTCGGGGCTCATGCCCGCGAAATAATTGTAGCGCGCATTGTGCGCCCGGACATGGTCGAGGCACAGATAGAGATAGGCGCCTGGCCCGTCGAAATCGCCTGGGCTTAGCGGCGCTCGAAACTCGCCCGCCTCGCCGCACCCCGGCACGGCGCAACCATCCGCCGCGCCCTCGATCCGCCCGTGAAATTTACTCTCTCTCGTCGCCACTTGCCGTCTCTCGCCTAAGCCCCTCTATATAGTCGTCATGACCGATGCTTCCACTAGCCCAATTGCCGCCGAGATCATCCGCCGCCTGGAACAGGCGCTTCGCCCCGTCCGGCTCGACCTGGAAGATCAGAGCGCCAGCCACATCGGCCACGCCGGCCACGACGGTCGCGGCGAAAGTCATTTCGCGCTGACAATCGAAAGCGACGCCTTCATCGGCCAGAACCGCGTCCAGCGCCAACGCGCCGTCTACGCCGCGCTCGGCGACCTGATGCGCGATCGAGTCCATGCGCTGACGATCAAGGCCAGCGCCCCCGGGGAGTGAGCTTATGCGTAAAGTGGTAATTGGCGCGGCGACCAGCGCCTTGTTGGCAACCCTCGTGGCAGGTTGTTCGGGACCGACCGAGGAGGGCGCAGGATCGATGAACGCGGTCGAGGAGTCGGCAGACGCCTCGCCCGACATCGCCCCGTCCGCCGCGCCCGGCGTCGCCTTCGCTTATGCCTATGATTACCGGCTCGACGACTCGCGCATTTCCGCGGCGCAAGAGGCACATGCTGCGGCGTGCGAGAGGCTTGGCCTGGCGCGCTGCCGGATTACCGGCCTGCGCTATACCATCGGCGAGGATGAGCAGGTCACCGCCATGCTCGCCGTCAAGCTCGACCCGACCATCGCGCGCCAGTTCGGCAAGCAATCGTCGGCGACGGTCGAAACGGCGGGCGGGCGGCTGGTCAACGCCGAATTCACCGGCGAGGATGAAGGCAGCGCGATCCGCACGGCGACCGTCGAACGGCGCGAGACCCAGGCGCAGATTGCCGAGATCGAAAGACGGCTCACCGCGCTTGGTGCGGGGGACCGCGAGCGCACGGCTTTACAGGAGCAGTTGAGCCAGCTCCGCTCCAGCGCTTTCGAAACGACCCGGACGATTTCGGCGAGCGAGGAAAAGCTCGCCAGCACGCCGATGACCTTCAATTATTATGGCAAGGGCGGAATTCCGGGTTTCCGCGGGACGAACCCCTTCGCCGAGGCGTGGAAGATGTTCATCGCCAGCGGGGTGACCATGATCTCCTTCCTGCTGACCCTCATCGGCGCGGTGCTGCCGTGGGCAGTTGTGCTGTTGCTGATCGTCTTGGCCCTCCGTTCGCGGATTGCGGCGGCGCTGGTGCGCTGGTGGCGACGGGACACGTCAGAATAAGCTTCCAAAATAGGATTTGGACTGCTTGGGTTGCGGCGTCGGCGGGGATCGTCGGCGCGGCTCTTTCAAATCGTCCAATACGATTCGCGCCCACGGGCATGGCCGCCGCCGCGCGGCCGTTTCCTTAAGGTTACAAAGACCCCTCAAAAAGCCGTCGAAGTGGGGAAACTTTATCAACTTAAGGCGTGCCGCTTTTCCGTGCTAGGACCGGCCGTCATGATCGAAATTGTCCCCGTCACCCACGACCTCGGCGACTTCAAGGTTCGCCGCGCCCTGCCCGCCCGCGCCCGCACCATGGTCGGCCCGTTCATCTTCGTCGACCAGTTCGGCCCGGCCCGCCTCGACCCGGGCAAGGGCATGGACGTCCGTCCCCATCCACACATCAACCTCGCCACCGTCACCTATCTGTTCGACGGCGCGATCCGCCACCGCGACAGCGTCGGCTCCGACCAGGTGATCCGTCCCGGCGCCATCAATCTGATGACCGCGGGCAGCGGCATCGTCCATAGCGAACGCTCCCCCGACGCCGAGCGCGCCGACGGCCCGACGTTCTACGGCATGCAGACCTGGCTCGCGCTCCCCGACGGCAAGGAGGAGATCGCCCCCGCTTTCGAGCATGTCGCGCCCGATGCGCTGCCGGTGATCGAGGGCGACGGCCTGACCGCCCGCGTGCTGATGGGCAGCCTGTGGGGCCAGACCTCTCCGGTGACCCAGCACGGCCCGACCATCTATGCCGACATTTCGCTTGCCCCCGGTGCCAGCCTGCCGATCGACGCCGACGCCGACGAGCGGGCGGTGATGCTGACCGAAGGCGCCGCCAGCCTCGACGGCGTCCCCCTCGCCTTGTTCAGCCTCTACATCCTCGCCCCCGGCGAAGCGCTGACGCTTCGTGCCACCACCGCCGCCCGCGCCCTGCTGCTCGGCGGGGAAGCGTTCCCCACCAAGCGCCACGTGTGGTGGAACTTCGTTTCCTCCTCGCGCGACCGGATCGTCCAGGCGAAGGACGACTGGACCGCCCGTCGCTTCCCGATCGTCCCCGGCGACGAGGAGGAATGGATCCCGATCCCCGCCGTGCCCAACACGGTCAGCTACCCCTAGCCCCTCTCCCCTCTGCGGGAGAGGGAGGGAGGAGCGAAGCGACGGAAGGGTGAGGGGAGTGCAATGACGATTTCAATAAGGCTTTCCACCGGCATTACCATGAACGTCGCGCTCGCAGGGCCGACTGATGCACCGCCGGTGATCATGGTCCACGGCTTCCCCGAATCGCACCGCACCTGGCGGGCAATCGTGCCATTGCTCGAAAACGACCTGCGCCTCATCATGCCCGACCTGCGGGGCTTCGGCGCGACCGACAAGCCGCAGCAAGTCAGCGATTATTCGACCGAAACATTGCTCGCAGACCTGTTCGCTTTGGCCGACGCACTGGACATCGGCCGCTTCGCCCTGGTCGGCCATGATTGGGGCGGCGCCATCGCCTGGGCTGCTGCGCTATCCGGAAATCCGCGGATCACCCGCCTCGCCATCGTCAATTCGCCCCACCCGGCAATCTTCCAGCGCAGCCTGATCGACCATCCCGAACAGCGCGCCGCCTCGCAATATATGAACGCCTTTCGCACCCCCGGCATGGAAGCCGGCATCGCACGGATGGGCCTCGACACCTTCTTCGACAAAAGCTTCTCCAAGCACGTCGATCTGGCCATCATCCCGCCAGACGAACGCCAGCATTACATTGAAGACTGGAGCCGGCCGGGCGCGCTGACCGCGATGCTAAACTGGTACCGCGCCAGCCGGATCATCGTCCCCGCCCCGGACGAGCAGGCTGCGATGCCCGCCTGGGTCGATCATGTCGCGAAGATCGCGGTGCCGGTGCGCATCGTCTGGGGGCTGGACGACAAGGCCCTCCTCCCGGTCCAGCTCGAGGGCGTCGGCGAAGTCGGCGACGACGTCGAGGTCTTCCCCTTGCCGGGTGTCGGCCATTTCGCCCCGTGGGAGGCGCCGGACAAAGTGGCGGCGGTGCTCAAACCCTTCCTGATCCCGGCCTGAGCGGCTAGAGGCGCGCCCATGTCCAGAACCTCGACCCGATCCAAATCCCGCTCCGCCGCCCGCCTCGCCGCGGTCCAGGCCTTGTACCAGATGGAGATGGAGGCGACCCCGCTTGCCCGCCTGCTCCATGAATTCCACCAGCATCGTCTCGGGGCGACCATCGGTGACGATACCTATGCCGAGGCCGAGATCGACTTCTTTGACGATGTCGTCACTGGCACCGACGCTCGCGGCGACGAGATCGACGCGCTGATCACCGGACGCCTCGCCGAGGGCTGGAGCTTGGCCCGGCTCGACAAGCCGATGAAGGCCATTTTGCGCGCCGGCACCTACGAATTGCTGGCCCGTCCCGACGTCCCCACCGCGACCGTCATCTCCGAATATATCGATGTCGCCCACGCCTTTTTCGACAAGCGCGAGACCGGCTTCGTCAACGGCCTGCTCGACGCCCTCGCCAAAACCGCGCGAGGCTGATGGACGAGCGCGAGGCAATCGAGCGGCTCAAGCGGATCGCCAGCGGCGACGCGGCGCGCGGGCTGCTCGACGATGTCGCACTGCTCGGCGACCTGGTGTTGACCCACGACAGCATCGCGGAAGGGATCCACTACCTCCCCGCCGACCCGCCAGAATCGGTCGGCTGGAAGCTCGCCGCGGTTAATGCCAGCGACCTCGCAGCGAAGGGCGCCGACCCGCTCGCCGCCTTGCTCTCGCTGACACTGACCGGCGACGGCGACTGGGAAGCCCGCTTCCTCGACGGGCTCGAAGCGGCACTGGCCGAGTTCGGGCTAAATCTCATCGGCGGCGACACCATCGCGCTTCCGCCCGGCGCGCCCCGGGTTCTCGGACTCACCGCCATCGGTCGCGCCGGACCAGCCACCCCGTCCCGCTCCGGCGGCCAGGCCGGCGACCGCCTGTGGCTGGTCGGCACGCTGGGCGATAGCGCGGCGGGACTGGCGCAGTTGCTCGACAACCCCGCCGCAGCGGGCCCTCTGGTCGAGGCGTATCGCCGACCCCGGCCCCTGCTCGCCGCGGGCAAGCTCCTCGCCCCCATCGCCTCGGCCATGATGGACGTGTCCGACGGCCTCCTGCTCGACGCATCGCGGATGGCCTCGGCCAGTGGCGTCGCCGCCCACATCGACCTCGCCACATTGCCCCTGTCCGCCGCCTTCATCGCCGCCCGTGGATCAGATCGCTTGTTCGCCGCGACCGGGGGCGACGATTATGCGCTGCTGGTTGCGCTCCCCGAAGCGGAGGATCCGTTCACCCTTCCTTTACCATCGGGGGCCAATGTCACCGCGATCGGACGGCTGGCCGAAGGCGAGGGACTGTCCCTCACCGATGGCGAGACGCCGGTGCCGATCCCGGAGCGCCTTGGACATGAACATCGCGGCCTATAGCACCCGCCAGTGGATCGTCGCCCTGATCGGCCTTGCGTCGGGCATGGCGACCGCCGTCCTGCTCCATTAATCCCCCGCTAGACAGCCGCGAAACCACCCCGTAAACCTCGCCCCGTCTTTCGGGCGGAAGGGCCGCTGCACGCGCCGCCAAGCTCCATGGTTACAGGGGAAGTTCACCAATGAATCTGGTTCTTATCGCGATCGCCTGCGGCGTCGTTGCGCTGCTTTACGGCATTCTC
>JBBQTM010000035.1:0-16452 GCA_038234545.1 Sphingomonadales bacterium
GGGCTATGGCGACGCTCACCAGGTGCCGCTCGATTATGTATTCGCCAATGCCAAGCGAATCATGAAGGCGGTCGAACTGCCGCTGTCGGTCGATTTCGAAGGTGCGTATTCGACCGATCCCGAAATCGGCGCCGCCAATGCCGCGCTACTCAAGGCGACCGGCGCGGTCGGCTGCAATTTCGAGGATCAGGTGGTGGGTGGCGAGGGGATCCACCCGCTAGAGTTCCAAGTCCGCCGGATCGCCGCGATCCGCACCGCGGTCGGCAGCGACTTCTTCCTCAACGCCCGCACCGATCTTCTGATCAAGGCCGAAGCGATCGACGATGCGGTGATCGGTGAGGTGATCGAGCGCGGCAAGGCCTTCGCCGACGCCGGGGCGAGCGGCTTCTTCGTCCCCCGAATCGCCGACCCGCGCCACATCGAACGCGTCGTTCGCGACGTGCCTCTCCCCTTGAACGCCATCGCCTTCCCCGACGCCCCGCCGAAGAGCGAATGGGCCGCCGCCGGAGTCGCCCGTATCAGCCATGGGCCGTTTCCGCACAAAGCGCTGATGGCGCAGCTTACCGAAGCAGCGAAGGCGGCGATCATTTAGGCTTGGGGCCGAATGTCTTGACCAGTTTGAGCTTGACCTCCGGCTGGCGCGTCCTGGTGTCGTAGCGTTCCTCGATCGACGGGGCGATCAGGCGGCTGCGGCTTCGGCCGGAACCGATGCCGTTGACCGAACCGGTCAGCGCGAGCGTCTTCGACAAATTGTGCGTGAAGGAGAAGTTGGCCGAAATGCTTGCGCGTTGGCGGAACTGGAAGGTGCGCGCCTTGCTTTCATATTCCAATTGCACCTGCCCGAGGTCGCCCGGGAGCTTGCCCCGCTCCTTGCCGGTCCAGTTGAGCGTCGCATTGGCGGTGTAGCGGAACTGGCTGAAGCGATCGGTACCGGTCAGCGTGTCATAGGGCACGATGCTGTTGAACAGATTGACACTGGCAGTGCCCTTGACCCGCTTGAGCACGGGCAGGCCGACGTCGATCTGGGCGCCGCGATTGCTCCGGCGGTCGGCGTTGACCGGGGTCGAGATGGCGTTGCCGTCGGCGTCGATGACAAAGCTGCTGTCCCACAGGTTGGCGGTCTCGCGGTCGAACAGGATCAGGCCGACATTGAGCTTCTTGTGGCGATACGCGAGGTTGATTTCGGTATTGTCGGTGGTCTGGTCGCGAAGATCGGGATTGCCGCGTTCGAAGGACAATGGGCCGCGCCGGATCAGATAAGGACGCAATTGCGAGGGATTGGGACGGTCGATGCGCCGGGCATAGCTCGCGGTCAGGGTGATCTTCTTACCGAGCGGCCGTTCGAGGTGGAAGCTGGGGAACAGTGAGGTGCGGAGGATATCGACCGCAGGGAAGTCGGGGCTGGTGATCCGGCGATCGAACCGCTCAAGCCGGAAGCCGGGCATGACGGTCCATTTGCCGAATTTCATTTGATAGGTGGCGTAAGCGGCGGAGGAGAAATCCCGCGTCTTGAACGCGTCGTCGATGTCGAACTGGAGCACACCGCCGGGGCCGAACGCGGTCGAGCGCAGGCGGCGGTCCGACAAGTAATGGTCGAAGGTCGTGCCGACCGAGAAGATCCGCGACGTGCCGATCGGGCGCACCCAATCGACCTTGGCATTAACGCCCTTCTGGCGTTCCTCGCTGTCGAGGCCGTATCCGCCGCCATCGTCAAATTCGGCGATTGACGGACGATCCGACACGAAGGTGTAGGCGCTGACATAGCCTTTCAGCGTTTCGCCCTCGGTCTTGCCCTTGCGATCCAGGTCGAGCTGGGCGTAGCGGAAGCCGCTGCGGCTTCGGCTGCGCTGGCGCGAGCTGAAGGAATCGAACTCGCCGGCCAGGCCGAGATAGTCGGTGTCGTTGGTCGTGCGGAACCCGTTGACCCCTCCCGCGGCGGTCAGCGCCAAGATGGTCTTGGGGTCAATGTCGTAGCTCGCCTTGCCGCTCAGATAGACGTTGGTGATGCGCACTGTGCTTTCGCCATCGGCGCTGTTGATGGTGGTCGATCCGTCGGGTTGATCGACGGTCCGCAACGTCCGAAATTTGCTGGGCGCGTATCGGCCGACGGTCGCCTGGGCCTGTCCCTCGAAACCCCATTTGCCGCGCTTGGCCTTGATCGTCGCGTTGCCCTCGACCCGCCCGTGGGACGAGCCGAGCAAGCTGGCCGTTCCAGTCACGGCATCGGCGCGATTGCGGCGCAGCACGATGTTGATGATCCCGCCGGACCCTTGCGCGGCATATTGGGCCGACGGGTTGGTGATGACCTCGATGCGCTCGATATCGCTGCCGCGCAGGGTGCGCAGATATTGCGTGACGTTGCCTTGCACCGGCTTTTCGTCGACCAGCACCGTGACGCTGCCGCTGCCGAGCAGGAGGATCTCATCGTCGGGTGTGATGACCACCGCGGGGAGGCCGCGCAAAAGCTGCAGCGTATCCGATTGCGCGGCCTGGGCATTATCCTTGACGCGATAGGTGCGCCGATCGATCTTCTGCGCCTGGTCCGAGCGCGTGCCGACGACCTCGATGATCGACTCGTCATCCGCCGGAGCGACGATGGCGGGCGGAGGGTCGGGTGGGGGTTCAGCCTGCATGGGGTCCGCCGATCCCGCGAACCGCGACGCTTACTCGCTCAATATTCCGGCCAAAGGACACAGGCGTCAACGCTCCTCGAACTACGGGCAACACGATCCTTCGGCGTCGCGAGACTAACCGAATGACGTCAATTTTGAAATGGGATCTACAAGCGGAAAAATTGCGCCACGCTGACCTCGTAGGTCAGGCACCGTCAGCGACGGCCGCCTATCTTTTTGGCGATTTCGCGTTCGTCGCGAGTTTCGCGCTTTCGCTGCGCAGGGGGCGCGAGACCGGGCAGACGGTTTGCACGAAACCGTTGAGCGTATTGGTCAGATTGTCGGCGACCAATGTGTAATAGACAAACTGGCCGCGCTTCTCGCTGCGCACCAGCCCCGCCTGTTCGAGGATGGCCAGGTGCTGCGATACCGCCGGCTTGCTGATCTCGAACCGCGACGCGATGTCGCCGGCGTTCAATTCGGCATGGGACAAATAGGCCAGGATCTTGCGCCGGACGGGCGAGGCGAGGGCTTCGAACACATTTTGCATGATCATTATTTAAGTGATGAACTAACTATTGACAAGCTTATATGATTATTTAAGCTCCAGCTTATCAACAGGGAGCGAGTCGATGAGTGGATCGCATGAGGTCAATTCGCTGCGTGAAGCGGGCGCAAGTCCGGTCGAAGGCGTGATCGAATGGGATCCGCTGCATTCGGTCTGGAACGGATCGATGGCCGCGATCACATTGGTTGCCGGACCGATGCTGGTCGAGGCTTCCGCATTGATCCTGTTCGCCGTCACTACCGGCGGGCTGTTGCTGCTCGGCCATAGCGTCGGCTTTCATCGGCGGCTGATCCACCGCAGTTTCGACTGTCCATTGTGGCTCGAGCGGCTGCTGGTGTGGTGCGGGACAATGGTCGGGATGAGCGGGCCGTTCTGGATGGTCCGCACACACGACACGCGCGACTGGGCGCAGCGGCAGGCCGATTGCCATCCCTATCTCGCGCATCGCACCGCCATGTGGCGCGATTGCTGGTGGCAGGTGCATTGCCGCCTTCGCCTCGATAAGCCGCCGAGCTTTGATTTCGGCCGCGCGGGCGAGGACCGATTCTATCGTTTTCTCGAGCGCACATGGATGGCGCAGCAGATCCCGGTCGCGATCCTGTTCTACGCGATCGGCGGCTGGAGCTGGTTGGTGTGGGGCGTCGCCGCGCGGATCACCGCCTCGGTCTACGGCCATTGGTTCGTCGGTCACCTCGCCCATCGTCGCGGCCCGCAAAGCTGGCTGGTCGATGGCGCCGGGGTGCAGGCGCATGATGTGCCGTGGGCGGCGATCCCGACGATGGGAGAAGCGTGGCATAACAATCATCACGCCTATCCCGGTTCGGCGCGGATCGGGCTCTATCCCGGCCAGGCCGACTGGGGCTTCCTGTTCATTCTGGCGCTGGAAAAGATCGGGCTGGCAAGCAACATAAGGCTGCCCGCCAACCTGCCTGCTCGTCCACTGATCAACGTCAGGCGACCAAAAGCACGACCGTGCTACGCGCGGCGCTTCCTGGGAATGGCCTAGACCGCCGCCTTCTTCTGCCACGGCCAGCGGAAGGCGGGGCCGCTTTTGAGGACGCTTCGGCGGAACAGGCGGGCGCTTAGGCGGAGGATGATGATTACCCACAGGATCTGCCATGCGAGCGCCGCGACGTGGGGGAGGAGCACTGGAAGCTCGGCGGCGCGGCCGAACATCGCGAACGGGGACGAGAGCGGGAAGACCGCACCCGCGATCGCGCTGGCACTGTCGGGATGGCCGACGCCGACCGTGGCGAGGGCGAAGATCATCATCTGCGCCATGGTCACCGGCATCGACAATGTCTGCACCTCGCGAACGGTCGAGGCTTGGCTGCCGATGCCGAGGAACAGCGAGCCGATGAGGAGGTAGCTCATCGAGAAATAGATCACGCCGAGCGCGATGAAGATCGGCCAGCCGACCGCGGGGGCGGGGAGCGCCGAGAGGCCGCCGGGGAGGTAGAAGGCGATCGCCGCCGCGCCGCCCGCGGTCCACACGATGATCCCGACCCAGGCCATGCCGAGCATCGCGAACAATTTGCCGATGAAGATCGATTCGATCGGAATCGCCGCAGCGATGACCTCGATCGCCTTGTTCGATTTTTCCTCGATCAATTGCGACAGGAGCATGCCGGCGAGCAATATGGTGAGCACGAACAGCAAGGCCTGGCCGAGCCGCGCGGTGACTGAGCGGGCCGACATCAACGATCCCGACGAGCTTTGGGTGAGCTCGACCGCGAGCGGTGCGCCCGAGGGCGGGGTCGGCGCGGCGCGGGCGCGGCGGGCCTGGTCGATGAGGAACGACAATTGCCGCACGGTGCGTCCGTCGGCATTGACCGCGCCAGTGAAGTGGGGCGCATCGAGCCCGCCGTCGAGGACTCCGAGCACGGGCGGTTTTTCCTGGGCCAGCAAGGCCTTGCGCTGGGCGGCGAGATCGCCCGACGGGGCGACCTGGCTAAGCATGATCCCGCGATCCTCAATCAGCAACGGCTCCATCACCTGCCGCGCGGCCTCGATCGCGCGATAATCGGCGGAGCTGGCGACGACCGCCACGACCGGCTGCTGGTCACTGTTGCGGATGGTATCGCCAAGCCCGCCAAAGCCGATCCCCACCGCCAGCGGGAATAACGGGCCGAGCAGGAACAGCAGGAAAGTCTTGCTCATCACCGTCGCGGTGAAATCGCGCCGCGCAATGACGAAGGCAGAGCGGATCATCTTGGGCGCTTTCATGCGGCTTCTCCGACTTCGGTGGCCATCTCGCGCGCCGCTGCCTCGCCGGCGATGGCAACGAACGCGTCGTGGAGACCGGGCCGCTCGATGCTCAACGTCTCGATCCCCGCGCCGCCGTCGATCAGCGCCTTGAGCAAGGGTTCGGGGCCGGACGGAGGAAGCTCGAACGTCCAGTCGCCATTGTCGAGGCGGGCGGTGGCAGGAAGCGCCGCGCGCCACGGCCCGTCGGCGCTGCGGGTGCGCAGCCGGACGATCGGGCGCAGCGTGCCCCGCGCCTCGTCGACCGCGCCTTCGAACGCGACCTTCGACCCGGCGATGATCGCCACCCGCTCGCACAATCGCTCGGCATGGGCGATGACATGGGTCGAGAAGATCACTGTCGCACCATTCGCGGCCTCGCGGCGGATGAGCTCCTCGAGCTTGCCCTGGTTGATCGCGTCGAGGCCCGAGAAGGGCTCGTCGAGCACGATCAGCCTGGGCTTGTGGACGATGGTGCCGAGCAGTTGCACGGTCTGTGCCATGCCCTTGGAGAGGGTGCGGATCGGCTTCTTCGCCCAGTCGCCGAGGCCGTGGCCGTCGAGCAATTCGACCGCGCGGCGGCGGCCTTCGCGAAGCGGGAGCCCGCGCAAGGCCCCCATGAAGGCGATCCCGTCCATCGCGGTCATTGCCGGATAGAGGCCGCGTTCCTCGGGGAGGTAGCCGACCTGCTCCGCCGCCTCGAGCGGGCGGTCGTGGCCGAGCAGGCTGCGCGTGCCCGAGCTTGGATCGATGATCCCGAGCAGCATGCGGATGGTGGTGGTCTTGCCCGCGCCATTGGGGCCGAGGATGCCGTAGATCGACCCGGTCGGGACGGCGAGGCTGACCCCGTCGACCGCGCGGGTGTCCCCGAAATCCTTGACGAGATCATGCGCCTCGACGGCGTTGCTGGTGCTCATGGTGCCTGTGCTAAGGGCTGGCGGTTAAATGACAATGACCATCGAACAGGAAATCCGCGCGAAGGCGATCGAACTGGGCTTCGCGTCCTGCGGCTTCGCGCGTGCCGATGCCACGCCAGACGCGGGCGACGGGCTTCGCGCGTGGCTGGGCGAGGGGCGGCATGGCGAAATGCGCTGGATGGAGGATCGCGCCGAGCAGCGTGCCAGCCCCAATGGCTTGTGGCCCGACGCGCGGTCGATCATCGCGCTGGCGATGAGCTATGCCCCGGCGAGCGATCCGCTGGCGCTGGCCGACCATCCCGAGCTGGGGAGGATTTCGGTCTATGCGCAGGGCAATGACTATCACAAGACGGTCAAGAAGGCGCTCAAGGCGCTCGGTCGCTGGCTGGCGGAAACACATGGCGGCGAATTGAAGGTGTTCGTCGATACCGCGCCGGTGATGGAAAAGCCGCTCGCGGCGGCGGCGGGGCTGGGCTGGCAGGGCAAGCATACCAATTTGCTCAGCCGCGAACATGGCAATTGGCTGTTCCTGGGGATCGTCATGACCAGCCTGGAGCTGGCGCCCGACGAACCGGCGGCGGAGCATTGCGGAAGCTGCACGCGGTGCATCGACGCCTGCCCGACCGGCGCGATTACGGGGCCGGGGCGGATCGATGCGCGGGCGTGCATTTCCTACCTCACGATCGAACATGCCGGGCCGATCCCGGAAGCGTATCGCGCGGCGATCGGCAACCGAATCTACGGCTGCGACGATTGCCTGGCGGTGTGCCCGTGGAACCGGTTCGCCGAGGCGGCCGAGGCCAATCGCGCTTTTTTGCCGCGCGCGGAACTGGCCGCGCCGCGATTGGCGGACTTGCTCGCGCTCGACGATGCGGCATTTCGCGAGACCTTCTCGGGCTCGCCGATCAAGCGCATCGGCCGCAATCGGATGATCCGCAACTGCCTGATCGCGGCGGGCAATAGCGGGGAGGCGGCGCTGGCCGACGCGGTCGAGCCGCATTTGTCCGATCCCGATCCGGTGGTCGCCGACGCCGCGCGCTGGGCGATGGCGCGGCTTTAGCGGCCGATCAACGCCAGGCAACTGGCGACGTCGATATCTGCGCCCGAGGGTCGCCGCGCATCGGCGAAGGTCGCGCGCGCCGCGCCCGAACCGCTTTCCGGCGGATAAAGAAACACGTCGAGCACGCAACCGCCCCCCGCCCACTGCAATTTGGTGCCGGGACCTTCCTGCACTTGGAAGGCGGGCTGGCCGAAGCGGCGGACGAGGTCGTTGGCGTCGAGCCCGAGCAACGTGCCGCCGGTCGGGCGGGCACTTGGCTGGGCGACGACCGCCGCCGCGGGTTGAGGCTTGGGCGTGCTCGCGCAAGCGGCGAGGATCAGGACGAAAGCGGGGGCAATGAAACGGCGCATCGGCCCTGTCTGTCATTGCGCTTGGCATGGGGCAAGGCTAACCGCCGCCGAAATCCCTCACTTCAAGCGACTGGACCACCAATATGACTGCTCCCCGCCTCGATGTGCTGTGCATCGGTAATGCCATCGTCGACGTGATCGCCGATGCCGATGACGCCTTCCTGACGGCGCAGAAGCTCGACAAGGGCTCGATGCGGCTGATCGACGAAGCCGAGGCGGTGCGCCTGTATGGCGAAATGAAGCCGGGGCGCGAGATCAGCGGCGGATCGGCCGGCAACACCGCCGCGGGGCTGGCTTCGCTGGGGCTGAAGGCGGGCTTCATCGGCCAGGTCGCGAGCGACGAACTGGGCGACATCTATCGCCATGACGTGGAGAGCCTGGGGGTCGATTTCCTGGTCCCCGCCCGCGACGATGTCGGTGCCACCGCGCGGTCGCTGATCCTGGTCACGCCCGATGCCCAGCGGACGATGAACACCTTTCTCGGCGCCGCCCAACGCCTCGAAGCGCGCGATATCGATCCGGCCAGGGTGGCCGATGCCGCGATCCTCTATCTCGAGGGCTATTTGTGGGACCCGGCCGAGCCGCGCGCGGCGATGGAGGCGGCAATCGCGGCCTCGCGCGACGCCGGGCGCAAGGTCGCCTTCACGCTGAGCGACACCTTCTGCGTCGAGCGCCATCGCGATGGCTTCCAGGCGCTGATCGACGCCGGCAAGATCGACCTGTTGTTCGCCAATGAGGCCGAGCTTGCGGCAATGACTGGCGAGGCGGATTTCGACTCCGGGCTGGCCATGCTGGCCGCGCAGGTCGAAACCCTGGTCGTCACGCGCAGCGAGCATGGCGCGGTCGCGGTGCGCGGCGAGGAACGCGCCTCGGTCCCGGCCGAACCGATCGACCGGCTGGTCGACACCACCGGCGCGGGCGATTTGTTCGCCGCCGGCTTCCTGGCCGGCGAAGCGCGCGGCCTGGGGCTGGAGGCAAGCCTCAAGCTCGGCGCCATCGCCGCCGCCGAAGTGATCCAGCATTATGGCGCGCGCCCGGAGAAGGATTTGCACGAGTTGGCGGGCGCGCTGCTGAGGTAATTACTCCCCTCCCTACTTCAGGGAGGGGTCGGGGGTGGGTCTCTTCTCTTTGTCGTTTGTCAGCGGTTGAGTCTTTGGGCTCGCAGACGCTCGCACCCACCCCTCAATCCCCTCCCTTTTCAGGGAGGGGAGGAGGAAGAAGGAGCAAGCAATGAAAAGGGCGGCCCGTTTCCGGACCGCCCTTGCTCATTCAATCGTCAGCCTCAGTCCTTTGGAACATCGATTCCGGGAATGTGCGGCGCGACGGAGTCGATCTCGCCTTCATTCACTTCGACATGGCCTCGGCCGAGATGGCTCTTGCGGCGGCTGTAGCCGAAGTAGATCAGGAAGCCGATCGCCGACCAGATCGGCAGCACCAGCATGGCGGTTCCCGGCAGGTTGAAGAACAGGAACAGGCAACCGGCGATGGTCAACGGGCCGATGATGATCAGCGCTGGAACCTTGAACGCCCGCTTGCGACCCGGATCGCGCTTGCGCAGCAGCATCACCGCAATCGCGACCATCATGAAGGCGTAAAGCGTGCCCGCATTGGCGATGTCGGCGAGCTTGCCGACCGGCAGGAAGGCCGCCGCAATGGCGACCACGATGCCGGTCAGCGCGGTGACGATGTACGGTGTTTTCCACTTCGGATGGACCTCGCTCAGTTTCTCCGGGAGCAGGCCGTCGCGTGCCATGACGAAGAAGATGCGGGTCTGACCAAATAGCAGGATCAGGATGACCGAGGGCAGTGCCAGAATAGCGGCATAGCCGAGCATGTTGCCGACGGTGCCGAAACCGATCTGGCGGAGAACATGGGCCAGGGCCTCGTTCGAGCAGACCAGCTTCGCGCTATGTTCGACCATTGCGCACTGGCGGGCAAGTTCTTCCGAACCGGCCGGGAACGGGATCCCGTTTGGCCCCATGATCGGCTGACCGCCGATGGTGCCAACCGCGCCGGCCGCGACCAGGATGTAGAAGATGGTGCAAAACAACAGGCTGCCGATCAGTCCGATCGGAACGTTGCGCTGCGGGTTCTTGGTTTCCTCGGCGGCGGTCGAAACCGCGTCGAAGCCGACATAAGCGAAGAAGATCGTCGCGGCCGCACCGACCGCACCGACCCCGGTTCCGAAGCCGCCGAACACACCGGCTGGAAGGAACGGGTTAAAGTTGGCGGTATCGACCTTGGGCAACGTCAACGCGATGAACGCGGTCAAGGCGACGACCTTGATCGTCACCAGGATGCTATTGACCTTGGCACTCTCGCTGGTTCCGATCATCAGCAGCCAGGTTACGAGCAAGGCGATGATCAAGGCCGGAAGGTTGATCAACCCGCCCGGTGCTCCGCCGAGTGCGAGCGGCCCGGCGGTAAGATAGGCGGGTAGGGCTATCCCGAACGTGTCATTCAGGATGGTGCCTGTAAAATAACCCGACCAGCCGACCGACACGGCGGAGGCGGCAATGGCATATTCAAGGACCAGCGCCCAGCCGACCGTCCAGGCGAGGAATTCGCCCATGGTCGCGTAGCTGTAGGTGTAGGCAGAGCCTGCGACGGGGATCATCGACGCGATTTCGGAGTAGCACAGCGCGGCGACGATACACACCGCGCCGGCGATGATAAACGCCAGCATCAGGCCAGGACCGGCTTTCTGCGCACCGGCGGCGGTGAGCACGAAAATGCCCGTGCCGATAATGCAGCCGATGCCGAACAAGGTCAGCTGGAAAGCGCCCAAAGTGCGCTTCAGCGATTTCTTCTCGGCGGTTGCCAAAATGGCGTCGAGCGGTTTGACGCGATCGAAAATCATAGAATTCCCCTTGGCCAGCGGCGTCCGCTTGATGCGCGGATGCTCATAATTGTCTGATCGGGCAGGAGCCTAGCGCCTCAAACGACGAGGGCAATGCTTTTAGTCGTCAATCGCCCTTACTTCGCCAGCATCGGCCCCAGCGGCTGGCCGCCGAACAGGTGAACGTGGAGGTGGGGGATCTCCTGGCCGGCGCGCTTGCCGGTGTTGGCGAGGATTCGGTAGCCTTGCGCATCGGCGCCGGTTTCGGCCGCCGCCCTGGCGATCGTCCGCACCAGATCGGCGATCTCGGCATCGGATGCGCGGTCCGCGAAATCCTCGACCGAGACATAGTCTCCCTTGGGGATCACCAGCACGTGGATCGCGGCCAGCGGGGCGATGTCGTGGAGCGCGACGCTATGGGCGCTGTCGACCACGACATTGCTCGGCAATTCCCCGCGCAAAACGCGGGCGAGGATGTTCTGATCGTCATAGGGCTGCTTGTGATCGATCGGCATTGAAGACCTCGCTTGACCGTTTGGCCCCGTCCGCTACCACGAAAAGCGATGACCGACGACACACCCGAGAGCCTGATTCCCTATGACGAAATCGTGCAGGAGGCGCTGCGCGACGTGGTCGGGCGAGTGTTGTACGAGGTCGAGCGGTCGGGCGGCGTCCTGCCCGGCGGCCACCAGTTCTACATCACCTTCCAGACCCGCATGCCGGGCGTGACCATCCCCAAGCATCTGTCGGACCGCTTTCCCGACGAGATGACGATCGTCATCCAGCATCGCTTCTGGGATTTGAAGGTCGAGGATGATTTCTTCACCGTCGGCCTGTCGTTCGGCGGCATTCCGTCGACCCTAGTGGTGCCATTCGCAGCGGTCACCGACTTCGTCGATCCCGCGGTCGACTTCAGCTTGAAGTTCCAGGCCAATGGCGCGCCGCCCGAGCATGAGGAACATGACGAGGCCGAGAACGACCGCCCGGTGATCGAGCCTGTCGACGACGGGTCGAACGTGGTCAGCGTGGATTTCACGAAGAAAAAGTAGAACCGATCCCTCTCATCCGCTCGTCCTGAGCTTGTCGAAGGACTGTTCTTCTTACTAAGGCCACAAGCGAGGGCAGGGCTTCGACGGGCTCAGCCCAAACGGATTCTTGGGGAAACGAGTTTGACCACCACCCGCACCGAAACCGATTCCATCGGCCCGATCGAAGTGCCGGTCGATGCCTATTGGGGGGCGCAGACCCAGCGCAGCCTGGAGAACTTTCCATTCCCGCCACGCGAGCGGATGCCGATCGGGCTGGTGCGCGCGCAGGCGATCGTCAAGCAGGCCGCGGCCCGGGTGAACCGCAAGCACGGGCTCGACGGCAACATCGCCGATGCGATCGAGGCGGCGGCGGCGGGAATCGTCGCGGGCGAGTTTGACGAGCAATTCCCGCTGACCATCTGGCAGACCGGGTCGGGCACCCAGACCAACATGAACGTCAATGAGGTGATCGCCGGGATCGCCAACGAGAAGCTTTCGGGCAATCGCGGTGGCAAGGAACCGGTCCACCCCAACGACCACGTCAACAAGTCGCAATCGTCCAACGACAGCTTCCCGAGCGCGCTCCACGTCTCTGCCGTGCTGGCGACCCGCGACCAGTTGATCCCCGCGCTCGACACGCTGACCGCTTCGCTCGCCGCCAAGGCGAAGGCGTGGGATCATATCGTCAAGATCGGCCGCACCCACACCCAGGATGCGACCCCGCTGACGCTGGGCCAGGAATTCTCCGGTTATGCGGCGCAACTGGTGAGCTGCAAGGCGCGGATCGAGGGGGCGCTCGAAGGCAACCTTCGCAAGCTCGCGATTGGCGGGACCGCGGTCGGCACTGGCCTCAACGCGCCGGCCGGATGGGCCGAGGATATGTGCGCGGCGGTCGGTGACATTGCCGGGACGCCGTTCGAAGCCGCGCCCAACAAATTCGCCGAGATGGCGGCGAGGGACGGGCTGGTGTTCTTCCATGGCGCGCTCAACACGCTGGCGGTGGCGCTGACCAAGATCGCCAACGACATCCGCTTCCTCGGCTCGGGTCCGCGCTCGGGGCTGGGCGAACTCAGCCTTCCGGCCAACGAGCCGGGCAGCTCGATCATGCCCGGCAAGGTCAATCCGACCCAGTGCGAATCGCTGACGATGGTGTGCGCGCAGGTGATCGGCAACCAGCAGGCGGTGACCGTCGGCGGGATGCAGGGGCATTTCGAATTGAACGTGTTCATGCCGCTGATCGGCGCCAACGTGCTTCGCTCGATCGAATTGCTGTCGATCGGAATGACCAGCTTCGCGACCCGCTGCGTCGATGGGATCGAGGCCAACGAGGCGCAAATCAAGGCCTTGGTCGACCGCTCGCTGATGCTGGTCACCGCGCTGGCGCCCGAGATCGGCTACGACAATGCCGCGGCGATCGCCAAGCATGCCCACAAGAAGGACATGACGCTGCGCGAGGCCGGGCTCGATCTCGGCCTGGTCGACGAGGCGACGTTCGACCGATTGGTCAAACCCGAGGCCATGCTCGGGCGCTAGAACTTATAGTTCAATCGCGCGCCGATATTGTCGATGCCCGGGTTCTGGCGACCGAACAGGGTTGCGTGGCTGAGATGCACCCAACTCGCCTCGACGCTCATCCGCTCGTTCAGCCGCGCGCCGATGCCGAGCTCGGGCTCGAACAATATGCGGCTTCCGAATTCGATCTTGTCGTTGAACGGATTGTCGCGGTTGCGCGCCGACCCGGTGTGGATGGCGAGGCCGATGCCCGGACGGATGTAAACCCGATCGCCGAACTTCCATGACAGGCCGGCGGCGGCGAAATGGGTGTCGCCCGCGGTGTTAGCTGAGGCGAAGACATAGGGCTCGATCCCGGTGCCCGTGATGATCGGACCGCCGCGATAGCCAAGCTGCAGGTCGATCCCGCCCTCGGGCGATCCGCCGAGCGACAGCGGCGTGTCGACCCCGTGGACGAACAGCCCGCCGAACAGTTCGCCCGCCCGCGCCGGCGTGGCGAGTGCGGTGGCGGCGATGGCCAGCCCGGCCAGGATCGATGTCTTCATGGCGTCACTCCTCAAGTTCTTGTGGCTCAGGAATGCAGCAAAAATACCGCTATGCCAACAGCTTGTCAGGCGCCGCCTTGCCAGATGCGGATGAAGTCGGTCGGCCACAGCAGCATCCACACATTGAGCGTCAGATTGTCGCGGATCACCGCCAGTGTGAACAATTCCAGTCCGATCACCAGCGCGATGCTGATCCACAAGGGCAAGCGCCGCGCGGCGAGGAAGCCGAGCGTCATCATCGCGATGTCGCTGACCGAATTGAGGATCGAATCGCCGCTATATCCGAGCGCCATGGTCGCCTCGCGATAGCGATCGATCACCAAAGGCGTATTCTCGGCAATTTCCCACGCCGCCTCGACCAGCAGCGCGATCGTGAACCGCCGCTCGAGCGACCAGCCCGGCGCGACCTTCCACAATATCGCATAGAAAATCAGCCCGTGGATGAAGTGGCTCGGCGAGTACCAATCGGCCAGCATCTGGCTTTGCTCGGGCCCGACTTGGCCCCACAGGTCGATCGTCCCGCAGGTGCAGATCGGCGGCCGCCCCATCGCCACCAATATGGCGATGACCGCGATCAGCAGTGCTGCAAGAATGACCAGCGGCCGGTACCGCGACGCATTTTCCCCCATGCAACCGATGGGTAAGGGCGCGCGCCCGGCTTGCCAAGCCGCCGCTCGCGCGGCACCACCCATGCCATGCTGCGCCTGTTCGGCCCCGATTGCTCACCCGTCCCGGTCGATCCGACCGATCCCGGAACGTTGCCGAGCGGCGCGATCTGGGTCGACCTGCTCAACCCGACCAAGGACGAGGAGAAGATTGCCGAGCGGATCATCGGCTTCAACATCCCGACCCGCGAAGACATGCTGGAGATTGAGCCGTCGAGCCGGCTGTACGAGCGCAATGGGGTCACGGTGATGACCTTCTGGGCGCTATACGGCACGACCGAGAAAAAGCCTGGGATCGATCCTGTCAGCCTGATGCTGACCGATCGGCATCTGGTCACCATTCGCTATGTCGATCCGACTTCGTTCGTGAATTTCGCTGGCCATCTGGGGGCCGAGCCAGACGTAGCGGAGGATCCGCTGTCGGTGACCGTGCGGTTGATGGACGCAGTGGTCGACAGGCTGGCCGACACGCTGGAATCGGCAACCGCCGACCTGGAAAGCCTTTCCGAACGGATCTTCGATCGCGAGATGGTCAAGACCAGGCGCAAACCCGAAAAGCATTACGAGCGGCTGATGCTGCGGATCGGCGCGACCCAGCGCCTGCTCGCCAAAATCCGCGAATCGACGGTCAGCGTATCGCGCCTGCTCGGCTTCCTCGCGGGCAGCGACCGGATCGCGCCCGACAGCGTTCACGCGCGCCATCTGAAGAGCCTGATCGGCGATGCGCGGGCGCTCAACGACCATAGCGATTTCGTCGCCGAGAATCTGAACTTCCTGCTCGATGCCGCGCTCGGCATGATCAGCCTGGAACAGAATTTCGTGATGAAATTATTCTCGGTGTTCGCGGTGGTGTTCATGCCGCCGACGTTGATCGCCGGCATTTACGGGATGAACTTCAAGCATATGCCCGAGCTTCAGTGGCTCCACGGCTATCCGATGGCCTGGGGCATCATCCTGCTCAGCGCGATCCTCCCCCTATGGATCGCGCGGCGCAAGGGCTGGCTGTAGCGCCCTTTGCCCTGACCCGCCTTCCTTGCTAGGGCGCGCGCAGCGTTGAGGGGCTGCGGCCTCCGCATTTCCTAGCATGAGGTTTCCGACCATGATTCCGACCGGCCACGACAGCCTGAACACCCGCTCGACGCTGGAGGTCGGGGGCAAGACCTACGCTTATTACTCGCTGCCCAAGGCGTCGGCGGCGCTGGGCGATGTGTCGCGGCTGCCGTTTTCGATGAAGGTGCTGCTGGAGAATCTGTTGCGTTTCGAGGATGGCGTGACGGTCACGCGCGACGATCTTCAGGCGATGGCCGACTGGCTGAAGGAGCGCTCGATCAACCGCGAGATCCAGTATCGCCCGGCGCGGGTGCTGATGCAGGATTTCACCGGCGTCCCCGCGGTGGTCGATTTGGCGGCGATGCGAGATGCGATGAAGCAGCTTGGCGGTGATCCGCAGAAGATCAATCCGCAGGTCCCGGTCCATCTGGTGATCGACCATAGCGTGATGGTCGACGAATTCGGCACCCCCAAGGCGTTCGCCGACAATGTCGCGCTGGAATATCAGCGCAATGCTGAGCGTTACGAGTTCCTCAAATGGGGTAGCCAGAGCTTCGACAATTTCAAGGTCGTACCGCCGGGAACGGGCATCTGCCACCAGGTCAATCTGGAGCATATCGCGCAGACGGTGTGGACCGGCCCCGACCAGAATGGCGAGGAGGTGGCGTATCCCGACACCTTGGTCGGCACCGACAGCCATACGACGATGGTCAATGGACTGGGTGTGCTCGGCTGGGGCGTCGGCGGGATCGAGGCCGAGGCGGCAATGCTCGGGCAGCCGGTCAGCATGCTGATCCCCGAAGTGGTCGGCTTCCGCCTCGACGGCAGCCTGAACGAGGGCATCACCGCCACCGACCTGGTGCTGACCGTCACCCAGATGCTTCGCGCCAAGGGCGTGGTCGGGCGGTTCGTGGAATTCTTCGGGCCGGGGCTGGATGCGCTGAGCCTGGCCGATCGCGCCACGATCGCCAACATGGCGCCCGAATATGGCGCGACCTGCGGCTTCTTCCCGGTCGACGAGCGGACCATCGACTATCTCAAGCTGACCGGCCGCGACGACGA
>JBBQTM010000036.1:0-16333 GCA_038234545.1 Sphingomonadales bacterium
GCGGCAGCAGATGATCATCTGGCGAAGCGCCATCGGCCGGTCGGTGCCGAGGAACAGGTGGGCCTTGGCGGTGTCGAGCAAATTGTCGATCGCCATGCCGTGGCTTTCCATGCCGACCGCATCGATGCACGCATCGGGACCGATCCCGCCGGTCGTCTCGAACAGCGCCTCGCGAATATTCACCTCGGTAAAATCGAGCACCTCGGCGCCCATCGACTTGGCCAGCTCCAGCCGCCGCGGATAATGATCGATCGCGATCACCCGGTGCGCGCCGAGCAACAATGCCGACTGGATCGCGAACAGCCCGACCGGGCCGCAACCCCACACCGCGACGGTATCGCCCGGCTCGATCTCGGCATTGACCGCGGCCTGCCAGCCGGTCGGCAAAATGTCCGACAGGAACAAGACCTTGTCGTCTTCCAGCCCGTCCGGAATGACGATCGGCCCGACATCGCTATAGGGCACGCGGAGATATTCGGCCTGGCCCCCGGCATAGCCACCGGTGAGGTGGGCGTAACCGAACGCGCCGCCCATCGGATAACCATAGAGCGTTTCGGACGCGTCCGATGTCTCCGCCGGATTGCTGTTGTCGCACGCGGCGAACTGCAATTTTTCGCAGAAGAAGCAGGATCCGCAGCTGATCGTGAAGGGGATCACCACCCGCTGGCCTTTCTTGAGGGTCGACTTGGAGCCGACCTCGACCACCTCGCCCATATTCTCGTGGCCCATGATGTCGCCCGCTCGCATCGTCGGGATGTAACCATCGTAGAGGTGCAAATCGGAGCCGCAGATCGCGGTCGAAGTGACCTTGATGATCGCGTCTCGCGGATTGACGATTTCGGGATCGGGGACGGTGTCCATTCGGACGTCGTGACGCCCGTGCCAGGTCAGTGCGCGCATCGTGTCTCTCCTAAATCCGGGCTTCGGTGGGCGATTCGCTGGTTCGCGCCGACGGGCTGGCGTTGACCGTCACTTCCCCGGTCTCAAGCAGTTGCTTGAACCGGCGCAAGTCGAGGCGCGCCTGGATTGCGGGCTCGCGGTGAAACAGTTTCGCGGCCAGCTTGCCGATCGTACCGCCAGGCGGGGCATAGGTCAGGATCAGCGTCACGATCGTCCCGCGACCCGGCGCGGCATCCTTGAATAGCACCTCGCCCCGTGTGTCGATCTGACTACCCTCGACGCTTTTCCATGCGATCCGCTCGCCCGGAACGTCATGGGTGATCTCGGTAATCAGTTCGACGGTCTTTCCGGCGGGCGCCTCGATCGTCCAGCACGAAGTCTTGTCGCCAAGCATTTCGACCGACCGGACATTGTCCATGAAATCGGAGAAGCTGGCGAAGTCGCGCCAACGATCATAGACTAGACGTCGCGGGCGATTGATCGTCTGGCTGCGCCCGATCAATTCGCCATGCGCCCCCGACGGACGGTCCTTGTGGGTCCACGGCGGCGAATCGCTGATGATCGGCCGCTCCTCACCCGACTTGCGATTGAGCAGGAACGCCGCTCCCGCGACTGCGGCGACCGCGCCGGCACCGATCGCTACCTTGGCCGCGCTCCATTCGCCGGAATCGGGGTCGGGTTTGCGACTGCGCGCCATGGCGGATCTCCTCGAGCTGGTCGGCAGCGCGCAAAATCGCGTCACCGTGCCGGGAGAACCGGTAATGGCGCAGACCCGTTCCTTTCGATGTGCCGCCGAAACTAAATGGCGGCAGGCCAGCTGGCCTTGGGACCTGATCCCCCGGATCAGGCCGTCGGCCAGCTTTCGAGTATCGCGACGAACCGGCTCAGCCAGGCATTGGTCTGGTGGCCGTCGACCACCCGATGATCAATGGTCAGCGTGACGTACGCCATCGGCCGGATCAGGATCGCATCCTTTCCGCCAACCTCGCGCACCACCACGCGCTTCTCCAGTTTGCCGACGCCGAGGATCGCCGCCTGTCCTGCGTGGAGGATGATCGGGCTGGCGAGTAGGCTGCCCGACACGCCGTGGTTGGAGATGGTGAAGCTGCCCCCCGACACGTCGCCGCCGGTCAGTTTGCCGCCCCGCGCCCGCGTTGTCAGATCGTCCAGTTTCGCGCCGATCTGCTCCAGGCTCAGCGAGCCGCTATCCTTGACCACCGGCACCACCAAGCCCTTGTCGCCAAGCGCGGTGCCCACCCCGATATCGATCGTCGGAGAGACCGCGATCCGGTCGCTTTCCCACCGCCCGTTGATCGCCGGGGCGACCGCCATCGCTTCCGCTGCGGCTTTGACCAGATAGGCAGTGTAGCTGAGCTTCACACCGCGGTCGGCAAGCACTTTCTTGTGCGCCGCGATCGCGGAAAAATCGGCCTCGAACAACGCCGTGACATGCGGTGCTTCAGACGTCGCACGAACCATATTCTCGGCGATATTGAGCCGCATCCGGTCGTGCGGAATGTCGCCGGTCTTCACCGCCGCGCCGCCCCTTGCGGCCGCATCGACATCGTCGCGCGTAATCCGCCCCCCGCGTCCGCTCCCGGTTAGCGTCGCGGGGTTGATCCCGTGCTGGCGAACGGCGCGTTTGACCGAGGGGGAGAGGCGATGCTCCCCGTACCCCTGCGAAGGCAGGGGCCCAGTCGCGCGAAGCGCGTCCTTTGCAACAGTGTCGGCTCGCGCAGGGCGCTCGGTTTGGGCCCCTGCCTGCGCAGGGGTGCCACCATCCGAAATCCGTCCCAACAACGCCCCCGGCACCGCCTCGGCGTCCGTATCGAGCAATATTTCGCTCAGCACCCCGGCCGCCGGCGACGGCACTTCCTGCGTCACCTTGTCGGTTTCCAGCTCGACCAACGGATCGTTGACCGCGACCGCATCGCCGACCCGCTTGAGCCACGCGCGAACCACCGCCTTGGTCCCCTCCTGCTCATCGGGAACGCGGACGTCGACGCTCATCAGAACCCCACCAGCCGGTCGATTTCGTCGCGGATCCCTCCCACGCTCGGCAAAACATGCTCAAGCAGGCTCGGATGATGCGGGCTTGGGATATCGGGCATCGTCACCCGCGCGACGGGCGCGTCGAGGTCGAGGAATGCCTCGTCCGCCACCACTGCGGCAATCTCCGCCCCGAACCCGCCGGTGCGCAGATCCTCATGCACGATCAGGCAGCGCCGGGTCCGCCGCACGCTTTCCAGCACCGTTTCGCGATCCCACGGCATCAACGTCCGCAAATCGATCACATCGGCGCTCACGTCCTCGGCCGCCGCCTCACAGCGCGGCACCATCGCACCCCAAGTGACGATCGTGATCCGATCGCCTTCTCGCGTTTTCTTCGCCCGTCCGAACGGAAGCACGAACGCATCCCCCGGCCACGGCCGCCGCGCCCAGCTATCGTCGAGCATCGCGCGATGCTCGAAGAACAATACCGGGTCATGCCCGCGCAAACTCGCACGCAGCAACCCGACCGCATCCTCGGCATTGCTCGGCACCGCCACACGCCAGCCCGGATTATGCACGAATTGCACCTCGTTGGTCTGGCTGTGCCACGGGTCGCCGCATTTGAAGAAACCGCCCGGCACGCGCAGGACCATCGGCGCGCAAAACCGGTTGGCGGTGCGCCAGCGCATCGTCCCGCAATCGTTGATCTGTTCGGTCGCCGGTTCGGCATATTTGCGGAACTGGATTTCGGGCACCGGCATCAGCCCGGCCAGCGCCATACCCACCGCGCGACCGACGATCCCCTCTTCGTTCAAGGACGTGTCGAACACACGGTCGTGGCCATATTTGTCCTGCAGCCCGAGCGTTACCGCATGGACCCCGCCCTTGGGCCCGACATCCTCGCCGAACACCAGCACTTTCGGATTGGCGGCCATCTCCTGATCAAGCACGCGGCGGATCGCGGTCACCATATTGATCCGCTGCCCCTCGGGCGCCGCGACATCGGTCGCGCCCTCGAGGCTCAGTCCCGCGCCACCGCCGACCCTCGCCGCCTCGCCTTCGAAAAACACATTGCGCGTGACGCGCTCCGGCGGCGAAGGCTCGCGCGCCTCGGCCTCGGCCCGCGCAGACTCCACCGCATGCGCGACTCCCGCCTCGATCCGTTCCCAGTCGAGGTCAGGCGCAAACGCCTTCAGCTTGGGCAAGGGATCGCGCGCCCATTCGGCGGCAACTTCATCCTCCGACTTGTAGGTCTGCGTATCTTGGAAGCTATGCCCCTCGAGCCGCGGCACGGTCAGCCGGATCAAAGCCGGCCCGTGACCGCCGCGGACATGCCCTACCGCCTCGCCGATCAGCGCCGCCGCCTGCTCCGGCTCGGTTCCGTCGCCATTGAAGATCTGCAAATTGCGGAAGCTCGCCAGGTTTGCCGCGATGTCGCGCCCCGGCGTCTGGTAATCCGACGGCACCGAAATGCCGTAACCATTGTCCTCGATGTAAAATAGCATCGGCAACGATTGTGTCGTCGCAATGTTTAGCGCCGCCCAAAATCCACCCGTCGCGCAACTCGCGTCACCGCCAAGGACAACCCCGATCGACCCGCGCGCTTCCTCGCCAAGCACACGCTCGCGATAGGTTACCGCCTGCGCCCAGCCCGCCGCCGGCGCATATTGCGCCCCGACCCCGCCGCACATCGGCAGGGCATGCGCACCGCCCGGATTGGGATAGTTGAACACCACCCCGATATCGCGCCCGTCGGAATAACCGCCCGCGCGCCCCATGCCGCTGCCCAGCGCGTCGGCCAGTTCGACCCCGAGCGCGAGCAGCATCGGCCGTGAGCGATAATAACCGCACGCCGCATCGCCATCGCGCAACTGCATCCCCAACAGCACCTGCGCCAGATCATGCCCGCGCGCGGAAAATTGGTAGAGCACCTTCTTCTCGGGGACGAGCCGCGTCTCCTCCAGCTCGTCGAGCGCCCGGCTGGTGGTCACCAGTCGCGCCACCTCGCCCCAGTCCACGCCGTCGCCAGCCTCGGGCTTCAACTCCGGATCGCGCTCCGCCACGTCACTCACCCATCACACCCAGCACCGCGGCGACGAACCGGTCGACCGCATCGTCGGCCAGGCCGAGGATGTTGAACCGACCGCTGTCGGCCATGTAGATCGCATGATCGTTGCGAAGCGTGAGCACCTGCTCCTTGGTCAGTGGGAGCATCGAGAACATGCCATTCTGGTCGGCGATGAACGCGAGGCTGGGATGCGCCGCCGCAAGCCGCGCACGCAGGCTCAGGATCCGCCCGCGCATCTCGTCCAGTTCGGCCCGCCAGTCGGCGGTCAGCGCCTCATCCTCGAGCACGATCCGAACCACCGCCGCGCCATGATCGGGCGGCATCGACCACAATTCGCGCGCGATCTGGAGCACGTGCGCCATTGCCTGCTTGCTCGCTTCGACCGATCCGGTCTTGAGGTACAGGCAGCCGACGCGATCGCGATAGACTCCGAAATTCTTGTCGCAGCTTTGCGCCACGATCACTTCATCGCACGCGTCGAGCACGCCGCGCAGCCCTGCCGCATCTTCCTCAAGTCCGCGGCCAAGCCCTTGATAGGCAAGGTCGATCACCGGCAGCAATTGCCGCTCGACCACTGCTGCGGTGACCTCGGCCCATTGCTTCGCGTCAAGGTCCGCTCCGGTTGGATTATGGCACCCGCCCTGCAGCAGCAGGACATCGCCCGGCTGTGCCTCGGCGACCGTCGCCATCAGCAGGTCGAACCGTACTTCGCGCGCATCGCGATCGTAATATTCGTAGGTCACCGGCTCGAGCCCCGCGCCGATCACCAGCGGCACATGGTTGGGCCAGGTCGGCAGTCCGATCAGCACGCGCGCCGTCGGATTGGCCACCCCCACCAGCTTCATTGCCAGCGCCAGCGCGCCGCATCCACCAGGCGTCTGCAGCCCCAGGATCCGCTCGTCCGACGCATGGTCGCCGAGCAGGATCGGTGCGATCAACTTGGGAAATATTGTGTCGCCGGCACCGCCGAGATAGGACTTGCTGTCCTGCCGCTCCCACAGCAGCTTCTCGGCCGCCTTGACGCATCGCAAGATCGGCGTCCGCCCGCTGCCGTCTTTATACACCCCGACCCCGACATCGATTTTTCCGGGGCGGGTATCGGCATTGGCGAGGGCGATCAGCGCGAGCAGGCTATCGCTCTTTACCGGGTCGAGGTCGGCCAGCCGGCGGTGGCGTGTGGCGGTTAGCATCGCGACCCTCTAGCGCAGCTTGCGGGCCTCGTCATGCATCATAATCCACCGCCACCCCGTCCCCGACCGGGACGCCCTGGCAAGTCAGCACATAGCCGTCGGCAATCTCGTCGTCGGTGAGGCCATATTGCACCGCCATCTCGACCGTGCCCGAGGTGCATTTCGCGCGGCACGTGGCACACACGCCCGCCTTGCAGGCGAACGGCGCGCGAAGGCCCGCGGCGAGCGCCGAGTCGAGGATCGTGCTGCCGTCAAACTCGATCTTGCGCGTTCGCCCGTCGAGCGTGATCGACAAGGTCTGTCCCGCCGCCACTTCCTGCATCGCGGCGAGTTGCGCGGTTTGGGCGCCCGACGGCCGCCCCGCCGTGAAGCGCTCGATGTGGATCCGGTCATGCGCGATCCCACGTTCGGTCAGCACGCCTTCCGCCGCGTCCATCATCGGCCCGGGGCCGCAGATGAACCATGCGTCGACATTCGCCGGATCGACCACCAGCCGGTCGACCGCCTCGCCGCAGCGCGCGGCGTCGAGCATGCCGTTGAACAAATCGACGTCGCCTTCCTCTTCGGCCAGGAAATGGAACAGTTCGAGCCGCCCCATGTAGCGATCCTTGAGCTCGGCCAGCGCTTCCAGGAAGATCACCGACTGGCTGTCGCGATTGCCGTAAAACAAGGTGAACCGGCTCTTGAGCTCCTCGGACAGCGCGGTTCGGATGAGCGACATGATCGGCGTGATCCCCGATCCCCCTGCGATCCCGACGTAACGCTTCGCCGCGCCGGCCTCGAACGGCACCGTGAACGAGCCGTGCGGCGTCATGACGTCGATCGTGTCGCCCGCCTTGAGCGCGCTTGCGACCCAGTTGGAAAACACGCCCCCGGCAATGCGCTTGACGGTGACCTTGACCAGCCCCTCCTCGGGCGCGACGCACAAGGAATAATTGCGCCGCACCTCCTCGCCATCGATCGTCGCGCGAAGCGTCAGATGCTGCCCCGCCTTGAACCGGAATGCCTCTGCCAGATCGACCGGCACGTCGAACCGAACCGACATCGCCTCGTCGGTTTCGGGCACGATCTCGGCCACGCGCAACGAATGAAAATGCTCGGCCATGATCCTACCAGCTTGCGTCGGGGTAGGTGCGCGGCAGATGCTGCATCACCGCCAGCAGATGGCCGAGATGCTCGCTATGGTGCCCGCGTCGCCCGCCCAGGATCGGGCGCTGGTCGGCCGGCACGTCGAGCTTCGCCTCGGCCAGCACCTCGGCCAGCGCACCGCGATACTCGCGCTCGAACCCGCGCGGGTCGGGCACCAATTGCATCCCGATCAGATTCTCCAGCACCTCGTCGACCTCGAACAATTCGGGGATGAAGCGCCAGCACCAGTCGAGCCCCTCGGCCATCCGGCTTGCGCTCTCCTCGGTCCCGTCGCCCAGCCGGATGGTCCAGTCCGACGCCAGTTCGCGGTGATAAGCGACTTCCTTGACCGCTTTCTGCGCCAGCCCGCGCAGGAACGGGTCGGGGCTTTCGCTCAGCTCGCGATAATGAATGTGCTGCCACGTCGAATAGAGCAATTGCCGCGCCATGGTCCGCGCGAAATCGCCATTGGGCTGCTCCACCAGCAGGCAATTCTTGTAATCCAGCACGTCGCGCGTGAACGCCAACTCGTCGCCGTCGTCATTGTTGGCCTTGTTGAGCAGGTGCGTCGCCTGCCCGATCAAGTCGAGCGCGACATTGGCCAGGCTTAAATCGACCTCCAGCCCCGGCGCATGCCCGCACCATTCCGACAGCCGCTGCCCAAGCACCAGCGAATCGTCGCCCAGCCGGAGGAGATAATTGTAATAACCATCTTCCAGCGGATCGGCCGTCACTGCGTCGGGCTCGTCGAACGCCCCGCCATCGGGAGCGGACTTAGCCGCGGCGACCTGGTCTTTTTCGATAATCGGCAGGCTCGGCATCAGACGCGAACGCGCCCCGGCGAAGGCCGGGGTCCAGCCAAACAAAAGACTCTGCTCATATATGCTTCACCACATCCGGAATGTCGTAAAACGTCGGGTGCCGGTACACCTTGTCCTCGGCCGGCTCGAACAACGGCCCGCTATCCGCCGGATCGCTCGCCACAATCGCATTGGATGGGATCACCCACAATGAGATCCCTTCCTGCCGCCGCGTGTAGGTATCGCGGGCATGGGCGAGCGCGAGCTTCGGGTCAGGAGCATGAACGCTGCCAACGTGGCGATGCGCCATCCCGCCTTTCGAGCGAATGAAGACTTCCCACAACGGCCAGTCATGTCCACCGCCTGAATCCTTGGCACTCACGCCGCGACCCTCGCCGCCCGCTTGGCCTCATAGGCCGCCGCCGCATCGCGCACCCAGGCACCGTCGTTCCACGCGTCGCGGCGATCCTTCATCCGCTCCTTGGCGACCGGCCCTTCGCCGCGCACCACCGCGTAAAATTCTTCCCAGTCGATTGCGCCGAAGTCGTAGCCGCCCTTTTCCTCATTCCACTTGAGGTCGGGGTCGGGGATCGTCAGCCCGAGATATTCGGCCTGCGGAACGCCGATATCGACGCACTTCTGGCGCAATTCGTCGTTGGTCTCGCGCTTGATCCGCCAGCGCATCGAGCGCTCGGTGTTGGGCGAATTATCGTCCGGCGGGCCGAACATCATCAGGCTCGGCCACCACCAGCGGTTGAGCGCGTCCTGCGCCATCCGCTTTTGCTCGCGCGTGCCATTGGCCAGCGCCATCATGATTTCATAGCCCTGGCGCTGGTGGAAGCTTTCCTCCTTGCACACCCTCACCATCGCCCGCGCGTACGGCCCGTAGGACGTGCGCTGCAGCGGCACCTGGTTCATGATCGCCGCGCCATCGACCAGCCAGCCGATCGCGCCGATATCAGCCCAGGTAAGCGTCGGATAATTGAAGATCGTCGAATATTTGGCTTTGCCCGAGTGCAGCGCATCGATCATCTGCTCGCGGCTCGTCCCAAGCGTTTCCGCCGCGCAATACAGATACAGCCCGTGCCCAGCCTCGTCCTGCACCTTGGCCAGAAGGATCGCTTTCCGCCTCAAGGACGGCGCGCGCGTGATCCAGTTGCCCTCGGGCAGCATGCCGACAATCTCGCTGTGTGCATGCTGCGAAATCTGCCGCACCAAGGTCTTGCGATAGGCCTCGGGCATCCAGTCCTTGGGTTCGATAAACTCGTCCGCCGCGACCCGCGCCTCGAACGCTTCGACCAAAGCCGGATCCTCGGGAGCCTCGATCGAGGCGACATTGTTGGAAAGTTCGGTGGTGTACATGGGGGTGATGTAGCGCGTCCGACCCCGCGCTTCAAACCTTGCCCCGCTCTATTTATGGTTTCTGCGGTTCCGTTTCGGGGACGTCAGCTTTCCAGACAAGTTTGCCGACCTCGGGCTTCTTCGCCATTTCCCGCGCGAATGCGACAAAATCGTTGACGTCATTGATCGAGCAATATGAGGTCAACCAAACATCGAGCTGCCCTCCATCCCGAAGATGGCGCTTGGCGCAATCGACCGGGAGCACATCAAGTTCGGTCAGGCCTTTTGGCTTCGCGACCTTTCTAAGCAGCAGATAATCGCTTCCGGGCCGCGCGCCTCTTTGAAAGGCCCATAACTCGACCGCCTTGCCTTGGTACTCGGCCTTACCTAGCGACACTAACCAGCTGTATTTATACCCGGTCTTATCGAGGCTTTCGCGATCGGGGCCCCAGCTTTCGACCATCGCGCAATGAAATACCCCATAGTTGCGCAATCGCATCCATTCGGGTTGCTCCTCATCTTTCTCGGTAAAGGTCCAATCGCCAAATCGGATGATGCTTTCACAGCCGAAGGAATCGTCGTCCGGAAAACCCTTTGGCCACATTTGATGGTTCGATCCATCGAACAACGGCAAATCCGAGTGCACACGCTCCTGTGCGTGAACTTGCACGGCAATTGTCATTAGTGCGCAGGTGAGAACTGCTTTTAGCATAGGCTAGACTATCGTCGTGGCGGGCGGTGATCAAACGTTCACATCCCACCCAAAAAGACTGCGCGCGCGCCAGGGGGCCGGCACGCGCGCACACCAAACGGTGGCCAGGTGAACAGGGAAGTTCCCCGCCCCCGTTTGGTTAGGGCAACCAATTACGGCATCAGCACCGTGTCGATGACGTGGATCACGCCGTTCGACTGATTGACGTTGGCGATCGTGATCATCGCGGTTCCGCCCTTGGCGTCGGTGATCATCCAGCCATTGCCATGCTTGCTGAACTTGAGCGGCTCGCCTTGAACCGTCGTCAGCGTCGCGGTGCCGCCGTTGCGCGCGGCCAGGCTCTGGATCTGTCCGGCATTAATCTTGCCCGGCACCACATGGTACGTCAGCACCGTCGTCAGCGTGCCCTTGTTCTCGGGCTTGACCAAGGTCTCGACCGTTCCGGCGGGCAATTTGGCGAAGGCGGCGTTGGTTGGCGCGAACACCGTGAACGGACCCTTGCTCGACAAGGTCTCGACCAGGCCGGCGGCTTGGACCGCGGCGACCAACGTCGTGTGATCCTTCGAATTGACGGCATTTTCGACAATGTTCTTGGTCGGATACATGGCGGCGCCACCGACCATCGGATTCTTGGCAGTTGCAGGGGCTGAGGCGGCTACGACCACAAGGGCGGCGGCCATCAGCGCGAAGGGTTTGTTGGACAACATCGAAAAGGCTCCTCGGTTCGCCACCCCGTCTGGGGCAACTGCGGGGAGATACGTGGGCACCGTCTTCACGGATGCGCTTAAACTTTGCTGAGCAGCCCTGAAGCAATCACCGGCCCAGTCGGGGCGCCAGTCGGCGATCCGCCGATCGGCTCGATCGAAATCGCCAGGATCGTGCCCGGCGCGATCACCGTCCCCAGCTTCGCCTCGGCAACATACATGCCAGGCGAAGCCTCGCGGAAAGTGCCCAGCGGCAAGGGGGCCTTGCTTCCCTCGATCGCCCACAATTGCGCCGATTTGCCAGCCGGTATGGCCATCAGCCCCGGCATCTTCACCATCCCCGCGTCCGCATCGTAGATCGCCGGTTGCGGATCGGATTTGTCGGCCGCCGCCATCGCCGCGATCATTGGCGCCGTCTCGACCTGCGCCACTGGTGCGGGCTGCGGCGCGACCGGCGTCTCCACCGGGCGAAGCGCCACCGCGGTCATCGCCAGCGCCGCCAGACTCGCCGCGATCGCGGTCGGCTTCCACGGATTGGCGGCTCGCCGCGGCGCAATTTTGCCGTCGATCCGCGCCTCGACCTTGTCAAACAGTCCTGACGGCGCCGCCACCTCGGCCACGCCATCCAACATCATTGCAAAATGCTCTCGCCATCGCCCGACGTCGCGCGCGAAATCGGGCTCGGCCAGCATCCGCCGCAGCGCGCCTGCGCGTTCCTCGCCGTCGAGCACGCCCAACGCCAGCTCGGCAGCGGCCACGTCGGCCCCGCTCGTCTCTGGCTCAGTCGTCACGCAGGCAATCCTTCAATCGTTGCAGTCCACGGCGGACCCAGCTTTTCATCGTCCCCAGCGGCACCGCGTCCCGCTCCGCCAGCTCGGCATATGTAAGCCCGCCGAAAAATGCCGAGCGGATCGCTCCGCGCTGCCGGTCGTCGAGCTGGTCGAGGCACAAATGCAGTCGCCCCGCCGCTTCGCCCGCCACCAGTCGATCCTCGGCCGAGGGCGTATCGTCTGCTACATCGGGCACCAGGTCGATCGTCACCGATGGCCGCCGGGCCGCCGACCGCCGCCAGTCGATCGCACGGTTGCGCGCAATCGTCGCCAGCCAGCTAATCGGGCTTGCGCGCCCGGGCTCAAACGCCCCGGCCCGCCGCCAGACGGTCAGATACACATCGCTCAACACGTCCTCCGCGGCCCCCCTGTCACCACAGATACGCAGGCAGATCCCAAAAAGCTTCGCACTGGTCAGTTTGTATAATTTCGCAAACGCCGCGCGGTCTTCCGCCCCGGTCGCCACCAACGCCTCGACCAGCGCCGTACGGGCGGCGTCGATGGCTGGCTGGGGGGGGAGCGGCGAGGTCACGATATGAGGCTTATTGCCAAGGCCCGCGCATGGCAATCCGTCATGCCGCTGCGCCCTCAATTTGCGCAAGACAGGGTTGAGCCGCGACCGCCCTTCCCGCTAACAAGCAGCATGACCGAAACCATTCTCCTCGCCCAGTCCGACCACGTCGCCCGGATCACCCTCAACCGCCCCGACCGGCTCAACAGCTTCACCCGCCAGATGCACGCCGAATTGGCCGACGCGCTGGACGCCGCCAGCGACGCCCGAGTGATCATCCTGACCGGCGCCGGCCGCGGCTTTTGCGCGGGGCAGGATCTCAACGACCGCATGGTTGCGCCCGGCGAGCCGGTCGATCTCGGCGAAACGGTCGAGGCGAGCTGGAACCCCCTCATCCGGCGCCTCGCCGCCATGCCCCAGCCAATCATCGCCCGCGTCAATGGTGTCGCGGCCGGCGCCGGCGCCAATATCGCGCTCGCCTGCGACCTGGTCGTCGCCGCAACGTCGGCCAAATTCATCCAGAGTTTCGCGGCGCTCGGCCTGATCCCGGACTCGGGCGGCAGCTGGCACCTCCCTCGCCTCGTCGGTCAGGCCCGTGCGCTCGGGCTCGCACTGACCGGCGAGCCGCTCCCCGCCCAGACCGCCGCCGACTGGGGTCTGATCTGGAAATGCGTCACCGACGATGCCCTCGATGCCGAAGTCGACGCCCTTGCCGCACGCCTCGCATCGCTTCCACCACTCGGCCTCGCCGCGATCAAGTCGATCATCCGCACCTCCGGCAGCCGCACGCTCGACGAGGAGCTCGACCTCCAGCGCGACGAAATGCGCCGCCTGGGCTTCACCCACGACTATCGCGAGGGAGTCGCCGCCTTCCTCGAAAAACGCGCCGCCACGTTCGAGGGACGCTGACATAATCCCGGGCCGATTGACGCCGCCCCCGGCAACTCTAAGCTGGCGGGGTCCCGATTGCGGGGCGTCAACGGGGGCCTGCCATGCGTGAATTGATGCTTTTCCTGTGCGGCGCGGCATTCCTCGCCGCGCCTGCGACTGCCGCCCTTCCCCGCGCCGACCGCGACGACACGCTCCACATGTCCTGTGTCGTCGAAGCATGGTCCGCCAGCGAACCCAAGCAAGTGACCCCGATCATGAAACTGACCGTTCCCTGGATGCCAGCCGGGTCGAGCGAGGCGAGCACCCGCACCTTCGTCGAGGCGGATTTTCGTGCACTGATGTTGATGAAGGGCCTCAAGTTCAAGGCCACCTACTGCCTCACCGGCGTGACCCTGGCCGACGTCCGCGAGCGGATCGCAAGCTGGAACGATGGCTATGGCCCAGGGCACAAGACGATCGCGCTCGATCCCAATGATGTCTTCCCGCCGGTGTTCGATCGGATGTACAATGGCCAGCGCATCGGCAAGCCCGAAATCACCCGAGCGCGCTACACCGCCGTCCTGATCGCGCCACACGGGAAATAAAGCTCAATTCGGTGGCGCGGTCGCTCGACCCGACAGCGCCGCCGTTACCGCCTGGGCGGGTGCCGACAGCACGCCATGCACCTCGCTCGCCGCAAACCCGGCCGCGGCCATCGCCAGCGCCACCGCGAAGCCATATTCGATCGCCCGTCCCTGGTGACGGCTGCGGGTCGCGGTCGGCAGTGAGACCCGCCCCGCCTGCCGCCGCTCGCCGACCCGCACGCCCTCGCCGACCACCGGCACCTCGATATCGCGGACGATCGCGTCGATCGGCAGCGGATCCTGCGTCTTCACCCCGAAGCGATGGCTTTTGCTCCACATCACGTTGGCGACGATCACCAGCGCACCGCGACGGATTTCCAAATAGGTTCCGCGGACCGGCGGGTCGGCCGCCTGCATCATCATCCCGCGCGACGAAATGTTGAGGATACACGTGTCGTGCCACTCCGGCCCGGCTTTCATCCGCGCCCGGACGAGGACTTTGGTTCGAGGCTCGCGCGACTTCATTCCGCTGGCGTTGCGCCCCGATCCCCCACCAGAGCCTTGCGCCAACCGCCATAATGGAGCGGGTTTGCGCGCTGGTTGATCTTTCCAGCGTCACTAGTAGCCTGTCGCTCCAATCGGGGGGACGGCATGTTTCGGATCAGGTGGCGGCCACTCGACGGATGGCGGAGGTTTTTCGGCGAAGTCGGGATCATCATCCTGGGCGTAATGGTCGCGCTTGGACTCGGCGCGTTGGCGACCGAGATCGGCTGGCGCAACGAAGTTGCCCGAACCCGCGGCGCGCTCACCCTGGAGTTCGGCGAAGCGATTGGCCAGGGACAGGACAATGTAAACACCGCGCCGTGCGTCGAACGACGGCTGGATGAGCTGGCCCGGATCGTCGCCGAAGCGGATCGAACGGGACGCTTGCCGCCGCTCGGCCCGATCGGCTATCCCCCATGGTGGACGTGGGACAGCGGCGTGTGGGACAGTGCGGTCGCTGCCCAGACCGCGAGCCATTTCCCGCGCGACGAGGTCGACGGGATCGTCGGATTTTACGGCTTCGTGGCCATCCTTCGCGACAACACCGCCCGCGAACTAGACGCCTGGACCCGTCTCTACGCCTTGGTCGGGCCCGGCCGGCCAGTCGCTCCGGGCGAGGCCGAACGCCTCTTTACGGCGATCCGCGACGCCCGGATCGCGCGACGGCTGATCACGCTGGCTGCCATCCGTGCCGAGCAGATGGCAGGGCTCTACAATCTCGATTACGACCGGGCGGAAGCGAAGCAATATACCGATCGGCCGATCGCGACGCTCGCCATTTGCAAGGCGATCGCCAACGATATTCCGACCGCTTACGGCGAAGCCCCGATGAAAGGCATTATCGAACGGGCGCGGGCCAATCCGCTCACCAGAACGCGGTCAACGGAGATCAAGAAAGGAAAATTACCATCCTGATCCTCGGAATGGCCGCCTTGTTGATGGGCCTTCTGTGGATTGGCCAAGGCACCGGCCTGATCATGTGGCCCGCCTCCAGCTTCATGCTCGACCAGCGGCCATGGGCGACCCGCGGCGGCTCGCTCGCGGTGGCCGGGATCGTGCTGATCATCCTCGCGCGGCGGCGCTGAGCCGTTTGAATCGGCGATTGCGGCAGGCGTCGCCTCGCGGCACTAGGGCATCCATGAAAACCACCAACTTGCTCAACTATTCGCGCGATCAATGGACCCTCGGCACTGGTCAGCGCGCCGACATCGCCAGCGCGATCGACGGCAGTCTCGTCGCCACCGCCGGATCGGGCGGAATCGATTTCGCGGCCATGCTGCACCACGCCCGCACCGTCGGCGGCCCGGCCATGCGCGCCCTCACCTTCCACCAGCGCGCCCGAATCATCAAAGGCCTCGGCCTCGCCATCCTCGCCCGCAAGGAGGAATTGTACGACCTCAACGCTGCCACCGGGGCGACCCGCAAGGACGGCTGGATCGATATCGAGGGCGGCGCGGGCACCCTGCTCAGCTTCTCCTCCAAGGGCCGCCGCGAGCTTCCCGACGCCCATGTCCTGCTCGACGGCGATCTCGAACCGCTGAGCAAAGGCGGAAGCTTCGTCGGCCAGCATATCTACACCCCGCTGCAGGGCGCCGCGGTGCACATCAACGCCTTCAATTTCCCGGTCTGGGGAATGCTCGAAAAGCTCGCCCCGACCCTGCTCGCCGGCATGCCCGCAATCGTCAAACCGGCCAGCTCCACTGCTTATCTGTGCGAAGCCGCGTTCCGGATCATGATCGATACCGGGCTGCTGCCCGACGGCGCGGTCCAGCTGATTGTTGGCGGGGTCGGCGATTTGTTCGACCATCTTGGTGGGCAAGATGTGGTCAGCTTTACCGGCTCGGCCACCACCGCACTCAAGCTCAAATCCCACCCCGTCGTGCTCCGCGAGTCGGTAAAATTCGTCGCCGAGCAGGACAGTCTCAACGCCAGCCTGCTCGGCCCCGATGCCGCCCCAGGCACTCGCGAGTTCGATCTGTTCGTCGCCGAAGTCGTGACCGAGATGACCGTCAAGGCCGGGCAGAAATGCACCGCCATCCGCCGCGCCATGGCCCCCGCAGCGCATCTCGACGCGCTCGAAGCCGCGATCCGCGAGCGGCTCGCCGCGGTCGCGCCGGACATGGGAGCACTGGTCTCGACCAGCCAACGCGACGATGTCCG
>JBBQTM010000037.1:0-15791 GCA_038234545.1 Sphingomonadales bacterium
CAATCCCTTGTGGGAGCGCTTCC
The DNA here is from genome assembly GCA_038234545.1 of Sphingomonadales bacterium. Lineage (GTDB taxonomy): Bacteria > Pseudomonadota > Alphaproteobacteria > Sphingomonadales > Sphingomonadaceae > Sphingomicrobium. The sequence goes on from JBBQTM010000037.1 coordinate 24, forward strand.
TCGCTCCGACTCCAGGCGATGTGTCCGCCAGCGTATAATCGAAAGGAATGTCCGTGAACGTTCGGGTCGCCGGCCACCAGGTCGAAACCGGGGAGGCGCTGCAAGCGCATGTCAGTGAACGGGTCGAAGCGATCACCAGTCGCTATTTCGACCGCGCCGCCGCCGCCAGCGTGACCTTCGGGCGCGGCCCGCATGACGATTTCACCTGCGACATCGTCGCCCCCGTGACCCAGGGCGTGGTGCTCAAGGCGTCGGGCCGGGCGCATGACGCGCACGTCGCCTTCGAAGGCGCGGCGGACAAGATCGAGCGCCAGCTGAGCCGCTACGTCAGCCGACTTCGCAATCACAAGGGCAATGGCGCGGAAGCCCCCATCGGCGGCCCCGACCTGATCGAAGACGCCGGTTACACCATATTCGCTGCCCACACCGCAGCCGAGGAGCCGCCGCTTAGCCCGCCGGTCATCGCCGAAACCAGGGTCGATATTCCCGCCGCAACCGTGTCCGACGCGGTGATGATGCTCGATTTGCGCAACACCAATGCCCTGATGTTCAAGAACCTCGCCAGCGGCGCCTTCAACATGGTCTATCGACGAGATGACGGCACGATCGGGTGGGTCGAACCGCAAGCGCAATGACTTGTCGCTGATTGCCCTGTAACCGGATGCGAGCGCGTATTTGCCCGTCCACTTGTTGAAAGCCAAATCATGCGGCTGACTGAGCTTCTCGACTTCGATTCGATCCGCGTCGGCCTGGGCGCGAACAGCAAGCGTCAATTGCTCCAACAGCTCGGCCAGACGGCCGGCGCCCGGCTTGGCATCGATCCGGCGGTGATCGTCGATTCGATCCTTGAGCGCGAGAAGCTCGGATCGACCGGCTTCGGCAATGGAGTCGCCATTCCCCACGGCAAGGTCGAGGGACTGAGCAGTATCTACGCGATGCTGGTGCGGCTGGCCGAGCCGATCGATTACAAGGCGATCGATGGGCTTCCGGTCGACATCGCTTTCCTGTTGCTGTCACCGCCCGATGCCGGCGCGGCGCATCTGAAAGCGCTGGCAGCGGTCAGCCGGACAGTGCGCAGCGGCACGACGCTGGAAAAGATGCGCGGCGCACGCAGCCGCGACGCGCTGGCCGCGGTTTTGATGTCCGCCGACGAGCGCGATGCCGCCTGAATCGTCGACCGGGGGGGCGGGTGCGCATCTGCGCGGACTCGAGAGCCTGTATGCATCGGCGCCGATCAACCGATTGTTCGAATCGCGGCTGACGCTTGGCGAAGCGGGCCAGTCGCGGATCGCGTTCAACGTCACGCCGGCCGCTTTCCATGCCGCCGGCGCGGCGCATGGCACGCTCTATTTCAAGATGCTCGACGATGCCGCTTTCTATGCCGCCAACGGGCTGGTCACCGATCGCTTCCTGCTGACCACCGCGTTCAATCTGCACTTCACCCGCCCGATGCGCGAGGGACCGATGGTGGCCGAGGGCAAGTGGATCAGCGGCAAGCGCCGGGTGTTCGTGGCCGAGGCACGGATCGTCGATGCCGATGGCGAGGAGTGCGCGCGTGGCACCGGCACCTTCCTCCGCTCTCACATCGCCTTGTCCGGGCTCGACGGTTACCGCGCGACTTGACTGGACGCCTGCCAGCAAAGTTGGAGGCGACCGCGCTCATGCGACAGGTCGAGAGCCAGGGCGGGTTCGCGACGATCGCCAGGCGCGGCGATCCCGACAGTGGCGCGCTGGTCCTGCTGGTCGCGGAGCGCGGAGTCGCCAAGGCGCTGGTCGAGCGGCGGATGGGACCGGATTTCGGCTACCGATGGACAATCACCGCGCGTCCCGATGACGCTGCACCGGAAAAGTTCCGCGAATCAACGAATAAGATCGTTCACTTCGACCCCGATTGCTGGTTGATTGAACTGGACGTCGCGGATGCGGAACGATTCATCGCTGAAACGATCGTTTCGGGTTGATCGGGTAATCTTTCCCGTGAAAGGCGGGGCCAACAGAAGAGCGAAGGGCGTTCTTGTTCGGCAAATCGGCCGGCAGCCGCCACGCAAGACGGGGCACAATCCAAGGCGCAAGTGAGGCTCATGAAGGGCCCGGGCACCACGGATCGTACGCCGCACATGTTAAAGATCAAATGACGTTTACCCTTCGTTCTACCGCCCTGGTCCTCGCTGGCTTGACCGCCGTGACGGTCGCCCCGGCCCAGGCTTTCCAGGTTCCCGAACCGCTGATTTTCGGCAATAGCACTGCCATCCCGACTGAAACCGTGCAGCAACCGATCCCGGCCAGCCTGCAGCTTCCCATTCTTTCCGCCACGGTCGATCCGCTGGCGCCCGGGATCGAGAGCGACGAGACTATTGACGACGCGCCGATCGCCGCTCCCGCTACCGCCGCCACTACCGCGAACGTGCGCCCGACCGGCGACCTCGCCTCCAAGGTCGCTGCCCTGCGCGGCAGCGATCCGGGCAGCCGCGAGCTCGAATGCCTTGCGGTGGGGATCTATTACGAATCGAAGAGCGAGCCGCTCGCCGGCCAGCTTGCGGTCGGCCATGTCATCGCCAGTCGCGCCAAGTCGGGCCGCTTCGCCTCGACCTATTGCGGCGTGCTGTTCCAGCGCAGCCAGTTCAGCTTCGTTCGCGGCAAGTCGTACAGGCAGCCGGCGCGCGCCAGCCGCCAGTGGCACAATGCCGTAGCGGTGGCGAAGATCGTCGACCAGAAACTGCACAATTCGTCGGTTCCCGGCGCCTTGTTCTTCCACGCCAAGCGCGTGTCGCCACGGTGGCGGCTGAGCCGGGTCGGAAGCGTCGGCAATCACGTCTTCTACCGCTAGAAGAACTTTCCTTCGTTCTTGAATCGTTCTAACCGTCTGCGATGAGCAGCGCGGCACCGATTCCCGATTGTTTTGCCGATCAGCCACCGATCGCGGCCGAGGTTGCGCGCGGGGTGACGCGGCTGTTCTGTCGGCGCGACTGGTTCGCGATGTGCGAGGTTCCGCTGCCCAACGGCCGCCGTGCCGATCTGGTGGCGATCGATTCCAGGGGACAATTGACCATCGTCGAGATCAAGGTCAGCCGCGCCGATCTGCTCGGCGATACCAAGTGGCGCGACTATCTCGATTATTGCGACCGTTTCTTCTGGGCGGTGCCACAGGCGCTGTGCGGTCTGCTCGACGACGCGCATTTCTTGCCCGAAGAAGCCGGGCTGCTAGTCGCCGATCGCTACGATGCGGCGGTGCTCCGCGAAGCCGTGTTGCGTCCGTTGAGCCCGGCGCGGCGCAAGGCCGAATGGCTCAACTTCGCGCGGCGTGCGGCGCGGCGATTGTCGGTCCAGATCGACCCGACGCTCGGTTTTGGAACTTAGCGCGCCGGGGCAACCTGTGACGCGCGCGATTTGGTTGTCTCGATCAGCTTCAGCATGTCTTTTGTCCGCGTATCGCGCTTGGCATGCTCGCGCGCGGAATAGCCGGTGTGGTCGCGCTTGTCGGGATCGGCGCCCAGCTTGAGCAACGTGCTGACGATCGCCGCGTGGCGTTGCTGGACCGCGACGATCAGCGCCGTCTCACCCAGCCGGTTGGCGCGGTTGATGTCGGCGCGGCTGCGCAACAGTTGCGCGACTCCTTCGCCATAGCCCGTGCGCGATGCCAGCATGAGCGGTGTGTTGCCATCGCGATCTCCCGCATTCTTGTCGGCGCCTTTCTCAAGCAGGAAGTCGATCCAGTTGCTATTTCGGGTTCTCACAACAACATGAAGCGGGGTCGATCCGTCGATGCCGCGATGGTTGATGATGCTCGAACCATTGGCCTCGACCAGACTGAACGCCTTGCTACCCTCATTTTCGCGCAACGCCTTGAGGAACACCTCGCCGTTGGGCGACAGGCGGCCCTGCGCGGCGAGCGGGCCGGCCGTCAGCATCATGCCGGCCAGTCCGGCGAACAACAGTTTCGACACGTTCATCGGTTCAACTTCCCCAAAAATGGCCAGTGCCTGATATGCTGGCGGCCTTGATCCCGCGGCCATGCCCGCCCATGGCTACACCGCCGATGAACGGACGAAAACCTTTTTGGGAACAACCCCTCGCCAGCCTCGATCGGGGGGAGTGGGAAGCCCTGTGCGACGGTTGCGGCCGCTGCTGCCTGCACAAGCTGGAAGACGAAGACACGGGTGAGCTTCATGCCACCAATGTCGCGTGCAAATTGCTCGACCGGCGGACCGGCCAGTGCGGCAATTACGCCAAGCGCAAATCGCTGGTCGACGATTGCGTGCAATTGACCACCGGCAAGCTGGAGGGGCTGGAGTGGCTGCCCTCGACCTGCGCCTATCGCCTGCGCGCCGCCGACGAGCCGCTCAGGGACTGGCATTATCTGATCTCGGGCAGTCGCGAGTCGGTGCATGACGCGGGCCAGTCGACCCGCGGCTGGACGGTCAGCGAAATCGACGCTGGCGAATTGGAGTGGCACCTTGTCGACCGCCCGCTCTGACGGTGCAGGCGAAGCGGATGGCCTCGACCATCCCGGCCTGCCGTGGCCGATTGCGATCCGCCATCATCCGCAGGCGCGGCGACTTCGGCTGCGGCTCGATCCCGATAACCGCCGGCTGCTGCTGACCTGTCCGCCCCGGTCGAACCGCACGGCGGCGATCGCCTGGGCGGTCGGGCAGCGACCATGGGTTGAGTCCGAACTCGCCAAGCTACCGCCGGGCAACCCGTTCGCGCCGGGCGGGACGATTCCGTTCGAGGGGGTCGAGACTAAGCTCGACTGGGATCCCGGCCAGTCGCGGATGGTCCGCCATGATGGTGACCGGCTGGTGTGTGGCGGCCCCCGCGACGGCTTCGAACGCCGCATCCTGGCGTGGCTCAAGCGCCGAGCGCGCGACGAATTGTCGAAGGAAACCGCTGCCGTCGCCGCATTGGCCGGCGTGACGATCAAATCGGTCGGCATCGGCGATGCCTCGTCGCGCTGGGGCAGCTGCTCGGCATCGGGCGCGATTCGCTACAATTGGCGGCTCGTGCTGGCCCCCGTACAGGTTCGCCGTTGGGTGGTGGCGCATGAAGTCGCGCATCGCATCCACATGAACCATGGCCCTGCGTTCAAAGCGTTGGAGGCCGAGTTGTTCGACGGCGACGTCGATCTCGCGCGATCAACCCTGCGGCTGGTCGGGCCGCGGCTCAAGCGGGTCGGGCGCGGGCTCTGACCGGCGCGGCGGTGCGGGGGGCGGTTGCGGTTGCTGGCGTGGCGGCGGCGGACTGTTGAAGATCCGGTCCAGCTCGGACTGATCGGGAGACCCGGGCCCGGGGACGCCGATCGGTGGCCCGAGCGTTTCGCCCGGTTGGGGATCGATCGGATTGCCATTTTCATCGACCAAGGGAGCCGTGCCGCCATCTTCATAGGGCAGGCCCCAGACTTCCTCGTCGGGCTCCAGCTGCCAGTCGGGCAGTGGCACGTCGGTCTCGAAATTCTGCACCGGCCGGCCCGCTACCGCCACCTTCATGAAATCGGCGAAGGCGCGCGCCGGGGCCGTTCCGCCCTGGAGCCCGGCGACCGCCTTGGCATCGTCGCGTCCCATCCACACGCCGGTCGTCAGTCCGCTCGAGAAACCGATGAACCAGCCATCCTTGTTGGAAGTGGTAGTGCCCGTCTTGCCCGCCACCGGACGGCCGATATTGGCGGCGCGGCCGGTGCCGCTGAGCACGGCCGACTGAAGCAGGTCGGTCATCCCCGCCGCAACCCACGGCGCGACGAGTACACGCTCCTCGCTGCGCTCATGCTGGTAGAGCAGGCGCCCGTCGGCGGAGACGACCTTGGTGATGGCATATGGCATGACCGACACGCCGCGGTTGCCGACCGAGGCAAACGCGCGGGTCATGTCGATCAGCCGCACGTCGCTGGTGCCGAGCACCATCGAGGGATAGGTTGAGAGGTTGGTTCCGACGCCAAACCGCCGCGCCATGTCGGCGATCGTCCCGAAGCCAAGTTCGGACCCGATCCTGGCGCTGATCGTGTTGATCGACCTTGAGAAGGCTTCGCGCAGCGATACCGGGCCGGCGAACGTGCGGGTCGAGTTGCGGGGTGTCCAGCCATCGACCGTGATCGGCGCGTCGACCACCATATCGGTCGGCTTGCGGCCCGACTCGAGCGCGGCGAGATAGACGAACAGTTTGAATGCCGATCCGGGCTGGCGCTCGGCCTGGGTCGCGCGATTGTAGAGCGACGAAACATAATCGCGCCCGCCGATCATCGCGCGCACCGCGCCGTCGCGATCGATCGACACCAAGGCCCCTTGCGCACCGCGCGGGGCGTTGGAGTTGATCGCCCGGTCGGCAGCGACCTGCATTTTCGGATCGAGCGTGGTCCACACGTCGATCGGCTCCGACGTTTCGTCGATCAATGTGTCAAGTTGCGGCAGCGCCCAGTCGGTGAAATAGCGCGCGCTATTCTGCCTCGCCGCCGGCTGGACGCGGATTCGCGCCGCATCGACCACGACGCCAGGCGACAGAAAGCCATTCTCGATCATCGAATTGACCACCACCCCGGCGCGGCCCCGAGCGGCATCGACATCGGCGGTGGGCGAATAGTTGGACGGAGCCTTGACCAGTCCGGCGATGATCGCCGCTTCGCCAAGACTGAGGTTTTCGGCACCATGACCGTAAAAGGTGCGGCTGGCGGCATCGATGCCGTACGCGCCGCCGCCGAAATAGACCCGGTTGAGGTATAATTCGAGGATCTGGTCCTTGCTGAACTTGCGCTCCAGCGCGAGTGCCAGCACGCCTTCCTTGATCTTGCGGCCGAAGGTTCGGCTGTTGGTCAGAAAGATATTGCGCGCCAGTTGCTGGGTGATGGTCGACCCGCCCTGCCGCCAGGAGCCGGTGTCGAACCGGACCTTGACCGATCGCGCCATGCCGATCGGATCCACGCCGAGATGCCAGCGGAAGCGTTTATCCTCGACCGAGATCATCGCCGCGCGCATCGTCGCGGGAATCTGATCATAGGGCAGCCATTGGCCAAAGCTCGGGCCCATGGTCACCAGCACGGTGCCGTCGGCGGCGCGCACACGGATCATCTGGCCGAGGTCGTCGCGCTGCGCCAATTCGTCATAATCGGGCAGCGAAACCATTGCGACGCCGACTGCGACGATCAATGCGAGCAGGCCAAGCCCGGCCGCGGCGAGACCATATTTGAATATGATCTTCAGCCAAATGCCGATCGATTTGGGGGACGCGCTAGCCATTCTCGGTCAAGCGATAGGAAGAAGCCGGGGTCGCGGCAAGAGTCCGTCGAATTGGCGCGATCATGGGCCGCGGCGATGACAGGCAGATCGTGAAGCGCGGCTTAACCATCTTTTCATCCCAGGCCGCTAACGTGAAGGGATGTCGGGCCTGCGTTTCGCCCTGTTGTCGCCAATTGCCCTGCTTGTCGGGGCCTTTGTCATGCCCGGTGCCGCCCCGGCGCAATGCCGGCTGTGCGCCAGTCCGACGACGGCGCCCGACCGGGCGGCCGATGGCACCCCGATCCGACTTGAGGTCCAGGCGCGGCTCGACTTCGACCAGGTCATCCTGATCGATTCGGGCAGCACCGGAACCGCGCGCATCGCGCCCGACGGAACGAGTTCGACCAGCGGGTCGGTCGGGGCGCTCGGCGGCCGGGCGATGGTCGGAAGCGTGATCGTCCGCGGCGAACCCGGGCGGCTGGTACGAATCGGATTTCCCGAATCGATCCTGCTTCATGGTCTGACCGGCAATTCGATCCGGGTGCGCGCACTGACCAGCGACCTGCCGAGCGCGCCGCGGCTCGATTCGCAGGGAAACCTCCAATTCCGATTCGGTGGGGCACTGGAAATTTCGGGGGCGGTCGAAGGCGATTATCGCGGCGATATCCCGATCACGGTCGATTATCTGTAGAATCTGGTCCGAACCGGATCAAATCTAAACAGTCCGTTAACCACAACCTTGAGCAAAGCCGTAAGCGCTCGCGGTTAATGACGACATCACGGTTGGCCGGTTGTCCGGGCACCGCTCGGATTTGACCAAGTGGGGATTTGACTATGAACAAGTTTGTGAAATTTGCGGCACTCGCCGCGACCGTTCTCGCCACGACGCCGGCCCTGGCCGCCCCGGTTGGGGTGACCGGCGCTCCGCCGTCGGCGACCGCGCGCATCATCCGCCCGCTGACGCTGACCTCGACCGGTTCGCTGAACTTTGGAACGATCGTGCTCAATGGCGTCACTGCCAACCGCACCGTCGCGCTGAGCAGCGGCAACGTGCTCGATTGCGGCGCCGCCACGACCGAACTGCAGTGCTCGGGTGCGACCAGCGTCCCGTCCTACAACGTTCGCGGCACCAACAACCAGGTGGTCACGGTCATCAAGACCGCCAGCAACCTGACCAACAGCACCGACGGCTCGACCCTGTCGATGACCCCGACCGGCGCCAACAGCGTGACCTTGACCAGTTCGGGCGCGCCGGGCTTGGATTTCAACATCGGCGGCACGATCGTGATCGGCACGGCGACGACCGATGGCGTCTATTCGGGCACCGTCAACGTCCAGGTGGATTATCAATAAGCTGGTTCGCTAGCGACTTCCCGTTCCGGTCCGCCGGGGCGCAAGACCAGAAGGGTCGCCGGATCATCCGGCGGCCCTTTTTGCTGCGTGTCGGTCCCCCCACCACCGTCCTCCAGCGCCGGTAAGCTCCCATGGTTAGCGGTAAAGTAACCATTTCCGATCATTCTCCTCCGAAATGGACCTAGTGGAGTTTGATCGATGTATGTTCCCCGCCGCTTGCTGACTGCTCTCGCCTTCGGCCTCGCCGTTCCGCTGGCGCTGTTCGCCACGCCGGACGCCCGGGCCGGGGTCGGCGATCTGCTGGTCGCGCCGACCCGGATCATACTCAACGGATCGCGTGGAACGGAGATTGTGCTCAGTAACATCGGCGACGATGTCGCGACCTATCGCGTGTCGGTCGAGCTCCGCCGGATGAAGCCTGACGGCAGCCTCGAGGATGTGGCCGAGGCCAATGACCGAGAGACGATTGCGCGAAACATGATCCTTTACGCGCCGCGGCGGGTCACCATTGCCCCCAACCAGCCCCAGACCATCCGGATCGCCGCGCGCGCGCCGGCCGGCCTTCCCGATGGCGAATATCGCGCGCATCTGCTGTTCCGCGCCGTCCCCGCGCCGCGCCCGGTGGCGCCGCCCGCCCAGGTCAAGGGCGTGTCGTTCGAACTGATACCGATTTACGGCGTCACCATCCCGGTGGTGGTGCGGATGGGCAATCTGTCGGCCAAGGTCGCCATCGCCAATGTTGCGATGACCCAGTTGGCGGGCAAGCCGGCGGTGTCGCTCGACCTGACCCGTGCTGGCGATCGCTCGGTGTTCGGCGATGTCCGGATCTTCAAGGCGGGATTCAAGGACCCGATTGCCATCCAGCGCGGAGTCGCCATTTATACCGAGGTCGGCACGCGCCACATGGTAATCCCGATCAATCCCGATCTTTCCGTCTCTGCCGCGGGGCCGGTGACGGTCGATTTCGTCGAATCGACCGACAGCGGTCCAGTGGCCTTGGCCGAAACTCGCACCGTGCTGCGCTAGGCTCGCGGGGGACCGGGGCAAGCGCATCATGCGCATGATCGGAAAATGGGGGCGTTCGGCGCTCGCGTTGATGGCGCTGGCCTCGGCCGGCGCCTTCGGTGCGCTCACGACTCCATCCACCGGCGACGGCTGGACCGCCGACCCCGACGACCAGTTCCTGCTCGACGTCAACATTCGCCAGCAGCGGCTCGGCGACGGGGTGCGCGCTTATGCCACGCCGAGTGGCACGTGCATCGTGTTCGGCGATTTCCTGACCGCGCTCGACGTGCCGATGAAAATCGATCTGCAATCGAACAGCGCTAGCGGCTGGGCATTCAAGGAAGCGCACAAGATCCAGATCGATCGCCGCTCGGGCCAGGTCCGCTACGGCACGCAGGCCGAGGCGCTGGCCAAGGGATCGGTGCGTGACGTGCCCGAAGGCTGGTGCGTCGATTCGACCGCGCTTGGTCGCTGGTTCGGGATCAAGGTGCTGCCCAAAACCAATGGATCGGCGCTGATGCTCGAATCCGAAGCCAAATTGCCGGTTGAACTGGCCGTCGAGCGCCGCCGCCGCGCTGCCCAGCTCAAGAAGAATGCCGCGCTCGACCTCAAGTCGCTGCCCCAGGTGCGCCTGCCGTATCGCATGTGGCGCGCACCGGCGCTCGACTTCGTGGTCAGCGGCGGGGTTACCTATCGCGCGTCGGACGGGACCAAGGTCGACCGCAGTGCCGCAGTCTATGCCGCCGGCGAAGTGGCGCAATTGTCGTATAATGCGCAGGCCTCGACCGACGATAAAGGCCGGCCGCAATCGGTTCGCCTCCGTGCCTATCGCTCGGACCCCGACGGCGGGCTGCTCGGTCCGCTCAATGCCACCCATTTCGAATTTGGCGATGTTTCGGGGTATAACAGCCGCTTGCTCGGCTCAGGCGCCAACGGACGCGGCGTCGCGGTCACCAACCAGCCGTTGTTCACCCCGTCCAGCTTCGATCGCACCCGCTTTGAAGGCGAATTGCCGGTCGGCTGGGAAGCAGAAATCTATCGCAACGGCCAATTGCTCGGATTCGCCGAGACCAGCGGCGACCAGCGCTACCGCTTCGAGGACGTGCAATTGCTGTACGGCGAGAATCGAATCGATATCGTGATGTACGGCCCGCAGGGGCAGGTGCGCACGCGCAGCGAAACGGTCAACGTCGGGCAGGAAAATGTCCCGTCCGGGGAGACCTGGTATTGGGCCGGGGTAAACCAGCCCGGACGCGATTTGGTCAATTTCCACGGGCGGCCCAACGATCCCAATCTCGCCAAGGCGCAGGCGACACTCGCCCTGGCGCATGGCATCGACCAGAAAACCTCGGTCGGGGTCACGATCCAGGCGCTGCAGCTGGCCGACGAGCGGCTGACCTATGTCGAGGGCACGGTGCGCCGCTCGGTTGGCGCGGCGCTTGTCGAAGTGGCGGTGGCGCGCGACGACAGGGGCGGGCTGGCGGCGCGGGCGCAGCTGCTGGGCAAGTTCGGTGCGGTCAATGTCAGCGCCGAAGCGATCTGGGCGCGCGATTTTCGGTTGAACGGGCTCGATCGCAAGAGTGTTCGCGAGGGGCGGGTGGCGCTCGACGCACCGCTCAAGATCGGCCGCGCCCTGGTCCCGGTGCATGGTGACGTGCGCTATTCGGAGCGCGGCGACGGCACCAAGCAACTCGAGGCCGCGGCGCGATTGTCTAGTCATATCAACCGCTTCAACCTGGCCGGAGACCTTCGTTACCGACGCCAGTGGAATGAGGGCGGCCCCGCGCCGCCCCCTGAAATAGAGGGATCGATGATCGCATCGGGCCGGATCGGCGCGGTGCGGTTGCGCGGATCCGGCGTCTGGCAGATCTCGCCCGACAGCCGCTTCAGGACCGCCGAACTGTCGGCCTATTGGTCAGCGTCGGAGAAAGCCGATTTCGAGGGCGCGGTGGCGTATGACGCGCAGACCCGCCTGAGCCGGGCCCGTGTGACGCATATCCGGCGGTTCGACACCATGGCGGTGGCGCTGACCGGGGAAGCCGCCAGCGATGGCTCACTCGCAGTCGGCTTCAACCTCAATTTCTCGCTCGATTCGAGCCGCCGCGGTCTCTCGCTGTCGCGCCAGCAGCTGGCCTCCGCCGGCGCGGTCCGCGCGACCGTGTTCCGCGATACCAATGACAATGGCCGCCGCGATCTGGGCGAGCCGGTCGAGAAAGGGGCCCTGGTTACTACCGGATCGCGCCTGTCCGAGCGCGCGACCAATGCGCAAGGCACGGTGCTGGTCGCCGGCCTGGCCAATTATGTCCCGGTGACGGTCGGGGTGGACACTTCCAGCCTCGGCGATCCGACACTGACACCAAGACAGGCCTTGCAGGTGGTCACGCCGCGTCCTGGGATTGCCGCCGATGTTGAAATTGCCTTGGTCGGAGCGGGCGACATCGAGGGCGCGGTGGTCAAGGACGGCGGCGAAGGCTTCGAAGGGCTTGAACTCGAGCTGGTCGATGCTTCGGGCGAGGTCATTTCGACCACGCGCAGCGACTATGACGGATTCTTCCTGTTCGAGCGGGTCGCCTACGGCAAATACACAGTGCGTATCTCGGCCGAAAGCGCGCGCATCGCGCGGGTCGCCACGAAACTCGGGCTGAGCGCAACCGTCAATGAATCCGCCCCGACTGCACGGCTGGGCGCGGCGCGGGTGACGAAAATACCTGAAATTGCGGGAATTTCTTCGCCGGCAGAGTCGTCTGGCACGACATTGAGGTAGGGAGGGATCGCCCTGGCGCTATTGCGAACCATTATCGCTTTAGTCGCCAGGGAAGGATGGTGCGGTCGAGAAGACTCGAACTTCCACGGCCTTTCGGCCACAACGACCTCAACGTTGCGCGTCTACCAGTTCCGCCACGACCGCATCCGTGAAAAACCGCGGGAAAATGCCCCCGCCGTCCCTGGCAAGGCGCGGCCTCTAGCAAGTCGTCTAGGCGGGCGCAACGGCTTTGCTCGAGTCCCGCCGCGGGACAGTGGTAAACGGGCTGTTTACCATCGCGAAGGCGGGGCGTAGTTCGATCGCCATGACGCTCGTCTTCCTCGCGCTGGCGGCCCTCGCCCAACCCCCCGCCACGACGGCCACGACGGCATCGGCCCGTCCGACCGGCACGCTCATGCCCGCCCAGGCCACCGTGCGCATCCTGTCGGGTACCAAGGTCCATCTTGGCCCGTCGTCCGATGCGCGATTGATCAAGGCGTCGGTGCGGGTCGAGGACGGCCAGCGCCGCCCCGCTTACCTCATCGAATTCGAATAGGTGGCTTAAGCCGGCCCACCCAGCCGGATGCGGATGAACTCACCACCCTCGGGCACATCCACTTCAGCGCTGTTGAAACTCGCGCTCTTGTTGATGTCGAGCGATCCGGTCGGCGGCGAGATGGTCCAGCTGTGAATCACTCTCTGCTTGGTCTTGTCGAGCAATTCGGCGCGGATCGGCGGCACCGGTTGGCGGCTATCGGTCGAATTGACGATCCGACCGCTCACCGTGAACAAATTATTGCCGCTCGCCAGCCTTTGATAATCGCCGGTGTTGACCACCGCATACAGTTGCGACTCTTTGGCGGAGGCCAGCCCGGCGCGCGCGCGCAGCTCGGCCGGCGCAAGGAACCAGAAGGCGACCGCCGCCAGTGCAACCAGCAATACGAGCAACAGCAGCAAAGGCCATTTGCGCTTTGGCTGCTCGAGCGGCTCGTGATCGTAAAACGGTTCGAAATCCTCCGCCACCGCGTCCGGGTCGGGCGCGACGATTGGGTCAGCGACCGGCGCCGGCTCGTCCCAAGCGCTGGCCGGCTCGACCTGCTGCCACTGGCGATCCTCGTTGGGCGAGGGAGGAGGCGCGGGTGCCGACGGCACATCGGTGACAATCTGGTCGAGCGGGTTGGGCGTATCGGTGGTCGGGAAGAAAGGTGGCTCGACGATCGCGGTCGCGCTCTCTGCGACAACCGTCTCCGGCTCCTGAACCGGTTCAGGAGCCGGAGGCGACGAAGCTCCATCCGGATCCTGGTGCCAGCTATGCTTGCACGATGCACAGCGCACCTGTCGCCCGGCGGGCGGGATCGCGCCGTCCTTGACGACATATTTGGTGCTGCAGGCCGGACAAGTCAGGATCATGATGGGTCGAACAATCCTCTGCCAGGTTGATCATCATTCGGTAACAGCATGTCGCCGCCATTGGCAAGGCAGGCGTCCCTGTGTCAGGGTTGGCAATGGGAGGACGGTGTCCGTCCGCGTGAGGGGTGCGTCAAGCTGTCGACGATCGTCGAATTCGACCGGGTGGGCCTGCGCTACGGCACGGGCGCCGAAGTGCTGCGCGACCTGGATTTCCAGCTGGCGCGGGGCGGCTTCTATTTCCTTACCGGCCCGTCGGGGGCGGGCAAGACAAGCTTGCTCAAATTGCTGTACCTCGCCCAGCGCCCGACGCGCGGCCGGATCCGCTTGTTCGACGAGGAGCTGGCCGATGCCGAGCGCACGGCGATGCCCGCCTTCCGCCGCCGGATCGGGGTGATCTACCAGGATTTCCGGCTGATCCGGCACTTGTCGGCCTTCGACAATGTCGCGCTTCCGTTGCGCATCGCCGGCCACGACGGCGTCGAGGTCGAGGGTCCGGTACGCGAGATGCTGGCGTGGGTCGGGCTTGCCGACCGGGCCAGCGCACGCCCGCCGACACTGTCGGGCGGCGAGCAGCAGCGGCTCGCGATCGCCCGCGCGGTGATTGCACGGCCCGAATTACTGGTTGCCGACGAGCCGACGGGCAACGTCGATGCGGAAATGGCGCGCCGGATCCTCCACTTGCTGACCGCGCTCAACCGGCTCGGCACGACGATCGTCGTCGCGACCCACGATCTGTCGCTGATCGCCGCCACCCCGGAAGCGCACATGCTTCGCCTCGATAATGGCGCGATGGTCGATCCGACGGGATCACTTAAAAATCCGCCGCGCAGCCTCAAGGAACAGGCCGGATGATCGGCTTCCTCGCCGCCACCCCGGCCGAGCGGAGGCTGATCCCTGGTGGGCGGCTGGAAGGGCCGACGCCCTACGTCATCGCGATCATGATGTTCGTGATGGTGGTGATCGGCGCCGCCGGTCTGGCACTGGCGAGTTCGGCGCGACTGGTCGCGGCCGGGGTCGACAATCGTTACTCGGTCGAGATCGCCGACGGCGCGGCCAAGGCGGCGCGGGCCCAAGCCTTGCTCGCCGCGTCGCCCGGAGTCACCGCAGTCCGCGCTGTCAGCGAAGATGAAATGCGCCGAATCCTCCAACGGTGGCTAGGGCCGACAGGCGCCGCGGCGGACCTGCCGCTGCCGGCGATCATCGACGTCGATCTCTCCGCCGACGCGCCCGTGGCCAGGATCGCCGCGGATATCGAACGCCAGGTGCCCGGCGCGCGGTTCGTGGCGCATAAAGACAGTTTGGGGCCGGTGCTCGGCGCGGTCCGCGCGCTTGGCTGGCTGGCGCTGACTTTGGTGGTGCTGATCGCGCTTGCGACCGCCGCCGCGGTAGTGCTTGCGGCGCGCGGGACGCTCGACACGCATCGCTCGACGATCGAGGTGATGCACGGCATCGGCGCGACCGACGATCAGGTGGCACGGCTGTTCCAGCGCAAGATCGCGCTCGACGCACTGACCGGCGGCACCGCCGGGGCGGTCGCGGCGGGGGTCGTGCTATTGCTGATCGCGGGCGGCGGCTCGACCTGGCTCGCCGATCTGACCGGCGGGCCGTTGCTGAGCCCGCGCGACATCCTATTGCTCGCTTTGCTTCCGCTGATCGGCACCATCCTCGCCACCGTCGTCGCACGGATGGCGGTGCTGAAGGCGCTGAGGGCCAGTCTGTGATCGTCCGGGTCGGCTCATTGCTGCTGATCTTTTATGCGCTCGGTTTCTTGCTGTTTGGCGTGACCCTCGGCAAACCCGCGGGCGATGACGTCGCGGCGACCGATGCGATCGTCGTCATCACCGGCGGCGAAGGTCGGATCGAACATGCCGTCGCGATGCTCGCCCAGCGCAAGGGCAAAAGGCTGCTGATCGCAGGGGCCGATCCGGCGGTGACCAAGGACGATCTTGTCCGCCGCCTGCAGGGTCGCCGACGATTGATGCAATGTTGCGTCGATCTCGGCTCGGAATCGGTCGATACCCGCTCCAATGCCGAGGAAGCGCGGCGCTGGCTGGACAA
>JBBQTM010000038.1:0-15764 GCA_038234545.1 Sphingomonadales bacterium
AAATCGGGCAGGCTCGCATTCTCCTGCGCCAGGCTGATCTGGAAATGATGCCCCGGCGCGCCCTCGTGCAGATAGAGCGTCTCCATCGCCGGCGTGGACCGCGACGGCAAATCATATGCGTTGAAATTGAACACGCCGGGCCGGCTGCCGTCGGGATTGCCGCGACTGTAGGATCCGCGCGCCGCGCCCTTTTCGGTCAGCGCCGGGGTCGGCTGGATCAACAGCGGCGTCTTCGGCAGGGTTGCAAACAGTTTCGGCAGGGTCGCATCGAGCTTCTTGCCGGTTGCGACATATTGCGCCTGGAGCCATTCGCGCGATTCCGGGCGAAACTTGGGATCGGTGCGGATATGCTCGAAAAATTCCCTGAGTGTGCCGGTGAAGCCGACCTGTTTCTTGACCGCCTCCATCTCCGCCTGCAGCCGGGTAACCTCGGACAGGCCGATGCGGTGGATCTGGTCCGGGGTCAGGTCGGTGGTGGTGCTCGATTGCGCGAGATAGGCATAGAGCTTGTCGCCGCCGGGCATCGCCGACAGGCCGACCGTCTCGCGCGCCTTGGGCAGATATTCATCGGCGATGAAGGTCCGGAGCCGCGTCAGCGCCGGCCGGATCTTGTTCGCCTCCGCCGCGACATAGGCCGCCTTCAGTCGCTCCTGCTCGGCGGTCGGAATCGCCGCCGGGAATTTCTGCACCGGTTTCAGGAAGCTGCTCTTGTCGCCCTGCTGCGCGAGCATCGCGTCGAGCTGCTCGACGACATTGACCATCACCAGTTTCGGCTGGGTCACATTGCTGGCCATGCCCTGACGCATGCGCTCGATCGCGCGATCGACATAGGTCACGAAGCCGTCGATCCGGCTCAGACCATGCTGATAATCCTGCACCGTCTTGAACGGCGCCGCGCCGTCGCCGCTGTTCAATTGTGCGAACGACGTGTGAATGCTCCCGAAATGGTCGATCGGGCGCACGACCGTCAGCGCCAGCAAGTCGGGCTGCAGCCCGCGCAGCTCGCGGTTACGCTGCCACTGGAACACGTCGTAAGAAATGCGCTCGGACGGGGTCAGGCGGGCACGGTCGATCCGCTTCAACGCCGCCAGCTCGGCCGCCGCGGCGTCGCGCTCGGCGGCGAAATAGGCGTCGCTGATGCCGTCACCCAATTGCCCGGCAAAGCGCGTATCGCCGCGGAACAGGCCGCTCAGCGGATTGCGCTTGAGCTCGCCCTCGTTGCTCGCCTTGAACAATGCCGAAAGCTGCTGCGCCGGGCTCTGCACGGTTGCGGGTGCCGCGCCTTGGGCAAGTCCCGTCGCCGGAACGGTCAACACCGAAAGGGCGATCGCCGCCCCGCCACACAGCAACTTACCGACCATCACGCTCTCCCGATTATGCTTTCAAAATAGGATTTCAACTGCTTGGCTACCTTGCTCCTTCCCCGTGGGGAAGGTGGCGGCGAAGTCGACGGATGGGTTAGCGCGGCGAGAACCCCTCCGTCAGCCTGCGGCTGCCACCTCCCCCAAGGAGGAGGGGCGAGGTTTCTTAAGGTTACAAATCACCCCGAAAAAGCCGACGAAGTGGGGAAACTTAGTCACCTTAAGAGGCTTTCCTCGCCGCGATCCAGGAGTCGATTTTCTTCTCCAGGATCGGCAGCGGCAAGGCCCCGGTCATCAGCACCTGGGCATGGAATTCGCGGATATCGAATTTGGACCCAAGTTCGCCTTCCGCCTTCTTGCGCAGCCGCTGGATGGTCAGCGCGCCGATCTTGTAGGCCAGTGCCTGGCTCGGGATCGCGATGTAGCGCTCGACCTCGTTGGTCGCGTCGGTTTCGCCCATGCTGCTGTTGGCAAGCATATATTTGATCGCCCGTTCGCGGGTCCAGCCGTTCGAGTGGATGCCGGTATCGACCACCAGCCGCATCGCGCGAAGCATCTCGTCGTCGAGCGTTCCCATCCGCTGGTATGGATCGGCGAAGAAGCCCATGTCGTAGCCCAGCGTCTCCGAATAGAGCGCCCAGCCCTCGACATAAGCGGTGTTGCCGCCGAACCGCATGAACGGCGGAAGCGCCTCATTCTCCTGCGCCAGGCTGATCTGGAAATGGTGCCCCGGCGATCCTTCGTGCAGGTAGAGCGTGGTCATCCCTGGCGTCGTCCGCGACGGCAGGTCGTAGGCATTGAAATAGAAGGTGCCGGACCGCGATCCGTCGGGCGTGCCGGGTTCATAGCTGCCGCCCGCCTGGAAGCGTTCGATCACAGGCTCGTACGGCCGGATCGCAAGCTTGGCCTTGGGCAGGGTCGAGAAATATTCCGGAAGCTTGGCATCGACCTGTTTGCCGATGTCGTAATAGCCCTGGGTCAGCGCCTCGCGGCTCTTCATCTTGAACTTGGGATCGGTGCGCAGATAGTCGAAGAATTTGGCCAGGCTGCCCTTGAAGCCGACCTCGGCCTTGACCTTCTCCATCCCGGTCGTGATCCGCGCGACTTCGCTCAGGCCGAGGGTATGGATCTCGTCGGCACTCATCTGAACGGTGGTCGTGTCGCGGATCAGTTTCTCATAGACCACCGGTCCGCCCTTCATCGCCGACAGCCCGACCTGCTCACGCGCAAGCGGCAAATATTCGGTCTTCAGGAAGTCGCGCAATTTGGTCATCGCCGGGTAGATGCGATCGGCGATCACCGCCCGGCTGGCCGCCGCCAGCCGCGGACGATCGGCCTCGGTCACCGCCGCGGGGAAGGCCTTGACCGGCGCGTAGAACATCGAATCCTCGGGCTTCTGCTTCAATTGCTCGTCGAGTTGGGCGACGACGTTGCGGATCGTCAGCTTGGTGTCGAACACCCCGCTTGCCATGCCCTCGCGGAATCGCCCGATCGACCGCTCGAGCAGGGTCGCATAGCCTTCGTGGCGTTTGATATTATTCTCGTAATCCGCGACCGTCTTGAACGGCGCCGCCCCCTTGCCGCTGGCGAAGGTGGGGTAGAATGTGTGGAAGCCGCTGAAATGGTTGATCGGCCGCACCTTGCCCGGATCGAGGTAGCGCGGCTCATAGCCTTCCAGACCAGTGGTCTGCTGATATTCAAACACGTCATACGCCAGCTGGTCGGTGGCATTGAGCTGGCTTCGATCGATCGCGCGAAGCGCCGCAAGCTCACCCTCGAGCGCGGCTTTCTCTCCCGCCAGATAGTCGTCGGTGATGTAATCGCCGAACTGGTCAGCATAGCGCAGGTCGCCGCGGAACAAGGCGAACAGCGGATTGCGCTTGAGCTGGGCTTCGTCGCTGTCCTTGAACAGTTTGAACAGGACATCATGCACACTCGCCACCGGCGCGGCAGGCTCGGCCGCCGGCGCCTCGGCGATTAGCGGCGATGCGATCGGCGGAGCGGTCGTGGCGCAGGCGCCGAGCAAAGCGGTCGATAGAAAAAGGACGACGGAAGCGCGAGCGATCATGTGATGAGTCCCTGTTAACGGCTGTGTCACATCCCTAATACAGAGAGGGGGCGCTGCGACAAGTGCCGCAACGCCCCCTTCGACCAATGACCGGCCAAATTCTACCAGAAGAAGCCGTAGATCACGTCGACCACTTCGCCGGTGTAGGTGTCGATCATCACCGCATCGTTGTGATAGCGCACCCAGCGATACGGACCGTAGGCCGGCGGCAGGCGATACTGCCACGGATCGTTGATCCAGTAATTCGACTGATAATAGCCGGAGTAGAGATACGATCCGATCCCGAACCGGCGATAATTGAAGCCGAATGGATCAAAGTAGAATCCGAGGCTGAAGATCGAGCGGTTTCGGTCGCGGTAGCGGCGCCAGTCATAGCGGCGGTCGTTGCGCCAGTGGTTCGTCCAGCGATTGTGGTTATCGCGGTCGTAGCGGCGACCGTCCCGCTCATAGCGTCCATCTCGTCCGATGCGACGGACGTCGGTCCGAACCGGGCCTACCTGTCCGGCCTCGGGCTGGACAACCGGCACCGACCGCACGCGGCGATCGCGCTGGACCAGCCCACCGCCGCTTTGCTGGTTGGTGTCGACCTGGCGCTGGCGCCACTGCTGAACCCGCTGCTCGCGGCTGACCTCGCCATCGACCTGTTGCTGCTGCTGACGCTGCTGGTATCGCTGCATCCGCTCGTTGCGCGACCCTTCGGCCTGCTGCTGCTGACTCTGCTGCATCTGCTGCTGGTATCGCTGCATCCGCTCGCTGGTCTGACCGGCGCCTTGCACCTGACGTTCAACTTGGACCTGCGGCCCGCCGGAGCGCTGCGCTGCCTCGGGACGTTGCTGGCGTTCGGCGCGCTGAGGACGTTCGGCGCGTTCGGCTCGCTGGGGACGTTCGGCGCGGCTCTCTGATCGCTCCGCTTGTGCCGCACGGCGCGACTGGCGATCTTCATCGCTGCGCTGGGCCAAGGCCGGCATGGCACTGGTGGCGAGTAGAATGAATAGACTGAATTTACGCATTTCTGGCTCCACTTGAACCTTGTTCACTGGGACGGAATTTGCGCTCCGTCAGATGAGCCGTTGCTGAACCGTTGCGGCTGCTCGGGTTCAGCTTGCGACGGAGCGTTTGCGCGTCCGATCGACCCCAGACTGTCGCCCCCGGTCATCGCCATCGACGCACGCACAATGGCCTTCCGCGCGCGCGGCCCGATGCCGCAGCGGCACAGGTTGGTCAGTGCGGCAATCTCCGCTTCGCCTGGTCGCGGGTTGGCCTTGAGCAATGCCGCGATCCCCAGGATCACGCCTGGCTCGCAATAGCCGCACTGGCTGACCTGCTCGGCGGCCCAGGCTTGCTGGATCGGATGACCGCGGTTTGGAGCCAGCCCTTCGATGGTGATCACCTCCGCCCCCTCGAGCGATGCAATCGGCAGGGTGCAACTCGGCACCGCCCGCGCGTCGACGATCACCGTGCACGCCCCGCACTCGCCGGTGTCGCAGCCATATTTGGCCCCGGTCAGATTGGCCGCATCGCGCAGCGCCCACAGCAACGGTGTCGCCGGGTCGAGCGTGAAGCGGACCGCTTCGCCATTGATCGTCATGCTGGTCATCGCATCCGACGCTACAATCCGGCGCCGCGCTTGCAAAGCGGCGACGCGCACTTGAAGATGAAGCGATGGGGGCAATCGCTACGAATCGCGGACTGATCGATGTTGCCGAGCAGGGCAGCGGCGATCGAACGCCGATCCTGTTCCTCCACGGCGTCGGGTCGGACAAAGGCGTCTGGGCGCCGCAGCTCGACCATTTCGGTCGAGACCGCCGGGCGATTGCCTTGTCCTACCCCGGCTATGGCGAAAGCGACTTCGCGCCGGACGTGACCCGCGACGATTATGCCGCCGCGGTGGTGGCCGTGATGGATGCGCTGGATATCGAGCGAGCGCATATCTGCGGCCTGTCGCTGGGCGGCGTCGTAGCCATCGCGCTCCACGCCGCGGCCCCCCGGCGCTGCACCTCGCTGATTCTGGCCGATACGTTCGCCGTCCATCCCGATGGCCAGGCGATCTTCGACCGCTCCGAGCAAGCCAGCCGAACGATCGGCATGCGCGCACTTGCCGAGGCCCGCGCCGGCGCGTTGCTCGGCAAATCCGCCGGACCGGCGATCCATCGCATTGTGATCGATACGATGAGCGCGATCGATCCCGCAGCCTATGTCCTTGCCGCTCGCGCGGTGTGGTTGGCCGACCAGCGTGATCGCGCCGCCGGGATCGACGTGCCCACCCTCGTTTTGGTCGGCAACGAAGACACGATCACCCCGCCTGCTTTGTCGGCGGAACTTACGACGCTCATCCAAGGCGCGGAGCTGCAGATCATTTCTGCCGCGGGTCACCTTGCCAATATCGAGCAGCCCGCCGTCTTCAACGCCGCGATCGATGCATTTCTGAGGCGAATCGAGACCGCGCAGTGAGAATTGCCTGCATCGGCGGCGGACCCGCGGGTCTGTATTTCGCCATTTCGATGAAGTTGCTCGATCCGGACCATGACATCGCCTTGTTCGAGCGTAACCCGCGCGGCGTGACATTCGGCTGGGGCGTCGTCTTTTCCGATCAGACGGTCGATAATCTGATGGCCAACGATCCCGTATCCGGCGCCGAGATCACCGCCAACTTCGCACATTGGGATGACATCGCTGTTCATATCGGCGGGGAGTGCCACACCTCGTCGGGCCACGGCTTCATCGGCATCGGCCGCAAGCCCCTGCTCGACCTGCTGTCGGCACGCGCCGAGGAATTGGGCGTGCGGCTCCACTATGAAGCCGAATGCGATCCCGATCCGGCCGCATGGGCGGGCTATGACCTGGTGATCGCCGCCGACGGTATCAACAGCCGCATCCGCGACGCCCGCGCCGAAGCATTCGGGGTCGAGGTCGAGGAGCGCGCCAACAAGTTCATCTGGCTCGGCACGCCCAAGACGTTCGACGCCTTCACCTTCGCGTTCGAGCAGACCGAGGCGGGATGGATCTGGGCCCACGCCTATCGCTTCGCGCCCGATTGCTCGACCTTCATCGTCGAATGTTCGCCAGCGACATGGCGTGGACTCGGTTTCGACACGATGGACTCGGCCGCCGTGATCGCGCGGTGCGAAGAAATCTTCGCCGAACATCTCGACGGTCAGCCATTACTGAGTAATGCCGCCCACCTGCCCGGCGCCGCGGCCTGGCTCAACTTCCGCCGGATCAAATGCGAGCGGTGGAGCGACGGCAACATCATCCTGCTCGGCGATGCCGCCCATAGCGCGCATTTCTCGATCGGATCGGGGACCAAACTGGCGCTTGAGGATGCGATTAAGCTGGCCGAAGTGCTCAACCGCCCCGGCCTGCCACTCGCCCAGGCGCTCGAGGAGTATCAGGCCGAACGCAGCCTCGAAGTGCTCAAACTCCAGAATAGCGCGCGCAATTCGACCGAATGGTTCGAGACGCTGGACCGCTATCTCGATTTCGAGCCGTGGCAATTCGCTTATTCGCTCATGACCCGCAGCCAGCGGATCAGCCACGAAAATCTGCGTTTGCGTGATCCGGATTGGCTGGACAGCGTCGAGCGGCAGTTCTGGGCGCGAGCGACTGGCGAAGCGAAGTCGGCCCCGCCCATGTTCGCGCCGTTCAAGCTCCGCGAACTGACGCTCGAGAACCGGATCGTCGTCTCGCCCATGGCGATGTATTCCGCCGCCGACGGAACGCCGGGCGACCTTCACCTGGTCCATTATGGCGCCCGGGCGATGGGCGGCGCGGGGCTGGTGTTCACCGAGATGACCTGCGTCTCGCCCACGGCACGGATCACTCCGGGCTGCACCGGCCTGTGGTCCGACGAGCAGGCCGTGGCATGGCTGCGGATCACCGATTTTGCCCATGCCAATGGCAAGGCCAAATTGTGTCTGCAACTCGGACATTCGGGGGCCAAGGGTTCTACCCAATTGGGGTGGGAGACAATGGATGCGCCGCTTCCCGACGGCAATTGGCCACTGGTGGCGGCGAGCGAGGTGGCTTGGAGCCAAGGCAATGCCCGCCCGACCGCTTTGACCCGAGGCGACATGGACATGATCCGCGATCAGTTCGTCGCCGCTACCCGCCGGGCGATCGACGCCGGTTTCGATATGATCGAGCTTCACGCGGCGCACGGTTATCTGCTGTCGAGTTTCATCACACCGCTGCAGAACAAGCGCGACGACGACTATGGCGGAAGCCTGGCTAACCGGCTGCGCTATCCGCTGGAGGTGTTCGCCGCGATGCGCGATGCCTGGCCCGCCGAGCGGCCGATGTCGGTCCGCATTTCGGCGACCGACTGGGCGGGAGATGACGGCGTGACGCCCGACGAAGCCGTACAGATCGCGCGCGCCTTCGCCGAGGCAGGAGCCGATCTGATCGATGTCAGCGCCGGCCAGACCTGGGCCGAGGCCAAACCGGTCTACGGGCGGATGTTCCAGACCCCATTCTCCGACAAGATCCGCAACGAGGCCAAGCTTGCGACGATGGCGGTCGGCAATATCACCGATGCCGACCAGGCCAATGCGATATTGACCTCGGGCCGGGCAGATCTGGTGGCGCTTGCCCGGCCGCACCTGATCGACCCGTCATGGACCCTGCGCGCGGCGGCGGCGGCCGGTTATCGCGACCTTTTCGTGCCCCCGCCTTACCTTGCAGGGATGGCGCAGCTTGCACGCACCCTGCAGCGCGAGGCGGAGATCCAGGCTGCCGCGCTCAAGGTCTAGCAACCGCCGCCACATGATGCGCGTTTCCCCAATCGTCATGCGATACGGCCACTCCCTGTCGGACCCCAGCGACCGCGCCCGATCGGTCGCGGCGACGGCGGCGATCCATCTGGCGCTTGGCGCGGCGTTGCTGACCGGGCTGGCGCTGGAGGTTGATCGCAAGGCCGACGATGGCTTGAAAACGTTCGACGTTGCGCCGACGCCGCCACCGCCAGCAGTGCCCGAGCGACCGAGCTCGGCACCGAGCGAGCAACCTGCCCCGGCGGGAAAGAAGGCCGATCCAAGCCCATTCGTCGCCCCCCCCGCGCGGCTGCCCAATCCCCAGCTGGTTACGGCCGCGCCGGTGGCGGGAAGCGGCACCGCGGCAACGGCTGGGGCGGCGATCAGCGGCAGCGGGGCCGGCGCCGGCGGGACAGGCGAGGGACGAGAAGGCGGGGGCCGTGGCGGCGATGGGGCGGGCCGCGTCAGCGCGCGCCTCATCGCCGGCGCGCTCGACCGCCGCGATTATCGGCAGATCGAAGCGATGGGATCGAGCCGGGGAAACGCGGAACTTTTGCTGCTGATCAATCCCGCCGGACGAGTGGAACGCTGTCGTGCGTTGCAATCCAGCGGCAATGCCGCAATCGACGACATGCTGTGTCGAAGATTGATGGACGGAGCGCGTTTTCAGCCCGCGCGCGAAGCCGACGGGACGCCATTATATCAGGACATTCGCTATTTCCCGCGCTGGGAACGTTGATCAGCGGCTGGCGACTAGCGCTGCTTGATCGAGCGCGGCCAACGCGGCGGGGTCGCGATTGTAGACGTCGGGCAGATAGGTGATCGAACCACCGTTTGGGATGGCGGTAAGATAGGTCAGATAGACCGGCACCGGACGGGGCAGATCGACCCGCTGTTCGGGGCTGGTCGAACTCGTCGACGGCGCCTTCCCGCCATACAGCCAGCGCGCCAGGCGCGGCGCATCTTCCAGCCGCACGCAGCCACCGCTGAACATCCGGCTATCCTCGCCCAGCAATTTCTTCTCCGGCGTATCGTGGAGGTAAATCCCCTGCGCATTGGGGAACATGAATTTCATTCGGCCCATGGCATTTTCCGGCCCCGGAAGCTGACGGACGCGGACATTGACCTTGCCCGCCGCGACCGCGGACCAATCGACCGTCGCCGGATCGACCACCGTCGCATCATCGGCCCAGCTGGACAGCAACTGATAGCCCTTGTTTCGCAAGTAGGGGGCACCGGCCTTGACGACATTGGGCGCGATCCGTTCGGCGGCGAGATCGGCCGGCACGTTCCAATAGGGATTGAGCGAGGTGAAGCGGATCATCGCCGCCATCATTGGGGTCGGGTGGACCGCTTTTCCGACCACCACCCGCATCGTGTCGACGACACGGCCATCTTCCACCATCGTCAGCTCGGCGGCGGTGGCGTTGACGATCACCGCCTTGCCCGCGCCAGCCGGAAGCGCGCGGGCACGTTCGAGGTTAACCCGCAGCAGTGCATATTCGCCCTGGCTAGTCAGCGCGCCTTCGACGAGCGCGCGGCGAAGACCGGCATAGATTGGGCTCATCCACCCCAAATCGCCGATATATTGCTCGAGCGAGGGTGCAGCCGCCGCCGCATCGAGCAACTGGCGCGGCGAGGCGTTTGCCGGACGAAGCTCGGGGTCGACCCAGATCATGTCGATGGCGGGTGTCCGCCGCATGTCGCGCGCATAAGCGACGAACATTTCGCTCAGCAGGCGATCGGCGCGATTAATGGTTGCGGGATTGCTCGACCAGGCGGCGCGCAGGGCTCGCTCGAGTTCGAGCGGCGCGTAATGCTCCGGATCGAGCCCGTCGTACCGGGCGTCGCGGATCAGGTTGGACAGCAGTTGCGCCGCCGCGCCCGACGAATTGTCACCGCCGAACCACAAGGGTCGACCATTGCGAGCAGCATAGAAATTATCGATCGTCTCGCCGGAAACGACCGTGGCTGGCGTCGCGGGCGCGACTGTCCTGGCCGTGGCCGGAAGCGTGGCCCCAAGCGTCAGCGCCAGCCATAACGACAGGCGCGCCGGACGACAGAGCCGTCCGACGCGCCGATCGTTCGAAGCGACGTTCGCGCGGATGTTAGCCGCGTTCGCCGGGATTCATCGGGGCGGCCATCGGCGCCTGACCGTTCGGGGCACCCTGATAATATTGGCCGTTGTACATATAGCCATCGACGCGGCCATCACGGTCCTGATCGGCCCAGATCGCGCCGGCAATGCCACCGACCACCGCACCGGCGATCGCACCTTCGAGCAGGCTGACGCCCGGGATCAAGGCCCCGGCAGCCGCACCAAGAACGGCGCCGCCAACGGCACCGGTACCAACGCGACCAAGCGTCGAATCCCAGCCCGACGGGCGACCGTTATAATAGGTGCCATTCTGGCTGTAGCCGTCGACATACCCATCGTTGTTGCTGTCCGACCAGACCGCACCGGCGAGACCGCCGATGGCGGCACCAACCACGGCGCCTTCGATCGGCGAAATGCCGCCGACTACCGCGCCGACACCAGCGCCACCGGCCGCGCCGATCACGGCGCCGGTTCCGACGTCCGACATGCGGGCATCGTCAACCGTGGAACAAGCGGAAACAGCCATTGAGCCGGCCAGCAGCGCGGCCATGATGTGATTACGCATTCTTTATCTCCCTTGGTTTTATTGGCCTCAGCTCCGGGCCCTCGGCCCCGCCAACGGCGCGTGAAGTCAATCGGCTGAACGACGATGCGAACGGATCGTTCCCGAATCGATTTTCGCCGGATTTGCGCTGTTCCGGCCAAGACCCTCAAATCGCTAAAGAAGATACTTCATTTTCAACGCCGGTAACGGCGGACCGTTGCTCCTGAACGACGCTTCGTTGAAATATGGGGCGCGTGCTCGCATGGCGGGGTTACGCGAAAAGGCGAACCCTTCCTTGGGAATGCCCATCACCGTGTCGAGCTTGCCATTGCCATTGGCGTCATGGAACGCGCCGACCGCGTAAGTGCCGGCAGGAAGCGATTTGAACTGATAATGGACCGGGATCAGCGACGCTTTGACGGTCGCGTGAACAGCGTCGGATCCCTTGCAATCCGGGAAGCTCTTGGGATTTGCGGTCAGGCAGATTTGCACCATCCCGCGCGCATCACGCAGCCCGGCGATCTCGATCGTAAGATCCGTCGTTGCCGGCGTCTGCGCGAGCGCTGCGACGCTGAGGCTCAAAGCGGCCAAGACCGCCATCGGTCGCGCACAGGCGATCCCAAATTCGGAAATAAAGGCCATAATTGCATTTGTTCCGTTGGTGATGAAGCTGATGATGGCTTGCTGTTATCAGCCAATTTCCTGCCGAACCGTGAACGATAGCCTTGGGAAAGATTTCCCACCCCATGTGATTGGTGACGCCCATCACTGTCATGATCGTAAGCACCACCCCAAGCGCGCCGATGTGGATCGGGACGGTGAGGATCAGAGCCGGGATCACGACGGCGCCGGTCAGCGTCTCCCACGGGTGAAAGCTCATCGCGGCCCAGGCAGTTGGCGGATGGCTGGCATGGTGGACCGCATGAACCCGGCGATAGACTGCGGGACGATGCATCCAGCGGTGGGTCCAGTAGAACCAGGTGTCGTGGAGCAGGAGGTAGGCGAGGACCGAGCCGGGGAGCCACCAGATCGGATAGTCCAGCGGTTGGGTGTAGAGCTTGGTCCAGCCGAATTTGTCCCATCCCCACAACAGGATACCAGCCGGGATGCCGTAGAGCGAAGCGCTGAGGAGCGACCAGCCGATTTCCGCGCGGATCTGCGGTCCCCGGCCAGTGTACAGGTCGGGGTGGCGTCGGCGGGTCAGCCAGTCGAAGCCGCCGCTGGTGATGAGATAGCGCACCGCGACGATCGCGGTCATCGCGATCGCGCTGGCCAGCGCCGGCCAAACCATCTTGCTTCCCCACTCCATTGCCAATGGTCTTACCAGCACGATGCCTTTAAGGCGAGCCGCGATGAGTTCGAACAAGCTCCTGATCATCGTCGGTGGAGGACTTGCCGGATCGCTCGCCGCGCTGGCGATTGCCGAGGCCCGGCCAGACGTGCCGTTGCTTCTGGTCGAGGCCGGTGACCGGTTCGGCGGCAATCATACCTGGTCGTATTTCGACGGCGATGTCGAAGGCGAGGCCAAGGCGCTGGTCGAGGCGATGAGGCCGGTTCGCTGGCCGCGCCATTCGGTGCGCTTCCCCGGCCGCAACCGAACACTTGGCTTCGGGTACAACAGCATCGATTCGAGCAACCTCGATACATTGGTCCGCGCGCGACTGGCGCCGACCCAATATCGATTGGCCACCGGCGTGACGAGCTTGTCCGGGGACGGCATTACCTTGATCGATGGAAGCCGGATCCCCGCCTCGGGCGTGATCGACGCGCGCGGGCCGGACGGGCCGATGCCGGGGATCGAACTGGCGTGGCAGAAATTCATCGGGGTCGAATATGATGCTCCCGGCCACGGCCTCGATGCACCGATCATCATGGACGCGACGGTCGACCAGTCGGATGGCTATCGCTTCGTCTACAGCCTGCCGTTCAGCAAAGATCGACTGCTCGTCGAAGACACCTATTACACCAACGGCCCCGCGCTCGATGGCGACGAAGTCACCGCTCGAATCGCCGATTACGTCGCGGCACAGGGTTGGACCGGAACACCGGCCCGCCAGGAGAGTGGCCTCCTTCCGATCCTGCTCGGCGGCGACCCCGCCATTTTCTGGCCGGCGAACGACCCTGTCGCGCGGCTCGGGCTCAAGGGTGGATTCTTCCATCCCGTCACCGGCTATTCGCTGCCTCAAGCCGCCGCCAATGCCATTGCCCTTGCCCAGCAGGCCGACCTCGACGGGCGGGCAATCGCCCCATGGACCCGCGCACGGTTCATCGAACAATGGCGTGGCGGAGGCTTTTATCGCCTCCTCAACCGAATGCTGTTCCTCGCCGCGAGGCCCGAGCAACGGGTGCAAATCTTCACCCATTTCTACCGGCTCGACGAACGCCTGGTATCGCGCTTCTATGCCGGCAAGCTCACGCTAACGGACAAGATTCGAATCCTCGTCGGCAAGCCGCCAATCCCGATTTTCCGAGCATTGAAGGTAATCTTGAAGTGAACGACAGGCCCAAAAGCGCAATCGTCATCGGTGCGGGGTTCGGCGGACTGGCGCTCGCCATCCGACTGCAATCGGCGGGGATCGCGACAACCGTGATCGAAGCGCGCGATCGTCCGGGCGGGCGGGCCTATGTGTGGAAACAGGACGGCTATGTGTTCGATGCCGGACCGACCGTGATCACCGATCCGCCGTGCCTGGAGGAACTGTGGTCACTGTCCGGGCATCATATGAAGGACGACGTCGAACTGGTGCCGGTCAGCCCGTTCTACCGGCTGATGTGGAACGACGGGACAGCGTTCGATTATTCCAATGATGACAAAGCGTTAGAGGCAGCAATCGCCGAGCTGAACCCGGACGATGTGGCGGGATATCACCGCTTCCTGAAATATGCCGAGGGGGTTTACGTCGAGGGCTATGTCAAGCTCGGCGCGGTGCCGTTCCTGGACTTCGCGTCGATGCTCAAGGCCGCCCCGGCGATGATCAAATATCAGGCGTGGCGCTCGGTCTATTCGATGGTCTCCAAATTCGTCAAGAGCGACAAATTGCGCCAGGCTTTGTCGTTCCACACTTTGCTGGTGGGCGGCAATCCGATGAACACCAGTGCGCTCTACGCCTTGATCCACAAACTGGAACGCGACGGCGGGGTGTGGTTCGCCAAGGGCGGGACCAACGCGCTGATTGACGGAATGGTGCGGTTGTTCGAGCGGATCGGCGGCACCGTTCGCCTGGGCGAACCGGTCGAACGGATCACCACCGCTGGCGACAGGGTCACCGGCGTGGTCACCGCGAAGGGCGAGCTGAAGGCCGACATGGTCGCGACCAACGGCGACGTGGTCCATAGCTATGGCCTGATCAAGGACCATCCGCGCGGTCGCCAAGCCGAAGCCAAACTCAAGCGGCGGACCTTTTCGCCCAGCCTGTTCGTGGTCCACTTCGGGCTCAAGGGCAATTTCCCCGACATCCCGCATCACTCGATCCTGTTCTCGGACCGCTACGGGCCGTTGCTCAAGGATATCTACAAGAATGGCGTGCTGGCCGAGGACCCCTCGCTGTACCTCCACCATCCGACCGTCACCGACCCAAGCATGGCGCCGCCCGGCTGCTCGAGCTTTTACGCGCTCGCCCCGGTCCCCCATCGCGGCAAGATGGACGTCGATTGGGCGGTCGAGGGACCGCGCTACCAGGAGGTCGTGCTCGACCGGATCGAGAAGTTGCTGATCCCCGATATCCGCAACCGGATCGAGACGATCTTCCATTACACGCCGGCCGACTTCACCGAGGATCTCGGCGCGCATCTCGGCTCCGCTTTCAGCCTGGAGCCGGTATTGACGCAAAGTGCCTATTTCCGCGTCCACAACCGTGACGATGTGCTGAGCAACCTGTATTTCGTCGGTGCCGGAACGCATCCCGGCGCGGGCATTCCCGGCGTCGTCGGAAGCGCCAAGGCGACTGCGGGCCTGATCGTCTGATGACGCCGGAAGCGCTCGATCGTCCGGCGCTGGTCGAAGCGTCGTTCTACATCATCGCCAAGGGCTCCAAGAGCTTCCGAAGCGCGAGCCGCTTGTTCGACAGGCACACGCGCGAGCGGGCGTGGCTGCTCTATGCCTGGTGCCGGGCATGCGACGATCTGACCGATGGCCAAAGCCTGGGCCATGACATGAAGGCCCCGGCCGATCCCAAGGCGGCGCACCGTGAGATCGTCGCGTTGACTGAAAAAGCGCTGGCGGGCGAGCTTACCGGCGTGGTTGCGTTCGACGCGCTGGGGATCGTCGCCCGCGAATGCCGCATCCCGCGACGCGCAGTGACCGATCATCTCGACGGCTTCGCGCTCGATGCCGAAGGCTGGGTGCCGAAGTCCCAGGACGATTTGCTGCGCTACTGCTTCCACGTCGCGGGCGCGGTTGGCGTGATGATGGCGCTGGTGATGGGCGTCGACCCCGACGACACGGACACGCTCGACCGGGCAAGCGATCTCGGCCTCGCCTTCCAGCTTGCCAATATCGCGCGCGACATCAGCGCCGATGCTGCCGAGGGACGGGTGTATCTTCCGCAACAATGGCTGGACGAAGCGGGGCTCGACCTTGCGGCGCTGGCCGATCCCGCCAACGGCGACCGGATCGCGCCGCTCGCCGAACGACTGGTGCGACTGTCGCGCGGCTATCGGGCCTCGGCCCGGGTCGGCGCGCGTCGGCTGCCGTTTCGGTCGCGCCTCGCGGTGCTCGCGGCGTCGAACGTTTATGGCGCGATCGGTACCAAGGTGGTCGAGCGTGGACCAAAGGCGTGGACCAGCCGGACGATCGTCAGCGATGCCGAGAAACTGGAAGAATTTACGCTGGCGCTGTTCCAGGCGACCTTCCCTGCCCGGGCGCGCAACCGCGACGGCCTGTGGACGCGTTCGGCTGCCGCTTGAGGCGTCCGATCAGCGGATCGGTTCATAACCCCCGCGCGCA
>JBBQTM010000039.1:0-15611 GCA_038234545.1 Sphingomonadales bacterium
GCAGCGACAGCATCTTCCATCGCGACGGGCGGCTGGCTTCGGCGCCGATCGCGCTATGCGAAGTGCAGGGCTATGTGTTCGCCGCCAAGCGAGGCGCGTCAGTGCTCGCCGCGCGCCTCGGCGACAGCGATCTGTCGACCCGGCTGGCCGATCAGGCTGAAGCGCTTCGAGTGAAGTTCGAGGATGCCTTCTGGATCGAGGAAGCGGGCACCTATGCAATCGCCCTCGACGGCGACAAACGGCGCTGCGAGGTGCTGGCGTCCAACGCCGGCCATTGCCTGTTCGCCGGGATCGCCTCGCCTGAACGGGCGAAACGGGTCGCCGACCTGCTGACCGGCAAGCGCTTCCATTCAGGGTGGGGGGTGCGCACCGTTGCGGTCGGCGAGCCGCGCTACAACCCGATGTCCTATCACAACGGGTCGATCTGGCCGCACGACAATGGGCTGATCGCGCTCGGCCTGGCGCGCTACGGTCACAAGAAAGCGGCGCTGTCGATCTTCGAGGGAATTTTCGATTCGGCGATTTACGACGACCTGCGCCGACTGCCCGAACTGTTCTGCGGGTTCGAGCGGCGGCGGCGGCAGGGGCCGACCAGTTATCCGGTGGCCTGCTCGCCTCAGGCGTGGGCGGCGGCAACCCCGTTTGCGTTGGTCGCGGCGGCGATCGGCTGCGTGATCGATCCGCAGGACGGGACGCTGACCCTCGACCGGCCGGTGCTGCCCAAATTCCTCGACGATCTGACCATCCGCAACATCGCGATCGGCGACGCGCGAATCGATTTGCGGTTGGCCCGGGTCGAGGGCGATGTCACAACCGCGGTGCTCAAGCGCACTGGCGATGTGGTGGTGATGATCACCAAATGACCGATCTGGTCGTGGTCGACCTGGGGGGTACCAACGTTCGGTTCGCGCTTGCGACAGTGGCGGGCGGCCGCGTGGTGTCGGTGGATGAACCGGTAACGCTCAAATCGGGCGATTATGATGGGATCGCCGCGGCGTGGACCGATTTCGAACGTCGGCACGGTGCGGCCCTGCCCAAAGCGGCGGCGCTGTCGGTGGCCGGACCGGTGGTCGATGACGCGGTCAAGCTGACCAACTTGCCGTGGCGGATCGAGCGGGACGCGTTGGAACGCAAGCTGGGGCTGGACGCGCTGGTGCTGGTCAATGATTTCGAGGCGGTCGGCCATGCGGTGGCGCAAGCCGGACCGGGCGATTTCAGGCATTTGTGCGGCCCTGGGGAAGATTTGCCCGAGGCAGGTGCGATTTCCATCGTCGGTCCGGGCACCGGGCTTGGGGTGGCGATCCTGTGGCGCGATGACGATCGGCCCCGGATCGTCCCGAGCGAAGGCGGGCATATCTCGTTCGCGCCGGTCGACGAATTCGAGGATCGACTGCTCGAGCGGCTGCGCCAGCGCTTCGGGCGGGTGTCGGCCGAGCGGGTCGTGGCGGGGCCGGGAATTTCCGACATTTACGAAGTGCTTGGCGGGACCGACGCGGGCGACACCGACCCGTCGGTTGACCGCAACATCTGGGTCCGCGGGACTGAGGGCGGCGACCCGCTGGCGCGTGAGGCGGTCGAGCGATTCTGCATGGCATTTGGCAGCGTCGCGGGCGACCTGGCGCTGGCGCACGGCGCGCGCGGGGTGGTGATTGCCGGCGGGGTCGGGCGACGGCTGGCGGAATTCTTGCCGGTGTCGGGGTTCGGCGCGCGGTTTGTTGCCAAGGGACGGTTCAGCGCGGCGATGGCGCGGCTGCCGGTCAAGATCGTGATGCTGGAGGAGCCTGGCCTGGTCGGCGCGGCGGCGGCGTTCGCGCAGAAATTTGCTTAAGGGACGGAGCGTCCGTCGGCATTGCCGGGGGGCGAGTAGCGGCAGATCAGATAGTTGCGCCCGGCCGCGGCGTGCATCGCGCAGCCGACGTTGGTCGTGCCCTTCCAGATCATCTGGGTGTAATGGGCGACGTCCTTCCACTCGCCGGTGCGGCTGACGTTGGGAAAGGTGCCGGGCTGGAAGTGCACTTTCTCCTCGACCCAGAAGCCGACCAGATCCTCGAGCCCGTAATGGCTGACGCTGCCCATGGCGAGATTCTCGCGCTGGCCGGGGCGCGATTCGCGCGGCGAATGGGCTAGCCGGCCAAGCGCGGCGAGCGACGGTCCATAGCTTGCTGCCGATGCGGCGAGGACCGGATCCCAGGCCAGCGGGGGCGCTCCGACCGCTGCCCGTTCGCGATTGTGCATCGCCAGAATGCGCGCCGCGACACTGCTTGCTTCGGCATCGACCGAGTTAGTCGCGGCGACACCCGGCGAGGCGCACGCCAGCGAGGCGGTGAGGGCGAACAAGGCGGCGGCGGCTTTCATGGGGACAAGCCTCGTCGAAAATCGCTAATGGAAGGTGAATCGGCGCTGGTGGCCGTGCCGAAACGGGAGAGGCCGACTATGCCGAGCTATGCTATCGACGGCCAGGCGCCGAGCTTTGGAGAAGGCGCTTGGGCCGCGCCGTCGGCCGATTTGATCGGCGACGTCCGGCTGGGCGCGCGGGCCAGCATCTGGTTCGGGGCGGTGATCCGCGCCGACAATACCCCGATCCTGATTGGCGATGAGTCCAACGTGCAGGACGGCGCGGTCGGGCATAGCGATCCCGGTGCGCCGCTCACCATCGGCGCCCGGGTCACCGTCGGCCACCAGGCGATCCTGCACGGATGCACGGTGCGTGACGGGGCGCTGATCGGGATGGGCGCGCGGGTGCTGAACGGCGCAATGATCGGCGAGCAATGCCTGGTCGGGGCGGGGGCGCTGGTGACCGAGGGCAAGACGTTCGAGCCGCGCATGCTGATCGTCGGCTCACCGGCGCGGGCGATCCGCGCGCTGACTGAGGCGGAGGTGGCGGCGCTGGCAATGTCGGCGGCGCACTATGCCGACAAAGCGGCGCATTATGCGACGGATCTGCGGTTACATCGCTGACACTGGAAACGCGGTCAGCGGACGCTTATTTTGGCTTCATGATCGACATTCGCCCCTTCGCTTCGCTCGGCCACGCCGACCATGGCTGGCTCGACGCCCGCCACCATTTCAGCTTCGCCAATTATCACGATCCCGCGCGCATGGCGTGGGGCCGGATCCGGGTGTGGAACGACGATACCATCGCCGCTCGGTCGGGTTTTCCACCGCACGGGCATAGCGACATGGAAATCATCACCTACGTCCGCTCGGGCGCGATCAGCCATGAGGACAGCCTGGGCAACAAGGGCCGGACCGTGGCCGGCGACGTGCAGGTGATGAGCGCGGGTAGCGGGGTGCGCCATAGCGAATTCAACCTGGAAGATGAGGCCACGACCTTGTTCCAGATCTGGATCGAGAGCGATTCGCCGGGGGTCGAGCCCGGCTGGGGCGCGATGCCGTTCCCCAAGGACAGCCGCGACGGCCAGTTCCAGACGCTGGCCAGCGGCGATCCCGAGGACGGAGCGCTGACCATTCACGCTGACGCAAGGGTGCTTGGCGCCAATTTGCCGGCCGGCGGGACGATCGCCCTCGACCTCGAACCGACGCGGCACCAATATCTGGTGGCGAGCGGGCCGGTGACGGTGAATGGCGTTGCGGCGGGGCCACGGGATGGGATTGCGATCACCGGCGAAGTCCGGCTGGACGTGATCGCGGGACCGTCTAACGGCGTGGAACTGGTGCTGGTGGACGCACGCTAGCGCGTTTCCCCGCTTGAAGCCGGGGGCGAGGCAGGCCAATAGGCCGCGCGTGAAGGATCGTGTTTTGAGTCACTTGGGCCTGGTTTCGAAAGTCGTGATGCTGGGCATCGCAGGCGTGGCTGCCGCGACTCCGGCGCTCGCCCAGTCGAACAATAGCGCCTCCGTTCCGCCGGCAAGCGACATCGGGCCAGGCGAATTGTCCAATTTCAGCCTCAACGGCACGGTCACCCGTCCGGCCGAACCGCCGCCCGCGGCCCAGCCCGCGCCGGCGACCCGACCGGCCCCGACCCCGACCCCGGCCCCGACCGCCGATCGCCCCGCAGTGACGGCGACGACCGGGCGTCCGGCGGCGAGCGCGCCTGCCACGACCAGCAGCGACCTGCTGCGTCGTCCGCCGACCCTGCCCGATGCGAGCGCGGCCAATGCCGTGACCGCCGCGCCGCCGGTCCTGCCGGTCAGTCCGCCCGACTCCAGCACCGCGCTGCAATCGGAAGGGTTCTCGCTGCTGCCGTGGATCGTCGCCTTGTTCGCCGTTGCGGGAATGGCGGTGATGTTCTTCGGCCGCCGCCGCGCCCAGCCCGCCGGTCACCCGCCGATCGACCTCGGGCGCCGCGAAATGCCCTCTTCGTCACCGCGCCCCGACCCGGTTCCGCGCCCTGCGCCCGCGCCCTCTGTCGCCGCCGCGGGCGGTGCTCGCAAACCGCTGCCGACCAATTTGATGCCGCCGCCGCCCGCCGCAGCGCCAAACGTCACGCCGCGCGCTGTTTCCGACCCGCCAGTCCGGCCCCGGCCCGACCCGATCGTGCCCGGCGGGATCGTCTCGACCGGGCTCAGGCCGTGGATCGACATCGAACTGACTCCCGACCGCGCGTTGCTCGACGCGCAAGGCACGGCGATCGCGTTCGAGCTGACCCTGTTCAACTCGGGCAGTGCCGCCGCGCGCGACGTGATCGTCGAAGCGCGGTTGCTCAACGCCGGCGCGCGTCAGGATGTCGAGCTGAGCGCATTTTTCGCTGAAATCTCGCCCGGCGACCCGATCCCGCAGATCGCGCCTTATGCCCGCATTCCGCTGCGCAGCGCGGTTCGGCTGACCCGCGACGACATCCGCGAATATGAAATCGAGGGGCGCAAACTGTTCGTGCCGCTACTGGCGGTCAACGTCCGCTACCGTTGGTCGAGCGGCGAGGGACAAAGCGCGGTCGGATTTTTGATCGGCCAGGGTGGCGAGGGCAAGGACAAGCTTGCGCCGCTGCGCCTCGACAAGGGTGACCGATCCTGGAACGGATTGGGGGTCCGGCGCTACGAAAAGGGCATTCGGTCCTGATTTGGGGCGTTTCGCCGCACTTCGTCGCTCAAACCCACCGCATCGGCTCTTAGGCGTTTGTAAGACTTTGAGCGCCTATCATAGGCTGGTGATTCATTATCGTTGGGGGTTCCACTTGCGCGCGATCGCCGTCCTTGCCTTTTTGTCGGCCTTTTTCGCCCAGCCAGCGATGGCCGCGTCGTCGCCCGACATGGTCACCGTCGAACGGCAATTGGCCTATCTGGTCGGATCGCGATCGGGCGAATATGGCATCGCCGCGCTCGACCTCAGCAGCGGCCGGAGCGTCAGCATCAACGGCGACGAGCCGTTTCCATTGGCCAGCACGGTCAAGCTGGCCGTCGCCGGCGCCTATCTGGCGCAAGTCGATCATGGTCGTCGCAGCCTTGACGACCGGATCGGGTCGCGCAGCGCGGCGCAACTGATCGAGGTCATGCTGACCCGCAGCGACAATGCCGCGACCGACGTGCTGATCCGCAACCTGGGTGGGCCGGGCCAAGTGCAGCAATGGCTCAACTTCAACAATCTGCCCGGCATCCGCATCGACCGCACGATCGCGCAACTGCTCAGCGCCAAGCGCGACCTGATGGACCGGCGGGATTCAGGCTCGCCGCTGTCGATGATCGCTTTCCTTCGTCAGCTCGACCGGGGCACCATGCTCAAGCCGCAGAGCCGCGCCTATCTGCTGTCGGCCATGGGCCGCTGCATCACCGGCCGCAACCGGATGAAGGCGCTGCTGCCGATGGGCACGCGGGTCGAGCATAAGACCGGCACGCTCAACGGGCTGACCGGCGACGTCGGCTTCATCACTATGCCCGACGGGCGGCGGCTGGCGGTCGCGTTCTTCGCGCGCGGCGGGACCGACCGGCCGCGTACCATCGCCGAGGCGGCGAAAGCGATCTATGACGGCTTCCGCGGAAGCTGGGGCGGATCGATGTTCTCGACCTGGGGCGCCACCGGCGGCGGCGCGAGCAATTAAGGCGCGCTAGAGCGCCGTTCCGACATTGTTGTACGAATGCCAGGCCAGCACCGCCGCCGCGCCGCGGTGGGGGCGCCAGGCTTCAGCCAGTTCGCGCAAGTGCTTCTCGCTAGGGCGATCGGCGAGGCCGAACATTCGCCCAACTTCGATCTGTACCGCGAGGTCGCCCGCCGGCCACACATCGCCGCGACCTTCCGCAAACAAGAGATAGATTTCCGCCGACCAGCGGCCGATGCCCTTGATCCGGGTCAGCAGTTCGATCGCTTCCTCGTCGTCGGCGGGAAGGTTGGCGAGGTCGAGTTCGCCTGACTGGACGAGGCCGGCGAGACTGCGCAGATAGCCGGCTTTCTGGCGTGACTGGCCGCGCGCCCGCAATTCCTCGTCGCTCGCCGCAAGGATCCGGTCGAGCGCCGGCGGATCGCCAAATGCGCCGACCAATTTGGCCCACATCGACCGGGCCGCGGCCACGCTGACCTGCTGACCGACGATGGTGCGCATCAGCGTGGCGACTCCGGGCTCGCTCAAGCGCGGCTCCGGGCGGCCATGGGAGGCGAGGGTGCGGGCAAAGGCCGGCTCGACCGCAGCGAGCGCGTCGAGGCTGTAGTTAAGCGTCTCGACCGTACGGACCATCAGGAAACGTTGGCGGCATAGAGCGCGACGGCGGCGGCGTTGGAGACGTTGAGGCTCTCCATCGCGCTCGAGATGGGGAGCTTGGCGAGCGCGTCGACATGCTCGCGGATATTGTGGCGCATCCCCGGTCCCTCGGCGCCGAGCACCAATGCGACACGCTCCGGCCCAAGCGCGTCCTTGATGTCGCTATCGGCTTCGCCCGCGAGACCTATCCGCCAGAAACCAGCCTCGGCCATTTCCTCCAGCGCGCGAGCGAGGTTGACGACGCGCACCCACGGCACACGCTCAAGCGCGCCAGACGCGGCCTTGGCAAGTGCCCCGCCTTCGGGCGGCGAGTGGCGATCCTGAGTGACGATTCCGATCGCGCCGAACGCCGCGGCCGAGCGCAATATGGCGCCGACATTGTGCGGATCGGTGACCTGGTCGAGCACCAGCAAGACGGCGCGTTTGGGGGCGTCGGCGAGCAAATCGCTGAGCCAGATGTCATCGAGCGGTTCGACTTCGATCACCACGCCCTGGTGCGGCGCATCGGCCGGGACCATGCGACCGAGATCGGGCCCCTCGGCGCGCATCACGACCATGTCCTTGGGGAAGTTCATCAAGCCCGCGGCTTCAAGCGTGGTCCACGCCTTCAGAACCCGGCGATCGGGGTTGTCGAGCGCCGCGGCGACCGCGTGGCGGCCCCAGAAGCGCGGCCGATTAGGATTGCCGCCGGCCTTATTCTTGTTCTTGCGCGCCATAAATCAGGCTCATGCGGCGGCGATCCGGCTTAGGCAACCCCCTCGGAGTCGAGCGCGTAGCCGGCGCTCCGCACAGTACGGATAAGGTCGGGGTCGCCGAGCGCCTGGCGCAGGCGGCGGATGTGGACATCGACCGTGCGAAGCTCGATTTCCTCGCTGTGGGGCCACGCCATCTCGAGCAATTGCTGGCGCGAGAATACCCGGCCCGGCCGTTCGAGCAAATGGCGCAGGAGGCGATATTCGGTCGGCCCCAGCTTGACCGATTCGCCGTCGCGGCGGACGCGGTGCGCGGCGAGGTCCATCTCGATCCCGGCATAGTCGAGCCGTTCGGCGGCGAGCGACGGGCGCGATCGGCGAAGCACGGCGGCGGCGCGTGCGACCAGCTCCTTGGGCGAGAACGGCTTGGTCATATAATCATCGGCGCCGGTTTCCAGCCCGCGGATGCGGTCGGCTTCTTCACCCCGCGCGGTCAGCATGATGATCGGCAGCGCCGCTGTGCTGGGTTTGCGGCGCAGGCGACGGCACACTTCGATCCCGCTGATCCCCTCGATCATCCAGTCGAGAATGACGAGGCCGGGGGCAACTTCCTCAGCCAGGATGAGCGCTTCCTCGCCGTCGCCGGTGCGGGTCACAGTCCAGCCGTCACGTTCGAAATGGAAGCCGATCAGATCGGCGAGCGCGCGATCGTCCTCGACCAGAAGGAGTTGGCGACCGCTGCTCATCAGCCCTCGGCTCCCAGGGAATCGCTGCCCTTGGGTCGGTCGCCAAGATAGTCGCCGGTCGCTGCATAATAGACCATTTCGGCGATGTTGGTGGCATGATCGCCGACCCGCTCGATATTCTTGGCGACGAACAAAAGGTGCGTCGACTGGGTGATGTTGTGCGGATTTTCCATCATGTAGGTCAGCAAGGTGCGGAAGATGCTGTTGTAGAAATCGTCGACCTTCTTGTCGCGCTCGATCACCCGAAGCGCCGCCTCGGAATCTCGTTCGACAAATGCGTTCAGCACGTCATGCACCATTTCGGTCGCAATCCGCGCCATTTCCGGCATCAGCGACAAGGGTTCGACATTGCCGATGTCGGTCAGCAGGG
Organism: Sphingomonadales bacterium; assembly: GCA_038234545.1. Lineage (GTDB taxonomy): Bacteria > Pseudomonadota > Alphaproteobacteria > Sphingomonadales > Sphingomonadaceae > Sphingomicrobium. The sequence continues at coordinate 8,458 of JBBQTM010000039.1, forward strand.
GCACGCGTTTGGCGATATTCTTGGCATAATCGCCGATCCGCTCGACCACGCTCGAGATCTTGAGCGCGGCAACCACGTCGCGAAGATCGCCGGCCATCGGTGCGCGCAACGCGATCAGCCGGACCGCGCGGCGCTCGGTCTCGACCTCGAGTGCGTCGAGCTTGCGATCCTCCTCGACAACATGCCTGGCACCATCGAGGTCTCGATCCACCAGGCAGCGCATCGCCTCGCGGATTCCATGCTCGGCCAGCCCGCCCATTTCGCTGATGAGCGCGCGCAGTTGATCGAGATCGTCGTCGAATGCCTTGATCGTGTGTCCGCCGGTGTTGGCCATGGTATCTGCTCCGATCAGCCGTAGCGGCCGGTGATGTAGTCCTGGGTGCGCTGTTCCACCGGATTGGTGAAGATGTCGGCGGTTTTGCCATATTCGACCATCTCGCCGAGATGAAAGAAGGCGGTCCTTTGCGACACGCGCGCGGCTTGCTGCATGTTGTGGGTGACGATCGCGATCGCGTAACGGCCGCGCAATTCGTGGATCAGCTCCTCGATCTTGGCGGTGGCGATCGGATCCAATGCCGAGCAGGGTTCGTCCATCAGGATCACCTCGGGATCGACCGCGATCGCGCGGGCGATGCACAGGCGTTGCTGCTGCCCGCCGGACAAGGCCGTGCCGCTTTCGTCGAGCCGGTCCTTGGCTTCGTCCCACAGGCCAGCGCGGCGAAGCGATTTCTCGACGATCGCATCGAGTTCCTGCTTGCCCTGTGCGAGGCCGTGTATACGCGGCCCGTAGGCGACATTCTCGTAGATCGATTTGGGGAACGGGTTGGGCTTCTGGAACACCATCCCGACCCGGGCGCGCAACTGGACGACGTCCATCTTGGCCGAGTTGATATTTTCCCCGTCGAGCTCGATCGTGCCGGTCACGCGCGCCGCCGGAATGGTGTCGTTCATCCGGTTGAGGCAGCGCAGGAAGGTCGACTTGCCGCAACCCGACGGGCCGATGAAGGCGGTGACCTTGTCGTCATGGATGTCGATGCCGACGCCCTTGAGCGCCTCCTTGTCACCGTAAAAGACGTGGATATCGCGCGCCGTCATCTTGGGCGTGCGCGTGGCGCTGGTTTCGGCCGGCTCCTCGGTGTCGAGAGCGGTTGGGACGATGGTGTCGATCATGGACGAAGGCCTTACCAGCGCTGTTCGAAGCGGTTGCGGAGATAGATTGCGAGTCCGTTCATCAGCAGCATGAAGACGAGCAGGACGATGATGGCGGCGCTGGTTTTCTCGACAAAGCCGCGATCGACCTCGTCGGACCAGAGGAAGATCTGCACCGGAAGCACGGTCGCCGGCTCGACGATGCTGCCCGGGGGGGCGGCGATGAAGGCGCGCATGCCGATCATTAGCAGCGGCGCGGTTTCGCCCAGCGCGCGCGCCATGCCGATAATCGTGCCGGTCAGGATGCCGGGCAAGGCGAGCGGCAGGACATGGTGGAACACGACCTGCATCTTCGACGCGCCGACGCCCAAAGCGGCATCGCGGATCGACGGCGGGACCGACTTGATCGCGTTGCGCCCGGCGATAACGATCACCGGCATGGTCATCAGCGCCAGCGTCAGCCCCCCGACCAATGGCGCCGAACGCGGCAGGTCCATGAAGTTTAGGAATACCGCAAGACCCAGCAGGCCGAAGATGATCGACGGCACCGCGGCGAGATTATTGATGCTGACCTCGATCAAATCGGTCCAGCGATTGCGCGGGGCGAATTCCTCCAGGTAGAGCGCCGACAGCACGCCAATCGGGAAGGCGAGCAGCATCGTCACCAGGATGGTCAGGAACGTGCCCTTGAGCGCGCCCCATACGCCGACCTCGGACGCGTCGGTGGCGTCGGACGAGGTGAGGAAGGTCGGGTTGAAGCGCAGGCGGTGATCGGCGTTGGCGAGCAGCCGTTCGATTGCCGGGTCGCCGTCGCGCTTGCCGGCGACATCCGCCTTGGATGAGGCCGGAAGCCACAGCTCGGTCCGGCGGGAGAGGAGGTCGGGATCCTCGACCAGCCGCTCGCCGAGCATGCGAATCGTCGCGCCGCCGAACAGTTCGCCGCCATTTGTCCCGAATTGCGCGACCGCCGCTTGCTCGACGACATTGTCGAGACCGGCGGCGCCGATCGCCTCGGCTGCCTCGGGTCCCCTAAGCGCCGCCGAATCGAGCATCAGGTCGGACCGCGGGAAATCGAGGCTGAGCTTGATCTCGGTGCGGGTGAAGCCGCCCGCGCCTTTCCAGGCCATGGTGATCAGCAAGAAGGCGAGGAACCCCACTGACAGGCTGACCGCGGCCAGCCCGAAGAATTTGAACCGGCGTTCGGCGGCGTAGCGCTTGGCCACCAGCCGCTCCATCGAGCCGTCGGTCCAGCGGGTTGGGGCAACGCTATTCATATGCTTCCCGATACTTGCGCACGAAGCGCAGCGCGATGAGGTTGAGGATCAGCGTGATCACGAACAGCGCCAGGCCGAGCGCGAAGGCAGCCAATGTCTTGGCGCTTTCGAATTCCTGGTCGCCGGTCAGCAACTGGACGATCTGGGTGGTGACGGTGGTCACGCTTTCGAACGGATTGGCAGTCATGTTGGCGGCAAGACCGGCGGCCATGACCACGATCATCGTCTCGCCGATCGCGCGGCTGACCGCGAGCAGGACGCCGCCGACCACGCCGGGAAGCGCGGCGGGAAGCACCACTTTCTTGATCGTTTCCGACTTGGTCGCACCCAATGCCAGGCTGCCGTCGCGCATCGCCTGCGGCACGGCGGCGATGCTGTCGTCGGCCATTGAGGAAACAAACGGGATGATCATGATCCCCATCACCAGACCCGCGGCGAGCGCGCTTTCGCTGCTGGCCGAGGAGATGCCGATCGAAATGCCCAAATCGCGCACCAGCGGAGCAACGGTCAGCGCGGCGAAATAGCCGTAGACCACGGTCGGCACCCCGGCGAGAATTTCGAGGATAGGCTTCAACCAGGCGCGCACGCGGTGCGGCGCATATTGGGTCAGGAAGATCGCGCTCATCAGACCGAGCGGGATGGCGACGATCATGGCAATGATCGCGCCGATGAACGCGGTGCCCCAGAACAAGGGGATCGATCCGAACGCGCCCGACGATCCGGCCTGGTCGGCACGGATCGCGGTCTGCGGGCTCCACGTGGTGCCGAAGAAGAATTCGGTCGGGCTGACCAGGCGGAAGAAGCGCAGGCTCTCGAACAGCAGTGACAAGACGATGCCGAGCGTCGTCAGCACCGCGATCAGCGAGGCGAGGACGAGCAGGCCCAGCACCATCTTCTCGACCCGCGAGCGAGCGCGGAAATCGACCTTGACCGTGCGCAGCGCGAACCACGCCCCGACCAAGGCAATCAGGATGGCAATCCCGCCGCCGACCGCGGCATAGCGCGCGCCGGCCTCGGCGTAGATCGGGGCAAGCGCGGTTGATTCGGGGTTGAACCCGGCTTCGATCGCGCCGCTGGCGATATCGCGCGCTTCGGCCAGGATGGTATCGCGGGTCATCACGAAATCGGGCAGCGACTGGGCCGCGGGGGAGGCAAGTACCACGCTGCTCACCAGTCGGCCTTGAATGGGAGTCCAGACGGCGAGGAACAGGAGTGCCGGGATAAGCGACCACAGGCCGACGAAGCTGGCGTGATAATTGGGCAGGCTATTGAGGCGTGCGCCGCCACCGCGCAGCCTCTTAGCCCGGTTACGGGCAAACAGGCCGGCGACGGCGGCGATCACCAGGATCGCGACGAGCGCAATGGTCAGGCTCACGGCGCTCGTCCTATCCGCAGGCTACTTGAGGCTTGCCGGATCGATCGGCTTGAGTGCCGCCGCCTGCGCGGTCGCAGCGGCCGCATCGGCACTGCCCAGCGGCACCAGCCCGCGCTTGGCGAGCATGCCGCCGGCGCCCATGCCCTGGGCATACGTTTCGACGAACTGCTTGATCGACGGCTTGGCGGCGATATGCTCGCCCTTGATGTAGACGAACAATTTGCGGCTGCCAGGATAAGACAGGTCGCTGATGGTCGCTGCGGTCGGGGTCACCCCGGCGATCGAGACGGCAGCAACCTTGTCGGCATTTTCCTCGAGGAAACTGTAGCCAAGCACGCCGAGCGCACCCGGATCGGCCGCGACCTTTTGAACCAGCAGATTGTCATTCTCGCCCGCTTCGACATAAGCGCCGTCCTCACGGATCTTGGTGCAAGTCGTTTTGTGCTCGTCCGAATTGGCCTTTTTCAACGCCTTCATCGCTGGATCGCTGTCGCAGCCCTTTTCGAGGATCAGTTCGGCCAGGCTGTCGCGGGTGCCGCTGGTCGGCGGCGGTCCGAGGACGCGGATCTTGATCGCGGGAAGCGACGGATTGACGTCCTTCCATGTGGTCGCGGTCTGCGGCTTGCCAAATGGATTGGCGGCGAGCGCCTTGTAGATGTCGGCGAGAGTGACATTAAGGGGCGGTTGGCCTTTCGCCTGGATCAGCGCGAGGCCGTCGATCCCGACCGGCAGGTCGATGACATTCTTGGCCCCCGCCTCGACGCAATCGGCATATTCGCTGGCCTTCAACGGTCGCGAGGCATTGACCATGTCCGGAAAATTGGCCCCGACGCCCGAACAGAACAGCTTGATCCCGGCACCGGTGCCGGTCGATTCGACGATCGCGCTATTGCCCGGATTGGAGCGCTGAAATTGTTCGGCCACGGCCGTCGTGAACGGATAGACGGTCGACGAGCCGACGATCTTGAGCTGGCTACCGGCGCTTCCGCCGCCGCCCGAATCACTGCCGCCGCAGGCCGTGACCAGCGCCATCAGCGGAAGGATCGCAATCGACTTGTTCATGTGCATCACCTTGTTCGAAAGGACGGGCGCCCCGTGGCCCTCATCGTCGTCGCGACTAGCCATGACCGACGGCGGCTGTGTGACGCCTGTGTTGCGGTTTGATGACAACGATCCCGGTCATTGGCCGCTTGCGAGGGGAAGGTGCACCTCGACCGAGGTGCCCGCACCCGGACGGCTGCGAATATCGAGCGTTCCCCGATGGCGTTCAACGATATGTTTGACGATCGCGAGACCAAGCCCGGTGCCGCCCGATTCGCGGCTTCTTGCCGGATCAACCCGATAGAAGCGCTCGGTGACCCGTGGCAGGTGGTCGGCGGCGATACCATCGCCCTGATCGACGACGCGCAGCAAGCCGCGGCCCCCGTCGCGGCGCACCTCGACCCGGACTTTCGGCGCCTTTGGTCCACAGCCGTAGCGCACGGCGTTGGAGATGAGATTGTCGGCCATCTGGAGCAATTGCGCATGATCGCCGAGCACCGTGATCGCCTTCTCGCTGGCTTCAACCTCGACCACGCAGCCCTTGCGGTCGGCCAGCGCAGTGGTCTGCTGGGCGGCGATGTGTGCGATCGCGGTCAGGTCGATCACGTCGCGCGGCGCGACGAAGCGGTCGGCTTCGATTCGCGACAGGCCCATCAAATCCTCGATGATGCGCAGCATCCGCGCTGCTTCGGTATGGATTGTGGTGCCGAACCGGGCCCGCGCCGCCTCATCGAGCGGCCCGTCCTCGGCCAGCGTCTCGGCAAAGCCCGAAATGGTTGCCAGCGGGGTGCGCAATTCGTGGCTGGCATTGGCGACGAAATCGACTCGCATCCGCTCGGCGGCGATCGCCGCGGCGCGATCGGTGAGGCGGATCAGCGCGTTCCCCCGGCCGAACGGACGAACCGACAATAGCCAGGGCCGCTCGGCGCTGCCCAGGCCGATCACCGCCACGTCGGCGCGCTTGCCGGCCAATAATGCGGCGAGCGCCTGGGGGTGGCGCATGGCGATCCGGACGTCGCGATCGACGATCGATTCGCCGAGCAGGGCACGGGCGGCGGCATTGGCGGCCAATGTTCGCCCGCCGCCGACGATCAGGGCCGGTTCGTCGAGCGTCTCGAGGAATGCGTTGAGGGTGAGGGTCGGCGCAGCCATGGCGCCGCTCTAGCGCAGGCTAGCCAGGAAAAGCGAGGTCGGCACGTTCCTGGCGCGTGCGCTGATGGCTGCGCCAGGTGCCGATCGCGAGGATGATCAGGATCGGGTAACTCCACAGGGCTGCCGCAGCACCGTAAGCGCGCGGCAGAAGGTCGGATTCAGCCAGCTTCATGATGTGTGAAATGCTGTTGGTCAGTTGCAGCCCGGCAATCCATAGCGGCCAGAAACGCTCGGACCGGAGCGCAATCCAGATGAAGGCCGCAAGGACCAGGATGTCGATGACCACCAGACCCATTTCAAGCGACGCATAGCGTTCCTGCAAGGGCGAAATGGCAAATCGCGTCGCGATCGAGGCGAACAGGCACGCCGAGGCGACGATTCGCTCGTCGGACCGTCCCCGCCACAATGCGTAACCGCAGGTCAGCAGCAGGATCGTCCAGAAGATGTAATAGCGCGGGATCATGGCACGGCGACCGGACCACATTGCTGTGGTCCGGTCAAAACCAAGTTACGCGACAATGCGAAGATCGGTCTTCGCGACCTTGGGCGGGCATTCCTCGCCATCGCCCCACGATACGGTGCGCAAGCCGGGGACGAACTGCTTGGCATCGACCAGTTCGCTATGGCAATTGGCCATGCCGCCGCGGGCCGCGACCAACGCCTGGACCGTGGTCGCCAATTGCTCGAACGCGGCATGACCGGTCGCCGTGGCGATTCCGGCGGCGCTTCGGGCGCGGAGCATCTTGGTCTGCAGATCGGCGATTTCGACGAGCGCATCCTCGATGCAATCTTCGACTGTGCGGATCTGGGTGGCAACTTCGTGAGCGGCGTGTTCGATGACCTGTTTGCGCATGACTTCTCCTTGCCGCGCCGCGCTTCCACGCGAGCGGTCCCTGTTGCACAGGAGACATGAGGTGCTGGCCTAGCTGCCGATCATCCTGGAGAGGCTCTCAAGCCCGGCGAGATACATCCCCGCCGAAAACAATGCGCCAATCGCGATCAGGAAAATCCAGAGCAACCGGAGGCCGACGCTCATCTCATTCCTGGGGTGACTCCTCGTTGCGAACGGCAAAGGCAGGGAAGACCAGTTCGACCCAGGCTTCTGCTCGGTATTGAAACCGAGGTCACCAGCCTTCCCTGCACGGTCAGCGTGCCGAATCTGA
>JBBQTM010000040.1:0-15239 GCA_038234545.1 Sphingomonadales bacterium
GAAAAAGCCGCCCCCTTGAGCAAGGGAGCGGCCTTCGGTTTTCAAATGCTGTCGAGCCTAGCCGTGGGCGCGCTGGCCGGTGTTGCCACCGGGGCGACCGCGACCGCGACCGCCACGGCTGCCGAACGGACGCTTGGGCTGGCCGGTGCCAGGACCATGGGCGGGGCGATGCGCATTATGGCCGTCGGCACGCTGCGGATGGCGTTGCGGCTGGGCATCATTGTCACGCAACGGATTGGCGCGGGGACCGCTGCTGTTCTGGCCGTCACGACGGGGTCCGCCACGCGAGTGGCCGGGCTTGAGCGCGGCGGTCGCGGTGAAGCGGCGGCCACCGTGGGGTGCACGCTCGCGGCTGTCGGTCTGCTTGGGGGCGGGCTTGAGGCGCTTGATCGCCTCGACCGCAGCCATGAAGCCTTCCGGAAGCGCAGCTTCCGGCAGCTTGATCCGCACCAGCTTCTCGATGTCCGTGAGATTCACCCGCTCGTCGCGGCTGCAGAAGGCAATCGCCTGGCCCGAAGCGCCGGCGCGCGCCGTGCGGCCAATGCGGTGGACGTACTGCTCGGGAACGTCGGGCAGGTCGAAGTTGACGACATGGCTGACGCCCGGAATGTCGATCCCGCGCGCGGCGATGTCGGTTGCGATCAGCACCTTCACGTCACCCGTGCGGAACAGGCCGAGGGCGCGCTCGCGCTGGCCCTGGCTCTTGTTGCCGTGGATGGCGTTGGACTTGATCCCCGCCGCCTCGAGGAAGCGGACGATCTTGTCGGCGCCATGCTTGGTGCGGCTGAAGACAAGTGCGCGTTCCACATCCGGCTTCTGCAGGACGAGCGTCAGCAGCGCCTGCTTCTCGGCCTGGTTGACGTGGGTCACCGCCTGCTTGATCCGCTCGACCGTGGTGGCGACCGGGGTCACCGCGACTTCGGCCGGGTTGGTCAGATAGGCATCGGCGAGGCTGCGAATAGTCTTGGGCATGGTGGCCGAGAAGAACAGGGTCTGGCGCTTGGCCGGGATCAGCTTCACGATCCGCTTGAGCGCATGGATGAAGCCGAGATCGAGCATCTGGTCGGCCTCGTCGAGGACCAGGATTTCGAGCGCCGACAGGTCGAGCACGCGCTGGTCCACCAGGTCGAGCAGGCGGCCCGGGGTGGCGACGAGCACGTCGAGACCGCGGCTGACTTCGCGGATCGAGCGAGGCACCGGGGTGCCGCCGAAGATCACGCCGACGGTGATGTGCTGGCCCTTGGCATAGATGCGGGCATGGTCGGCGATCTGCGAGGCAAGCTCACGGGTCGGGGCGAGCACCAGCATCCGGGCGCGGCCGTTGACAGGACGCGGACGATCGGCGGCCATCAACCGGTCGAGCGAGGGAAGCATGAACGCCGCTGTCTTGCCGGTGCCGGTCTGGGCAATGCCGAGCAGATCGCGGCCCTGGAGCACGATCGGGATCGCCTGGGCCTGGATCGGCGTGGGGATGGAGTAATTCTTGGCGGCGAGCGCGCTGAGCAGCGACGGCGACAGGCCAAGGTCGGTAAATTTGGTCAAAATGAAAATCCAATATGTGTCGATCGGACGCGCGATAAGGCGACGTCCAACCAGGGGTTTGGTTGGGCACCCCGCGTGAAAAGGAGAGCGTTTAAGCTGGATCGAGACGCGGGCCGGGCGCCTCAGTTGAAGAGGCAGTCCCGATCACGCCGCTTGTCGAAGCGTCTCGTGTTGCAGTGCAATATAGAGCGAAAAATGAATTTGTCCAGTCAGGCCGGGAAAACCGCGCCGGACTCGACATGGAATCGGCTCGCGGGAGTCGCGATCGCGTCGAACAAGGCGGGCTCGGTGGCGGTCATCCACACCTGGCCGCGATTGGCGAGCCGGTCGAACAGCGCCTCACGCCGCGCCGGGTCGAGGTGGGCGGCGACTTCATCGAGGAGGAGGATCAGCGGAACATCGCGGCGGCTGGCGACGAGGTCGGCATGGGCCAGGACCAGGCCGAGCAGCAGCGCCTTCTGCTCGCCGGTCGAGCCGCGCGCGGCGGGTTGTTGTTTGACGACATGGGTGACGGCGAGATCCTGGCGATGGGGGCCGACCAATGCGCGACCGGCGGCGGCATCGCGGCCGCGCGAGGCTTTGAGCGCGGCGGCTAGGTCATTTCCGTCCCAACCGTCGAGCGCGAGCGCGGCGCGCGGGAAGTCGTCACTGCTGTCGTCGGCCATCGCCTCCGACAGTGCGGCGACGGTCCGGGCGCGGGCGTCACCGAGGACAATGCCATGCTCGGCCATTCCGGTTTCGAGCGCGGCGAGCCAGGCCGGGTCGGCGGAATCAGGCTCGGCGAGCAATTTGTTGCGCGCGCGCATGGCGGCCTCGTAGCGCGCAGCGTGCGTGGCGTGGCCGGGTTCCAGCGCGAGCGTCAGCCGGTCGAGGAAACGGCGGCGGGCACCGGCGCTGTCGGTGAACAGGCGGTCCATTGCCGGGGTGAGCCACAGCACCGACAGCCATTCGGAGAGGCTGTTGACCGACGCAGCGGCGCCATTGATGCGCACCTGGCGGCGATCGGGGGCGGTGGGAATGGTGCCGGTGCCTAACTGAACACCGCTCGTGTCGAGCTTCGTCGAGACACCCGGCGCGTGGATGGAGCGTCCCTCGACTACGCTCGGGACAAACGGAACAGGGCCGAGCAGCGCCGAGACCGAAAATCCTCCCGGCCCGTCGCTGCGCGCCATTTCCGAGATCGGCACCTGGCGCAGGCCGCGACCGGGGGTGAGAAGGGAAACAGCTTCCAACACGTTGGTCTTGCCTGCGCCATTGGAGCCGCTCAAGAGCACGAACCCCGGGCCCGGCTCGACCAGCGCCGCGGCGTGATTGCGGAAATCGGTCAAAGCGAGGCGGGCAATCATTGTTTCGTCGTAGCGCGTCGGCGTTGAGCGGCAAGACATTGGGCGGAACAAGCGCGGGCTGCGGTCGCTTGTGCAGTGCAGCAAAGGAACAGGCGATGATCAGTCCGTGGGCCGAATGGCAGAAGATGGTCCGGGCGGGGACGATGATGAGCGAGACATTCTCTGCGACGCAGGCCGTGGTCGAGCATCGCACCAAGACCATCGAGACGGCGATGAGCGACCCGATGCAGGCCGACCTGGTCGAACTCGGGCGGATGGTGAGCGAGAAAAGCGCCGCCTTCGGCCTGGCGGGCGCGTCCCTGTCGCGCGACTGGCTGGCAATGCAGCGCGACTGGAGCGCGCAGGTCGAGGATATGGCTTCGATGATGTTCGGCACCCTGCCCGGCCCGCGCAAGGCCCAGGCAATGATCGCCCGAAGCCAGCGACTGGGAAGCGCCGCGCTTGCGAGCGGCGTTCGCGCGATGACCCCGATCCACAAGGCGGCAACGCTGAATGAGCGGCGGCTTGGAAGGCGTAAGGCGCGCTAATAAATCAGTCGGGCAAACACCTTCGGTCGATCACGTCGAGTGGACGGCGCACAGGTCAGCGATCAATCCAACCTCCCCATTTCAACATCTTGCGGCGATGATCATACAGCTGCGACTCGGTCATCGTTCCGGGATCAAATAGGGAAAGCGTGCCCGAGACTTTCCACCGCTTCCCGTCCCACGACCGCGCCTTGTCGCAAACAATATACCAGCGAAGCACGTTCTGGGTGTCGGGATACATCAGGAATTCGCCCGGCACGACATCGGAAGGGATATCACCGAGCGCGGTCACAGTCTCGATCGCCGAGCCGTCGGCGTCGACGAAGCGCCAATCGCTGTCGTGGGATCCCAAGCTGATCACACCCGCATGGGCATGAGGACGTAAAGCGCCGGGCTGCTGTCATTTTCGCGCAGCAAGGTCGGGGCAGCGGCGTCGGCGAGGTGGACTTCGACATGATCGCCCTCGATCTGGGCGAGGATGTCCATCAGGTAGCGGGCGTTGAACCCGATTTCGATATTGTCCGAGCCATAGTCGGCGGCGATTTCCTCGGTCGCGGTGCCGCTTTCGGGACTGGTGACCGACAAGGTGACCTTGTCGCGGTCGACGCTCATCTTGACCGCGCGGGTCTTTTCCGAGGCGATGGTGGCGACCCGGTCGACGCCGGCGGCAAAGCTCTTGGGATCGAGCTTCAGGAGCTTGTCGTTGCCGGTCGGGATGACGCGATTGTAATCGGGGAAGGTGCCGTCGATCAGCTTGCTGGTCAGCACCGCGCTGCCCAGCCCGAAGCGGACCTTGGTGGGCGATAGCGAAACTTCGGCAGTGCCTTCGACCTCGTCGAGCAGTTTGCGAAGCTCGCCGACGCATTTCTTGGGGATGATGATGTCGGGCATGCCCTCGGCGCCGTCGGGACGATCGAGGGTGATGCGGGCAAGGCGGTGGCCGTCGGTGGCCGCTGCTTTCAACTTGTCGTCGACGACATGGAGGAAGATGCCCATCAGATAATAACGGGTCTCCTCGCTCGAGATCGCGAAGCGGGTCTTGTCGATGATCTGGCGGAGGGTCGCGGCGGGAAGCTCGAACCGGGTCGGCAATTCGCCTTCGGCAATCACCGGGAAATCGTCGCGCGGCAGCGTCGAAAGATTGAACCGCGCCCGTCCGGCGACGACCTGCATCTTGCCATCCGATGCGGCGAGCTCGACCTGGCTACCCTCGGGAAGCTTGCGGACGATGTCGAAGAAGGTGTGGGCGGGCACGGTGGTCGCGCCAGCCTGGCTGACTTGCGCGGCGACGCTTTCGTCGACCTGCAGATCGAGATCGGTTGCCATCAGGCGGATCGAGCCATCGTCCCTGGCCTCGATCAGCACGTTGCTGAGGATCGGAATGGTATTGCGGCGTTCGACCACCGACTGGACGTGGCCCAGCGCTTTCAGGAGGACTGCCCGTTCGATCGTCGCCTTCATGCCGCTTCCCGTTCCTTGCCCCGGGGCCGTCGCTTGCGCCCGGCCCTTGATCTTGAGGACACGTTATAGCGGGCGGATTGCGCGCCGCCAGAGGGAAACCAAGCGAAAATCCGACGATTGGATTCAGGCCGACGTGCCGCTTGCCCGGTCGACGCCGTCGGATGGCGCGGAAAGCGCGGCGCGGACCGCGATCACGGCTTGTTCGAGATCGTCGAGCAGGCGGCGGTTGGCCTTGATGTCGGTGGCCTGGGTAAGTTGCTCGATCGCATAAGCGGCATTGCCCAGTGCGCCCGCGCCAACGCTCATCGCCGCGCCCTTGAGGCTATGAGCTTCACCCGTCGCCTGGTCGAGACGCCCGGCGAGCAGATGGTCACGAATGTCGTCGGGCCGGCTGGCGAGTTCCTTCAGGAACAATTGGAGCAAGGAGTCGAGCCGCTTGGGGCCGAGCGCCGCGCGCAAGCGATCGAGATGGCCAAGATCGAGCGGGGATTCGACCGGTTCCCCAATGACCGTTGGCGCGGCGATGGTGGCCAGCCGAGCGCCCAAGGAGTTGCCGTCGATCGGCTTGGTCATGAAGTCGGTCAGCCCGGCATTGTCGTAGAAGCGCCGCCGCTCGGGCGAGGCGTCGGCGGTCAGCGCGATGATCGGTATGTCGGCGCACGGGCCGCCCGACTGACGGATCGCGCGGGTCGCGGTGATCCCGTCCATGTCTGGCATTTGCATGTCCATCAGGATGCAATCGTAGCCGCGTTCGTTGGCGGCCTCGACCGCTCTGAGCCCGTCGTCGACACAGAACGGCTGGTGTCCGAGGCGGCGCAGCAAGGCACTGACCAGCAACTGATTGACCGGATTATCCTCCGCCACCAGCACATCGAGCGCACGCGCGGGTTTGATCATGCGCGCCGGGCGGGTCCGCGTCGGGACGGTCCGCGCTTCGTCGAGGGCCAACTCGAACCAGAAATTGGATCCCTTGCCGGGCTTGCTGTCGAAGCCCAGCTCGCCGCCCATGGTCTCGACCAGCTGGCGGCTGATCGCGAGGCCGAGGCCGGTTCCGCCGAAGCGCCGGTCGTGGCCCAGGTCGGCCTGGGTGAACGGATCGAACAGGGTCGCCGAATGATCGGCCGCGATGCCGATCCCGGTGTCGCGCACCTCGACCCGCCACATCTGGCGGCTGTCGGCGGCGGGACGAGCCTTGACCCGGACCACGATACTTCCCGCGTCGGTGAACTTGATGGCATTGTTGATCAGGTTGCTCATCACCTGCTGGATGCGCACCGGATCGCCATGAACGAACGGCGAAGCGCCGGAATCGAGCGCGAGGCTGATCAGCAGGCCTTTCCGCGAGGCGGCATTGAAGAACAGGTCGAGGGTCGACTGGGCAAGTGCTTCGAGATCGAAATCGCATCGCTTGATCTCGATTCCGCCATGTTCCATTTTCGAGAAATCGAGCACGTCATCGAGTATTGTCATGAGCAACGTCGCCGATTGCTTGAGGGTCGCCAGGAAGCTGGCCCGCTCCTCCTCGCTGGGATCCTCGCGCAGCAGGTCGATCATGCCCAGCACGCCGGTCATCGGAGTGCGGATCTCGTGGCTCATGGTGGCGAGGAACTTGCTCTTGGCGTCGGCCGATTCGCGCGCTTCGGCCAGCGCGACGACCAGCTGCCGCTCGTCATCCACGCGTCGGCTGATGTCGTGGACAACCCCGAAAATGGCCGACACCGGCCCGTCGGCAACGCACTTTTGCGACTGGATGGCAAGGTCAAGAATGCGCTCGGTGCCGTCGGCGCGCGTAATCCGCACCTGGCAATTGCCGCTCGGCCGACCGGCATAAGCGGCGGCCAATGCGCGACGCACCGCCCAGCGGTCGGCCGGGACGATCAGCGCCATCGCGCCTGCCGGCGTGAGGCTTGCCAATCCCGTCAGGCCGGCGATCGCAAGCGCGGCGGGCGAGGGATCGAGCGCCGCCGACTGGCGATCGAAATGCCAATGGCCGACGCCCGCCATATCCTCCGCCATAGTCAGCAGTCGGACATTCTCCCGCAAGCTGCGCGACGCCTCGGCTTCGACCAGGTCGGCCTTCTGGCGGCGGTCGACGTCGCGCACCGAGGCGACGATCTCGACCGGCAGGCTGCTGCCCAGATCGCGCACCAGATGATAGACTGCCTCGACCCACAGATAATTGCCGTCGGCGCAGCGCTGGCGATAGCGCGCGGCCTGTTCCCCCGCACCGTTGGCGAGCGATTGCAGGGTGCGGTCGACCGCCGGCCAGTCGTCGGGATGGATCGAATCGCCGACCGACTTCCCGACCAGTTGCTCGGGTCGGCCACCAAGCAGGTGCCGTGCCGCCGCCGAGACGAACCGACATTGGCCGTCGAGCGCGATGCGCATGATAATGTCGCGGGTATTGTCGGCCAGCAGGCGATATTGCGCCTCGCTGTCGCGCAGTGCCTGCGCCGCCTGGACCCGGTCGGTGACATCCATCAGTCGCACCACCCAACCGACCACTGATCTGCCGGGGTCGCGTTCCGGAGTGACGTGGAACTCCCCCCAGCCGGCCGACCGGCCGACGATCGTGCATTGCATCGTGTCGGTGCGTTCCGCGACCTGCCCGCGGGCCTGCCGCCACAGATTGGCTGCCAAACCGCGGCTGGAATCGGCCACGACATGGACCCATCCATCGGCGCCCAAGTCGTCGAGCGTGGTTCCGGTGAGCTGGGTCCAGCGGGCGTTGAGATAGCGTGGCGTGCCATCGAGGCGACATTGCAGGATTCCGGCGGGGGACGTTTCGGCCATCAAACGGAACTGACGTTCGCTGGCGGTCAGCGCGTGTTCCAGCCGGTCGCGTTCGCGGGTGATTGCGCTGACCGGGATGGTCAGGAGCAGCGATACCGCGAAATAGGCTTGAAGCAGCAGGATCTGCGCGTCGGGGGTGGAACCCGCCGCGGCGATCGGACCCATTCCGAGCGCGGTGAATCCGATCGCCAGCGCAGCCGCCAGCGCTGCGACCGTGGCTGCCCCCGGAACTCTGAGCCGGAAGCCGGCCAGCAACAGGATCGGGGATAGCAGGAACAGGCGCGGGGCCGAGCTGCTGAAAATAATCGCGGAAAGCGCCACCGTCGCGAGCATCAACGCCGTCGGCTCCAGAATCGAGCGCCAGTGCGACGGCATCGTCCAGCGCTGCGACCAGGCCAGGACGAGCGGAGTGACCATCATCAGGCCAAGTGCGTCGGCGAGATACCATTGGCTGAACAAGCGCGCGGTTGCCCCGTCGAACGCCGGTGCGAGCACCGCCGCAGCGAGTGCGCCGGAGACGATCGGCGCGGTCCCGGCATAAAGCGCAAAGCGAAAAATCGATTGCGGATTGTCGAACAGGCGGCGGCCCAACCCCGGCCCGAGCAGAGTCAGCATGACCAGGATCTCGATCAGGTTGCACATCGACAGGACAGCGGCGCGTAGCATGGTGTCGCCGACGGCGAGATTGGCGGCGAAATTGCCCGCCAGCGCGAACAGTCCGAGCGAAAGCCATTCGCGGCGCGCGGCGCACATTATCACCGCGAGCACTGCGCCGTTGGCCACCCACACCGACGCAATCCGATCGCTCTGTCGGGTGAGCTCGATCCCCGCGCTGGCGAGCAGGAACATCACCAAGCCCGCCAGTAGAAGCCGACCTGCCCGTCCGGCCCGTGCGTTGATTGCGATCGGCCCCATGCCGCATTCCCCACATTCAGCCGGCCGCATAACACGGCGAGCGAATATGGTTTCGGGCAGATAGCGCCATATTGGAGCGGGCGAGCGTCAACCGACGCCCGCCCGCCAGTTCAGACCTCCACAATGGACCGGAAACTAACCGGGCATCAGGATTCCGTCGACGTGGTGGACCACGCCGTTGGAGCGGCGGTCGTCGCTGGCGCTGATCAGCGCCTTGCCACCGGCCGAGTCGGTCAGGACGATCCTGTCGCCGTCCTTGGTGGCCGTGATGGTGCCGCCGCCGAACGTGGCGAGCGAAGCCTTGCCCTTGCCATTGTCGATCGCCTTGCCGATGTCGGCCGCGAGAATCTCGCCCGGCAGGATGTGACCGGTCAGCACCTTGGTCAGCTGGGCGCGCGATTCGGGCTTCAACATCGTGTCGAGCTGACCGGCGGGAAGTTTGTCGAATGCGGCATTGACCGGCACCAGCACGGTATAGGGTCCGGGGCCGGCGAGCGTGGCGTCGAGACCCGAGGCCTTGGCAGCATCGGCGAACTTGCTGTCGTCGGCGGTCAGGCCGCTGGCGATGGTGGTGTCGCCGGCAGCATCGCGCGCCGCTTCCGACTTGGGCGCGGCGGGATCATTGGCTTTGGTGTCGCACGCGGCCAGCGTCATTGCGGAAGCGGCGGCGAACAAGGTCATGGCAATACGCATGGATTTTCCTCGTCGATGAAAGTTGTTCAGGCGGCAGGGCCCGCGCGGGCGAGCCCTGCCTGCGAGTTACGCAAGATCAGACGATCGCGTCGATTACCGCCGAGATGAGGCGGGTCTGGGGATCGACCTGATAGATGTAGCCGTCATTGTAGCGGTACCAATTGTCGCTGCTGTCGGCATAACGGTCGCGATAGGCGAACGGCACATTGTAGGTGTCATAGCCCGTCGGAAGCCGACTGCCGACACCGAGATCTCCGGCGAGCAAGGCGACGATACCATCGACCACGCCCGAGCCGCTGTTGATCCGGTAGATCGCGCCGTCGCCATAGCGATAGCGATAGTCCGACGTGTCGCCGTAATAGCTGCGATACTGGTACGGCACATTGTAGAAATCATAGCTGTCGGGCCATTGGTCGCCGAGCGCATAATATCCGCCGCCGTAGCCGCTTCCTGCGAACAGCGGGATGATGCCATCGATCAGATCGTTGTTGCGGCTGACGCGGTAGATATTGTTGTCGCCGTAGCGGTAGAAATAATTGTCATCGTCGCGATACCAGCTGCGATACTGGAACGGGACCCGGCTGTCGGCGAACGACTGCTGGAGGCGCGACCCGAGATATTTCCTGGCCTGGCCCGGGGGCAGGCAGCCATTGTCTTTCTTGGCGAGTCCCGCCGGGCAATTGGCGAAATCACCGCCGAAGCCACCGAAATTGCGGGCGATCACACGGACATTGTCGCCGCGGTCGAAATCGCGCCCGTCGCGGCTGGCGTCGCGGTTCCCGACGCGGACATCATTGTCGTTGCGACCATTGCCGCTGGCGCGCGCTTTCTCGATTTTGCGGTCATTGCCGCGCGCCTGATCGTTACCGCGATCGTTTCCGCCGCCCTGGCGCATTGCCTGACCGCCGTTACCGCGATCGGCCTTCATCTGGCCGCCGCCATTGCCGCGGTCGTTGCCAGCGCCGCCCTTATTGCCGCCGCCCTGGTTGCCGCCGCCGCGTTCGGCCTTCTGGCCGCCCTTGTTGCCGCCGCCCTGGCCTTTGCCCTCCTGGGCAAAAGCGGGCGCGCTGATCGCAAGCGCTGCGGCGCCGAGTGCAAGGATGAACTTGCTCATGATGAATCTCCTTTCGAAGCCCATGAACAACTGGCGGAACCGCGCGTTCCCCGCCCGTTCATCGGCGCGAAAGGTAGCGCCGGACGTCAGGTGGCCGCGGACGCCTCTTCGACCCAGTCATTTTGCAGGCGCTTGATCGCAAACATCATCAACAGCGCCGCGATCAGATAGAAGCCGACCACGCTGACCGCCGCATAGCGCAACGCCTCGTCCCCGAAGCGCTCCTTGAACTGGACCGACAACCACCCGATCAAGGTCGGCCCGACACCGAGTCCGATGAGGTTGTTGATCAGCAAGAAGCTGGCGGACGCGGTCGCGCGATTGGCTTGCGGAACCAGGTTCTGGACAGCCGTCGTGACCGGGCCAAGCCACAGGATGTTGAGGGCGTTGGGGATCAGCAATAGCGGCCACGCAATCCATGGATTGTCGATCAGCAGACCCGCAACGAAGGTCGGCGCGGTGATCAGCCAGGCAATCGTCGGCAGGCGCGCGTACCAGCGGCGGTCGGCCTGGCCTAGTCGGTCGGCGAACCAGCCGCCGGCAAACACGCCCGCCGTCCCGCCGATGAAGAAGATCGCGGCGAGAAACTGGCCGCGCTCGATGAGGCTGAAACCGAAGCTCCGCTCGAGCACCGATGGCGTCCACAGCGCCAGGCCATAGCCCGCGAGCGAGCTGCACGAGGCAGCGAAACCCATCAGCCAGAAGCTTGGCTTGCGCGCGAGGATGGCGAAGGTGCTGGCCAACTTCGGCCCGTCGCTGCCGCCGCGCCTGGTACCCGGCGGGTCGCGCACCACGATCAACATGATCGGCGCAAGCACAATGCCCGCGACGCCCATCGTCAGAAAGGCCGCGCGCCAGTCGATCCAGGCCGCGAGATAAGCCCCGATCAAGGTGCCGAAGCCGAGCCCGAGCGGAACTCCGAACGAGAAGATGGCCATTGCGCGGGCGCGTCGGGCGGGCGGGAAATAATCCGCGATCAGCGCATAGGAAGGCGCAACGCCGCCCGCTTCGCCAATCCCCACCCCGAGCCGGTAGAGGAACAATTGGCCGAAACCGGTGGCGGTCCCGCACAAAGCGGTAAATCCGCTCCACACCGCCAGCGATGCAGCGATCACCCGGCTGCGGCTGGTGCGATCGGCAAGCATGGCAAGCGGGATGGCAAGCACCGAATAGAGGATTGCGAAAGCAATTCCGGCGATTGCGCCGAATTCCGCGTCGTTGAGCTTGAGATCCGCCATGATCGGCCCGGCGAGAATGCCGAGGATTTGCCGGTCAAGAAAATTGAAAATGTAGGTCAGCAGGAGAAATGCGAGGATGACGTTGGGATTTGCGGGCGGGCGATGCTTGGCCATAACGTTTAGGTCTCCTGATGGCCCTTGCCCCGGAATGGCATGGGGCGCCGGCGAATGCCAGCGCCCCATTTAGGATAGCGTGCTAGAGCTTGTAACCGACCGTGAAGAAGACCTGACGCGGATTTCCGTAATAGGCCGTTAGCACGCCCTCGCGGCCCAGTGCGGAGCTGATGCCCGGCGCCCCCGTCGGCAGGATGAAATCGCCGCTGTAGGGATTTTGCCGAAGGAAATTATAGCCCGCGGACTTGTAGCGCTGGTTGGTCAAATTCTTGGCGTGCAGCCCCATCGTCCAATGCCCGCCGCCAAACTCGTACGTTGCGCTTGCATCGAGCAAGGCGAAGGCTTTCTGGTCGAGCCCGGGAGTACGGATTTCGAACTGCTGGCTCTTGCTGCGATAGCTCAGGGTCGAATTCAAATAGAGGTCGCCGCCGGCCAGCGGGGTGCTGTAGCTCAAGGTCCCGCTGGCAGTCCACTTGGGCGTGTTCTGGATCTTGCGGGAGTCGGCGACGTCGACTTCGATCGGCGCGATCGGAAGGCCGGTGGTCCTGTCAATCGCGACGAAGCTCAGGAATTCCTGAAAGTCGGCGTCGAGATAACCGAGCGTCCAGCCCACATTGAGCCGCGAACCACCCGGCTCGCCGTACACACGGGCATTGCCTTCGAATTCGATGCCCCGGATGCGCGCCTTGCCGGCATTGCTGGTCAGCCCGCAGAAGTTCGGTTGGCCATTGATCACGCAGCCGATTGAGGTCGGGATTTGGACGTCGCGATAATTGGCGTTGAACAATGCCACGCTGGTGAACACGCGCTTGTCGAACAGCGACGCCTTCCAGCCGAGTTCGTAACTGGTCACTTTTTCGGGATCGAACGCCATATATTCGTAAATGTCGTCGGCAT
Source organism: Sphingomonadales bacterium (assembly GCA_038234545.1). Classification (GTDB taxonomy): domain Bacteria; phylum Pseudomonadota; class Alphaproteobacteria; order Sphingomonadales; family Sphingomonadaceae; genus Sphingomicrobium. Next base: position 12,641 of record JBBQTM010000040.1, read on the forward strand.
CACGATCGCCATCGCCGTCTTCGTCAGGCGCCTGAGTCGATTGCCCTCGGGGGTCGAAGCCGCCGCCTTTGAAGCCCTTGGCAAAGCTGGCGTAGAAATGATGGTCCTCGTTCGGTTTGAAGCTGACCGAGGCGCGCGGTGTAAAAGCCGTGTCCGTGCGCTCGCCTGTGAAAGACGACGTAGTGGCGATGACGATGCCATTGCCGAAACCGGCCGCGCCGCCGAATCTGGCCGAACCACCGTTGATCAACGTCTGGCGAAGCACGCTCGTATCGCGCTTGTCGTTGGTATAGCGACCGCCGAGCGAGACGCTGAACTGATCGGAGAATGCGTAACTGAAATCGCCGAAGATTGCCCAGGTCTTGGTGTCGACATCGGCTTCGGTGATCGCGGTGAGGCCGGGGAGCGTTGGTGCCGTCGTGTACAACCTCACGTCGAACGCGGTCAAAGCGTTGGCATTGAGATAATATGCGCCAACTACACCGGAGAGCCGGCCGCGATTGACTTCAAGTTGTACTTCCTGGCTGAACTGCTTGTTCTCATAGATCGCCGGAACATCGACGTCGATCGAAGGCAGCGCGTCGAAATCGATTGGCGTATCGCTGATGTCGCGACGAATTGAAGTGATCGACTTGATCGAAAAGCCTTCAGCGAGGCGGAACTGAGCGTGGCCGGCCGCGCCCTTCGAAACGACTTTTTGCTTGGGGTCATCAAGACCGCCACGCGAATCGAACTCGTCGCCGAGCACCGGCGCGCCGGTAAACAGGCCCGGGATCAGGCGGTGACCGCCGCGCGGATTGCTCTTGTCGCGGGTGTAGTCGGCGCTGAGACGAAGCATGGCGTCCTCGTCCCGACCAAGTTCCAATGACACGCGGCCGGCCGACACGTTCTTGTTGTAATTCTCGTCTCCGGTGGTGCGATTCTTACCGAAGCCATCGCGGGTCAGGCGGGCGACCGAGGCGCCGACGCGGAGCATGTCGGCGATCGGATAGGAAGCGGTGGCGACCGCATCCAGCTGGCCATAGATGCCGACCGTGCCGCGGAGATTGACGACTGGGCGATTGGGCAGGCGCCGGGTGACGTATTTGATCGCACCTCCGATGGTGTTGCGTCCGTAGAGCGTGCCTTGCGGCCCGCGCAGCACCTCGATCCGCTCGACATCATAAATGTCGAGAACCGCCCCTTGAGGCCGGTTGAGATAGACGTCGTCGAGATAGAGGCCGACGCCTTGCTCGAAGCCGGCAACCGGGTCCTGCTGGCCAATGCCGCGGATGAAGGCCGTCAAGGTCGAGTTGGTACCGCGCGAGGTTTCGATCGTGACGTTTGGCGTTGTATCGCCGATATCGGTAATGTCGATAGCGCCTTGCCGTTCGAGCAGCGCGCCGGAAAAAACGGTGACCGCGATCGGGACATCCTTAAGTGATTCTTCGCGGCGCCGGGCAGTGACGACAATCTCGCCGCCATCCTCGGCAGGCGCGGCGGCGTCGGGCTGCGCCGCAGCGGTCGCGTCGGCGGCGGTCTCGACCGGCGTTGCAGGTGCGTCCTGCGCCAACGCCGGTGTCGCGACCGACACGATCGCGGTACCAGCCATAAGCGCAGCGCGTGCAAAGAAACGAGTCTTGATCATGATTTTTCCCCTCTGCGGTAGGATTACGCAAACACTCGCCGACCCCCGCTTGTCGCAACTCGTAATGAAAGTTGAACCAACTTTCAACTTGTGGAATAAGGAATCTTAGAAAGGGGGAATTTGGTGACGCAAAACGGCAACATGTCGAACGCCGCGCAAACGGCCTCCCTATCGGCCAGCGAGGGCAAGCAGCCGCGCACGGCGCGCGGCGAAAAGACCCTGCGCAAGATCCTGGATGCCGCACTGGAAGAATTTGGCGAGAAGGGTTTCGGCGAGAGTTCGATCGTCGGAATCACCAGCCGCGCGAAAGTCGCGCTGGGAACGTTCTACACCTATTTCGACAGCAAGGAGGCGGTGTTCGCGGCGTTGGTCGGCGACATGTCAGGCCGGGTGCGCGATCACGTCGCCCCCGCGATCGTCAACGCGCGCGACGGGCTTGACGGCGAGCGGCTGGCGCTCGAGGCGTACCTTGGCTTCGTCAAGGATCACAAGGAAGTCTATCGCATCATCGACGAGGCCGAGTTCGTCGACCCCGCCGGCTTTCGCGCCCATTACGAGACCACCGCGTCGCGCATCGCCGCGCGATTGCAGTCGGCCGCAACGCGCGGCGAGATCGAGGGCCAAGATGCATTTGCGACCGAAGTTCGCGCCTGGGCGATCATGGGGATAAACGTTTTCCTGGGCCTGCGCTTCGGCGTCTGGGGCGAGGAACCGCCGGCGGCGGTGGCGTCCGAGGTCAACCACCTGCTGCGACGCGGACTCGAACGCTAGACGAGCTTTTCGGCGAGCGATGCGAAGGCCGCGATGTCGGACGGGTCGTGATACAGGCCAAGCCCGATCCGAAGCACGTCGCCGCGCACGTCGGTGATGCAATCGGCGGCCATCAACTGCTTCTGCCATTCCGCCGCTCGGGACGATCTGAAGGCGAGGAAGCGGGCGTGCGGGCCGCCATCGAGCGGATTGAGCAAATCG
>JBBQTM010000041.1:0-15172 GCA_038234545.1 Sphingomonadales bacterium
GTTTTTCTTTTGGGGACGGCCATTGCGGCACCTGTGCTGAGTGTTTTGCCAAAAAAATTGGCGACTCTCCTCGCCCAGCTCATAGGACAAGTCCCAAGGCGGCGGCCGGATCGTCGCGAACGAGCGTGCCCTATAGCGAAAAGAAGCGGGGAAGCAAGCGGGTTAGGCGCCGTTCAGTACCCGGTCGGCGACGTAGGGGTTGGTGGCGCGCTCGTGGGCGAAGGTCGACATCTGGCCGTGGCCCGGGATGAAGGCGGTGTCGCCGCCCATCGGCCATAGCCGCTGGGTGATGGCGTCGAGCAGATCCTGATGATTGCCGCGTGGGAAGTCGGTGCGGCCGATCGAGCCGTGGAACAGCACGTCGCCGACGATCGCGAGCTTTGATTCGGGATGGTGAAAGACGACATGGCCGGGGGTGTGGCCGGGGCAATGGCGGACGTTCAAGGTGAGGTTGCCGACCGTCACCGTATCGCCGTCGACCAGCCAGCGATCGGACACGAACGGCTGGCCGGGGACTCCATATTTGGCGCCATCTTCGGCCAGGCGGTCGATCCAGAACAGATCGTCAATATGCGGGCCCTCGATCTTCAGGCCGAGCTCGGCGGCGAGGATTCCGGCCGATCCGCAATGGTCGATGTGGCCGTGGGTGAGCAGGATCTTCTCAAGCGTGACTCCGGACTGGGCGACCGCGGCCTTCAACTTGTCGAGATCGCCGCCGGGATCGACTAGCGCGCCCTTCATCGTCGCGGTGCACCAGATCAGGCTGCAATTCTGCTGCAGCGGGGTCACCGGGATAATCGCCGCGCGAAGCGGAGGAATGGTGTCGGACATCGCCGCCGGTTATGGCGCAGCGGGGAGTTTGTCGAGCGCGGGAGGCTGGTCCTTGAGGGAAGCCGCGACCGCTTCCGCCTGGCGAAGCGCGCGCAGCACGTTGCCGCCGGCCAGCTTGGCGAGGTTGGCGTCCGACCAGCCACGGCGGATCAGTTCGGCGAAAATGCGGGGATAGGCGTCGACCCCTTCGAGCCCGCTGGGCGTGAAGGGGATGCCGTCATAATCGCCGCCCAGCCCGACATGGTCATGGCCCGCGACCCGCGCGACGTGATCGATATGGTCGGCGACCAGCCGGACATCGGTGGCAGGGCGGAGATTGGCGGCGTCCCACGCCTTGAGACCGTCTGCGACCGCCGCCTTGCTCGCGCGGTGGATGGCACCCAGCCGCGCTTCCTCCCCCGCACGCGCTGCGGTCCAGTCCCACACCTCCTTGGAGATGAAGCCGGGGACGATCGTGACCATGACCACGCCGCCCTTGCCGGGCAGCAGGCGAAGCACGTCGTCGGGTACGTTGCGCGGATGGGGCGTGATGCCCCTGGCCGAACTGTGCGAAAAGATCACCGGGGCGCGGCTGGCTCCGATCGCCTGGCGCATGACCGCGGGCGAGACATGGCTCAAGTCGACCAGCATGCCGAGGCGGTTCATCTCGCCCACCACCGCCAGCCCGAACCGCGAAAGGCCGTTGTGCTTCGCCTCGTCGGTGGCGCTGTCGGCCCATTCGGTGGTCTGGTTGTGGGTCAGGGTCATGTAGCGCACGCCGAGATCGTGGAAGCGGCGAAGCGCGGCCATCGAGCCGCCGATCTGGCGCCCGCCCTCGATCCCGAACATCGACGCGATCCGCCCGGCGCGGTGGATGCGGACGATGTCATCGGCGGTGTGGGCCTGCTCCAGGTGACGCGGGTAAGCGGCGATGATCCGCTGCGCCGTGTCAATCTGTTCGATGGTGGTGCGGATCGCCTCGTCGCCGGTCGTCGTGCCGCTGATATAGACCGACCAGAATTGCCCGCCGACGCGACCGGCGCGGAGGCGCGCCATGTCGGTCATCAGCGGCGGGGTGCGCGCGGCGCCGCCCGATTCCAGCCCCTCGACTCTGGATCCAAAATCCTCGCGCAGCGCCCATGGCAGATCGTTGTGCCCATCGATCAACGGGGTACGCTTGAGGATTCGGTCGATCCGCGTCTGCACCTTCGGGTCGATCGATTGGGCGGAAGCGGGGACGGCGAGCAGGGCCGCAGCGGCGGCGAGGATGAGGGTACGCATGGGATGACTTTACGGGGGGCTGCGGCGGGGTCAATGCAAGTCATGATGACGCCAAGCTTCCTTTTGTTCGACGATGCTCGCGAAAATGGCGCGCCGTGCCGCCTGTACGAGGCGCCGGTGGGGGAGGTGGTGGCCCGTTCCCACGACGATGTGCGGCCAGCGCTGAAGCAATTGCGGGTGGCGGTGGCAAGCGGCAAGCATCTCGCCGGGTGGATCGGATATGACGCGGGCTACGCGCTGGAGGACAAGCTCCGGCCCATGGCGCGCAAGCCAGGCGAGACGCCGTTGCTGTGGTTCGGCATTTTCGACGGTTACCGCATATTGGACGCGGCGAAGTGCGCCGCCTTCCTCGGCGATCCAGCCGCCGCCTTCCTGTCGAAGCCCGAGCCCCGCATCGAGCGTGCCGCCTACCTCGCCGCCGCGACCCGGGTGAAGGAGCATCTGTTCGCGGGCGATTTCTACCAGGCCAATCTGACCTTCGGCTGCGATGTCGCGCTGTCCGGACCGCCGCTGGCCGCTTACGCCCAGATGCGCGAGCGGTCGAACGCTGGCTGGGGCGGCGTGGTGCAGCATCCCGGCGGGTGGCTGCTGAGCCTCAGCCCCGAGCAATTCTTCACGCTCAAGGGTGGGGTGTTGGAAGCCAAGCCGATGAAGGGCACTGCGCCGCGCCGCGCCGACCCGGATGGCGACCGCGCCGAGGCCGAAGCGCTCGCCGCCGACCCCAAGCAGCGCGCCGAGAATCTAATGATCGTCGACCTGCTGCGCAACGATCTCGCTCGGGTGGCGGAGCCGGGAAGCGTCGCGGTGCCTGAGTTGTTCGCGGTCGAAAGCTTTCCCACCGTCCACCAGATGGTCAGCCGCGTCATCGCGCGCCTCGCTCCCGGAATGGATGCGGTCGGCGTGCTCGAAACCCTGTTCCCCTGCGGGTCGATCACCGGCGCCCCCAAGATCGCCGCCATGGCGAGTTTGCGCGATCTCGAGCCCGCGCCGCGCGGTGCCTATACCGGATCGATGGGGTGGATCGATCCGAATGGGGACGCGGCGTTCAACGTCCTTATCCGTACGCTGGAAATCGAGGGCTATTCCACAAAAGCCCGCCTCGGCCTCGGATCGGGGCTTGTCGTCGATAGCGTGGTGGAGGATGAATGGGCGGAATGTCTGCTCAAGGGGAAATTCGTGGCGTCGGACAGCAGTGAATTCGACCTGATCGAGACCATGCGCTTCGATCCCGAGGTCGGGATCGCCGATCTCGACCGCCACCTCGACCGGCTCGACGCCTCGGCCACGCGCTTCGATTTTCCGTTCAACCGTCACTCGGCCCGCAACGAACTCCAGGCCGCCACCTTCCGCCGCGCCGAGCCGGCGATGCTCCGGTTGTTGCTCTCGCCCAAAGGGACGATGGCGATCGAGCTGAAACCGATCCCCGAGCGCCCGCACCAGCCGGTGTCGGTCGCGGTGCGGCCGCTGCCGGTCACCGCCGACGATGTCCGCCTGAGCCACAAGACCACCGCCCGCGCGTTTATGGAAAAAGCGCGCAAGGAAGGCGGGCACTATGAGACGATCTTCGTCGACCCCGAGGGCTACCTCACCGAAGGCAGCTACACTTCGATCTTCGTCGAGCGGGACGGCAAATATCTCACCCCGCCGATCACCCGCGGCCTGCTCCCCGGCCTGCTCCGGGCGCGCCTGATCGAGGAGGGCAAGGCGGTCGAGGCTGATCTGACGGTCGAGGACCTCGCCGACGGTTTCACCATCGGCAACATGGTGCGCGGGCTGATCCGGGCGAAGCTGGCGTGAGCCTGCTCTTTGCCTTTGCGATTGCAACGGCAGCAAGCGCGCCCTCGTTCAATTGCATGAGAGCCAGTTCCAAAGTTGAGCGGATGATTTGCCGCGACAGCGAATTATCGGCGGTCGATCGAGCGATGGCGAAGCTTTACTCCGGCGTATCAAGTTCCGGGCGAAAGAAGCTCTTCACCGGTCAAGCCGATTGGTTGAAGGAACGAGATCGTTGTGACGATCGCGAATGCTTGCTGTCCACTTACGACTAAAGATTCTTCGATCTGTTCCCGGCTTCGAGAACGGCGGTGCGCGGCTATTGGAGCCCGGAAAGCAACGGCACTCTTGTCGTGCTCGACGCAGGCGATGGATGGTATGCGTTCAAGGTCGTCGGATTGTGGATCGGGTCCAATCCCGGTCAGGTAAATGACACGATGGAATATGGCCACTTCAAGTTAGTGAGTGGCAAGGCCAAACGGTTGCCGAATTCGGAAGCCTGTGGTTGGGAGATCAAACGGCTTCCGCGAGACCGATGGCTTTTCGCTGAGGTCCTTCCGAACAATCCAGACATGATCGGTTGCGGCGGTCTGAATGCGACCGCGACCGGCATTTACAAGCGCTAGGCCGCGATTGGGAATCTGAGCAGGCGGTCGGTGACCGGCACGAGCGCCGCCGCACCGGGCCCGACTTTCTTCATGATTTCCGGGTGATGCGCGTCGAGCCCGCCGGTGAGCGATCCGAAGGCGGGCAAGATCAGCTTGGTCGGGGTGGCGACGAAACAGCGCCGCGAGACGTGGCGGCCCTTCAAATTGATGCGCAGCTTGGGGTGGAAATGGCCCGACATTTCGGGGCGCGGATCGGCCGGGTCGGCTTCGTGGCGCAGGACGATTCCGTCGACTTCGAGTTCCTCGGCGATCCGCCCGCCGCAATGATCGACGAACCCGGCGTCATGGTTGCCCGTGATCCACACCCAGTCGAGCCGCGCGGTCAGGCCGGTGAGCAACGCGCGGGCATCGCCGGGCAGGCGGTCGCAGCCGAAGCGGTCGTGGAAGCTGTCGCCCAAGCAATAGAGGCTGGTCGCGCCGCACGCCTCGACCTGCCGCTCCAGCGCCTGGAGCGTGGCGAGCGAATCGTAGGGCGGGAGCATCTGCCCCATCCGCGCGAACCAGCTGGCCTTTTCGAGGTGCAGGTCGGCGACCAGCATCGCTCCGCGCGACGGCCAGTAAAGCGCGCCGTCGAGGCTTGCGGCGAAGTCGTGACCGGCGAACGAAAAGGGAACCATGATCCGGCTTTAGCGGACGCCTCGTATTTGGAAAGCGCTAAGGCTCCAGCCCCAGGATATGTGTCCGCAGCGCTCGCGCGTCGTGCAGGGCGTTGTGGGGGACGGCGCTGTTGGCGGCGCAGGAGAAGCCGCCGAGGCGCACCATGCGGAAGGTGACCGGGCCGATGTCGACCATGTCGCCCGGTCCGGTGATCAGCAGCATCGTGAATTGCGCGATATCCTCGGGCCAGTCGGCGACGATCTCGATCCGGTCGTCATGCGCCAGCCATTGCGCGACCGCCTCGGCCACTTCGGCGCGGCTCATGTGGGGGTGCTTGACCGGTTCGGGCACCATGTCGAGATAAGGCATGACGTGGCGCTGGACCCACGGCACCTCGGCGTCGCCGGCGACCACGGCATAAAATTCCTCGCCGCCGTCCTCGGGCACCAACGCCAGGCTGATCAGACGACCGCCTACCCCGTCGAACTCTGTATCGAGAAAATAACGCATGACTTGGCGTCACTGGACGTTCCGACTTAGCCCGTCCAGTCTCCGCCCCACGATTCGTCGGCAACAGGGGACAGGTCATGGCTTCACACAGCAAGTTTCTAATTGGCGGAATGACCGCCTTGGCATTGGCGACGCTCAGCGTTCCGGCGATCGCCGCGCCGAACGATCCGGGCCGCGCAAAGGTCGCCGCCGCGATCCGCGCCGATCACGATGCCGCAGTCGAGCGACTGCGCGCGTGGATCAAGCTTCCGACCATCGCCAACATGAACATGAATCACAAGGAAGGCGCCGAATATATGCGGCAGCTGGCGCTCGATGCCGGATTCCAGCAAGCGAAGGTGATCCCGACGAAGGGCGTACCGGGGGTGTTCGCGACGCTCGATGCGGGAGCCAAGGACACGCTGGCGCTCTATTTCATGTATGACGTGAAGCATTACGATCCGACCGAATGGTCATCGCCCCCGCTCGAAGGGCGGCTGGTCGACCGGCCGGGCGAGGGCAAGGTGATGATCGGACGCGGGGCGGTCAATCAGAAGGGGCCCGAGACCGCCTTCCTTACCGCGCTTCGGGCGTTCAAGACCGCCGGGGTCAAATTGCCGGTCAATCTGGTGCTGGTGGCCGAGGGCGAGGAGGAAATTGCCTCCCCCAATTTCCCCGAGGTGGTTTCCAATCCGGAAGTTCAGGCTGCGCTTTCAAAAACCGTCGGGATCGTCATCCCTTCGGCCGGTCAGTCGGTCGACGGGCAGGTGACCTTGCTGCTCGGGGCCAAGGGCGCGATCGAACTGCAACTAATCTCGAGCGGCGAGAAATGGGGCAAAGGGCCGAAGAAAGACATCCATTCCAGCCTGATGGCCAATGTCGATAGCCCGGCCTGGCACCTGATCAAGGCGCTCGATACGTTGGTCGCGGATGACGGACACACCCCGGCAATCGACGGCTGGTTCGAGAATGTGAAACCGCTGACCGATCGACAGAAGGAGCTGATCGCGGCCGACGTCGCGGCGTCGAACGAGGCCGATGACAAGAAGGTGCTGGGGCTGAACCAATGGTACAAGAATGAGGATTATCTGACCTCGTCGCTGCGGCTGGCATCGCAACCCACGGTCAATATCCAGGGGCTGGTCAGCGGGTACATGGGGCCGGGCGGCAAGACCGTGCTGCCGGGCCGGGCGGAAGCCAAGATCGACCTCCGGCTGGTGCCCGACATGACCAAGGACGAGGCGGTCGCCAAGCTGAAGGCGCATCTCGCCAAGCGCGGGTTCGGCGATATCGAGGTCAATGTCAGCGGCGGCTACGGTCCGACCCAGACCGATGAGATCAGCCCGCTGATCAAGGCCGAGCAGGCGACGTTGCGATCGGCCGGAATTCCGCAGACCATGTCGGCGCGGTCGGCGGGAAGCTGGCCCGGCGTGATGTTCACCGGCGCGCCGCTCAAGCTGGCCGCGGCGCAGTTCGGTGCCGGTCGCGGTGGCGGGGCGCATGCGCCAAACGAGTGGCTGCTGATCGAGAGCAGCAATCCCAAGGTGATTGGTTTCGACGACCAGGCGATCCTGTTCGCCGACTTCCTGTACGAGGTGGCGCGGGTAGCGAAGAAGTAATCCACCGCTTGTGTCGAGCCTTCGTCGAGACTCGTCCCTCGACAAGCGCTCGGGACAAGCGGTTCTGGCTACAATCTATCCGGCCTCGGCGGGCAGGGGTCACCGCGCGCTTCCGCTTTCTTGCAGGCTTTTTCCCATTCGCGCATCCGCTTGCCCGCGGCTTCCTCCGCCTTGCGCAGTTCGCGGCCGCGCTTCTCGTCGGCTTCGGACTGGCTGGTGGTGGCGGCATCGATGCCCGCGCCGACCACCTTGACCGGCAGTGTCACGACATCGACCGCGGTTTTGGCGACGGTGTAGCAGCCAGCGAGCGACAGCAAAGGGATCAACAAAAGCGCTTTCATCACAGCATCATGGCCGATTTTGCCGGTCAATCAAGCCGCATCGCTTCCTCCGCCAGCGCTTCGGCCTCGATCAGCAGCGCTTCGTCGGCCAGACCGGCGGGCAAAGCCTCGCGACCGATGACGACCATCAGCGGCACGGCCAGCGGGGTGACGCGGTTGGCCTCGACATGGACCATCGTCGCCGCGGCGCGATCGACCAGGCGGGCGAGGCGGCCGAGCTCGGTCATGCGGGCGCGAGCATCGTCCCACGCCGCGGTGAGCAGGAGGTGGGTCGGCTCGAAGCGGCGCAGTACGTCGTAGATCAGGTCGGTCGAGAAGCTGACCTGCTTGCCCGATTTCTTCTTGCCGGGATGGTGACGCTCGACCAGCCCGCCGATCACCGCCACCTCGCGGAAGGCGCGTTTCAGCAAGTGCGACTGCTCGACCCATTCGACGAATTCCTGTTCCAGAATGTCGGGCGAGAAGAGCGGGCGCGGATCGGTCACCGGCTCCAGGCTCGCGACCGCGATCCCGTAATCGTTGGCGACGAACGACAGGGGCTTCAGGCCGGCGGTTTCCATCCGCTTGGTCAGCAGCATGCCGAGTGACTGGTGCGCGTTCCATCCCTCAAAGCTGTAGATCACCATGAAATGGCGCTTGTCATGGGGAAAGGTCTCGACCAGCAATTCGCCCGGCTGGGGCAGGATCGAGCGGTGCCGCTGCACCTCCAGCCACTCGCGCACATCGTCGGGAAAACGATGCCAGTCGCGATCGTCGGCAAGGTATCCCCGTACCCGATCGGCAAGGTGCGTCGACATGCTCATCCGCTGCCCGCCATAGGTTACCAGCCGACCTTCGCCAGATGATGCTCGCACCGTGACCTCATCATCCTTGAAGCGCATCACTTCCAGCCCGAGCCCAGCGAAGAAGATCCGATCACCGACCACCAGCGTGGAGCCGTAGCCTTCCTCGACCTTGCCGAGATTTCGGCCATTGGCGAAGCGAATTTCCATCATCGGACTGTCGACGATCACCCCGGCGTTGAGCCGGTGTTGCCCCGCCACTTGCGGACGAGTGATCCGCCACCGACCGGGCTCAAACTCGACCAGCCGCTTGAACTTGTCATAGGCGCGGAGCGAATAACCGCCGGTGGCGATGAACTCGAGCACTCGTCGCCAGACGTCGTGCGTCAGACCGGCATAAGGCGCGGCACTATGCACTTCGGCGAGCAATTCGGCTTCGTCGAACGGACCGGCGCAGGCGATTCCGAGGATATGCTGGGCGAGCACGTCGAGCGCGCCGGGGCGGAAGATGTCGGGATCGAGCTCGCGGTCGTCGATCGCATCGAGGGCGGCGCGGGCCTCGAGATATTCGAAGCGGTTGCCGGGCACGACCATGCCGCGCGACGGCTCGTCGAGCCGGTGGTTGGCGCGGCCGATCCGCTGGAGCAGGCGCGAGCTGCCCTTCGGCGCGCCCATCTGGACGACGAGGTCAACGTTGCCCCAGTCGATCCCGAGATCGAGGCTGGCGGTGGCGACCAACGCGCGCAGCCGCCCGTCGCCCATCGCCGCCTCGACCCTGCGCCGCGCCTCGAGGCTGAGGCTGCCGTGGTGGATGCCGATGGGGAGCGCCTGGTCATTGGCTTTCCACAGGTCCTGGAAGATCAGTTCGGCGAGGCTTCGAGTGTTGCAGAAGATGAGTGTGGTGTTGTGCTGTTCGACCAATTCCATCACCTGAGCCGCGGCATAACGGCCCGAATGGCCCGACCAGGGAACGCGGCCTTCGGGGATGAGGATCGACAGGTCGGGATCGGCCCCGGGCTCCCCCGCCACCAGCCGGACCGCGTCGATATCGCCGCCCGGGGCGAGCCAGCTGCGATAGGCGTCGGGGTCGGCGATCGTGGCGCTGAGGCCGACGCGGCGGACGTTCGGGGAAAGATGTTGGAGCCGGGCGAGTGCAAGGCTGAGCAGGTCGCCGCGCTTTTCGCGGGCGAAGGCGTGGATCTCATCGATAACCACGGTCTGGAGATTTTCGAACAATAGATTGCTGTCGGGGTAGGACAGCAACAGGCTGAGGCTTTCCGGCGTGGTCAGCAGGATATGCGGTGGGCGGATGCGCTGGCGGGCCTTGCGGTCGGAGGGGGTGTCGCCGCTTCGGGTTTCGACGCGGATCGGGAGTGCCATCTCCTCGATCGGCGCCATGAGGTTACGCTGGACGTCGACCGCCAAGGCCTTGAGCGGCGAAACGTAAAGCGTGTGCAGGCCGTCGCGCGGTTGTTCGATCAGGTCCGCCAGTGTCGGAAGAAAGCCCGCCAGCGTCTTGCCCGCGCCGGTCGCGGCAACCAGCAAGGCATGATCACCGGCCCGAGCGGCAACGAGCATGTCGAGTTGGTGCCGGCGCGGCGTCCAGCCACGGCCGGCGAACCAGCGATCGATCGTCTCGGGAAGCGACGTGTCGCTCAGTCGTCGTCGTCCGGATGGCTCTTGCGGTCGGCTTCCGCCTCGGCATAGCGCTCTCGCGTCGCCCGGTCGTCGGCGGGACTGTTGTCGATCTTGCCGCGACTGCGGGTGCGCATCACCATGACCAGCAAGGCGATGCCGAGGATCAACACCCCGACGACCTCGATCAGTCCCAAGCTCATTCCACCCAGGTCCATTGCAATTCTCCCGTTCGACAAAAGCGGAACATGTCCGCCCCTTGTACCGTATAACCGTTCAATGGCCCGACTGGGTTCCTGGATCGAGCCTTTTCCCGAAGGCATCTATGTCAAACCTGCCGATGCGTGGGTCGATCCGTCGCAGCCCAAGGACAAGGCGCTGGTGACCCACGGCCATGCCGACCATGCGCGCGGCGGTCATGGCGCGGTGTGGGCGACGCCGGAAACGCTGGCGATCATGGGCGTCCGCTACGGCCAGCAGAATGCCAATCCGGTCGATTATGGGGAGAGCGTGACGATTGGGGAGGTCGAGGTGAGCTTCGTCCCCGCCGGCCATGTGCTTGGATCGGCGCAGATCATTCTCGACTATGCGGGCGAGCGGGTGGTGGTGTCGGGCGATTACAAGCGCCGTCCCGACCCGACCTGCGCGCCATTCGTAGTCACGCCATGCGACATCTTCATCACCGAGGCGACCTTCGGGCTGCCGGTGTTCCACCATCCCGACACCGGCAGCGAGATCGACCGATTGATCCACCGTTTGAAGGCCGAGCCCGAGCGGTGCGTGCTGGTCGGGGCCTATGCCTTGGGAAAGGCGCAACGGGTGATCGCGGAGCTCAGGGCGCGGGGGCATGACGCGCCAATCTACATCCACGGGGCGATGGAGCGATTGTGCAACCTGTACGAGGAGCTTGGGGTGCCGCTGGGTGAGTTACGGCTGGCGACGGGGGCCAAGAAAGAGGAGATGGCGGGACATATCGTGATCTGCCCGCCGTCCGCGCTCAACGACCGCTGGTCGCGGCGGTTGCCCGACCCGATCACCGCGATGGCCTCGGGCTGGATGCGCATTCGCCAGCGCGCGCGGCAGAAGAATGTCGAGCTGCCGCTGGTCATTTCCGACCATAGCGATTGGGAAGAACTGACCCGCACGATCCGCGAGGTCGCGCCAAAGGAAGTGTGGATCACGCATGGCCGCGAGGATGCGCTGAAACATTGGTGCATGCTCCACCAGGTGAAGGCGCGCGAGCTCAACCTGGTGGGCTATGAGGATGAGGATGACTGAGCGGCGGCGTCGCGGCGAATGAGCCGAAACTAGCTCGGTTGACGACCTTTCGAGATTCTCAGCCCTCGAACGGGGGGTGTCAATTGGTTTCCTAACCTCCTTTTAACCTTGAATTACTACGACTGCGTCAGGTTCGTTGCGTAGCGAAGGGGTTGAGTATGCGTGCTTGGAGCGGTGGGCGGGAAGAATATCCATGGCTCGCGGCGCTTGTCGGGATGACGATAGTCGGCATTGTCGCCGCGGGCATCGCTGGCGCAATCGGCGGCATTCCAGCGCATTCGGTGTCCCAGCAGAATGTCATGACGATCGTCGCGATGATCCCGATTTCCCTCTTCGTGGTGGTGGTCGCGCTGACCACTCGAGCCGCCATCCTGCGCATACCGAACCCGATCGGCCGGGCACTGGCATTTGTCCGCCGCCACGCGAGCAGCCCGGCCGCGGTAGCCGCCTGCCTGCTCCCGATCCTTGTCGTGCCTTGGCTGATGGGGTCTTTCGGAACGCTCAAGATGTTGATGCCGCGCGTGGTCGATTTCACTTGGGATGACCGGTTCGCGGCAATCGACCGGATCCTGTTCATTGGCCGGCATCCGTGGGAGATCAGCCATTTCCTGCTGGGTAATGCGGTTGTCACACGGATCGTCGACTTCATTTATTCGGTATGGGTGGCGTTGCTGTTCTTCGCGGTCCTGATTTATGCCCTGTTCGCACCGCGCTATGACCGGGCGCGCTTTTTCCTTGCGTTTGGCGCGTCGTGGTTGCTGATCGGCGTCGTCGGGGCGTATGTTTTTGCCTCTGCCGGACCATGTTTCACTGCCCAGATCGGCGCGTCGTCGGCGCCGGAGTTTGCGGCGCTGATGGAACGGTTGCGGGCGATCGACTCCCAGTCGATGGTCGGCGCGGTGCGTTGGCAGGACAAGTTATGGACACACCATGACACTGAGCATTATGCGCTCGGGATGGGCATCTCCGCGATGCCATCGATGCATAATGCGATTACCTGGCTCTACGCGTTGACACTGAAGCGAGCGCCGCGCCTTTACCGGGTCGCGGCCTGGACGTTTGTGGTGTTCATTTTCTTCGGCTCGGTCCATCTCGGCTGGCATTATGCAGTCGATGGGCTGGTCGCGTTCGCAATGATGAGTGGAATATGGTGGGGGGCAGGCGCTTTTCTGGAAAAGACCGCGACGGCCGACGCATTGCGCGGCTCAGGTAACACCGCCGCGGCCGATGCCGCCGGCCCTGGCGGACTGGTGGTCGCTTGATCCCGAGCCGTTGATCAGGCTCAACCCAGAAAAGACCTTTCTTCAGTTTATTTGGCAAAGAAAACCAATGGCCGCTTTGGGTGGAAAGCGAACAGCGAGTGCCCAAAGCGCTTGATGGAAGGACCATTTCGCGAGCCCGATCCACTCATTCGCGGCCGTCTGCGCTTTCTATTTCGCTGGCGCCAGTTCGATGGTGACCGGTCCGCCGCCCTTGCACGGGGTGGCGTCGAGCGCTTTCAGGAAGTTGTGGCGCCAGTCGTGCACGTCGTCGCGGCGGACGCCGTCGATCAGCGCATTCCAGCGGCGCTTGCGCTCGTCGAGCGGCATGGCGAGCGCCGTGGCCAGCGCGTCGCTGATCTCGTCCTTGCTGTGCGGATTGACCAGCAGCGCCTCGCTCATCTGCAGCGCGGCGCCGGCGAACTTGCTAAGGATCAGCACGCCGGGATCGTCGGGGTCCTGAGCCGCGACATATTCCTTGGCGACCAAATTCATCCCGTCGAGCAATGGCGTGACCAGCGCGACGTCGGCGCCGCGGTACAGGCCGACCAGCCCGGCGCGGGGATAGCCCTGGTTGACGTAGCGGATCGGCACCCAGTCGACATGGGCGAACTGGCCATTGATGCGGCCGGATACGCCGTCGAGTTCGGCGCGGATCGTCTCGTAGGTATGAACCTCGCCGCGTGACGGCGGGGCGATCTGGAGCAGGAAGGCGCGGTGCTGCCAGTCGGGATTTTCCTCGAGGAAATGGGCATAGCCCTCGAACCGCTCGACCAGTCCCTTGGTGTAATCGAGCCGGTCGACGCCGATGATCACTTTCTTGCCGTCGGCGCTGGCGAGGAGCGTGCGTTGCGCCTCGAGCGCGTCGGGGCGGATCATCAGATCGTCGAATTCGGCGGCATCGATGCCGATTGGAAAGGCGCCGGTGCGGACCTCGCGGCCGTCGACATGGACGGTGCCGTCGGGATCGACCGTCCCGCCCATCTCCCGCGTCACATAATGGTGGAAACTTTCCAGCCACTGCTCGGTCTGGAAGCCGATCAAATCGTAGGCGAGCATCGATTGCACCAGACGGCGGTGGTAGGGCAGTGCGGTCAGCAGGCGATGCGGCGGCCACGGAATGTGGAGAAAATAGCCGATCCGGTTGGTCACCCCCATCAAGCGCAATTGCTCGCCCAGCGGGATCAGGTGATAGTCCTGCACCCAGATGCAATCGTCGGGCTCGATCAGCGGCACCGCGGTCGAGGCGAGGCGCTGGTTGACCCGCTCGTAGCCGGCGCCGAAATTGCGGTCGAATTCGGCCAGGTCGACGCGATAATGGAACAGCGGCCACAGGGTGCGGTTGGCGTAACCGTTATAATATTCGTCGACATCCTGTTCCTCGAGGTCGACCGTCGCCGTGGTCACGCCGTCGTTGCGGGTGAGGTGCATTCGCCCGGTGAAACTGGGCGTGACCTGGCCCGACCAGCCGAACCAGATTCCGCCCGATTCGCGCAGCGCCGAACCCAGCGCGACCGCGAGCCCGCCCTGGCTCACCTCGCTGCTGCGCGCCTTGGGTTTGCTGACCCGGTTCGACATGATGATCAGCCGGCTCACCGCACCGCGCTCCACGGGCGCGACAGCAGGCCCGCGCAGTTGATCAGGCCGACCAGTGAATAGGTTTGCGGATAATTGCCCCACAATTCGCCAGTCTGGAAATCGGTATCCTCGCTGAGCAGCCCGGCCGGGGTCAGCCGCTCCAGCATCGCTTCGTACAGCTGGCGGGCCTCGGCCGTGCGACCGACCAGGTGCAAGGTCTCGATCAGCCAGAAGGTACAAAAATTGAACGCCGTCTGGGGCAGGCCGAAATCATCTTCGGTGGCGTAGCGCAGCATATGATCGCCTCGACGTAGGCCCTGTTCGACCGCCTGGAAGGTTGCGGCAAAGCGCGGATCGTCGGCTTTCAGGAATTGCAGGTCGATTAATTGCAGCAGGCTGGCGTCAAGCTCCGACCCGCCCCAGATGGCAGAGAAGCGCTGGCCCTTCTCGTCCCAGGCTTTCTTCTCGATCGCGCGGCGAATGCGTTCGGCCGCTTTGCGCCAGTAGCCGGCACGATCGCCGAGGCCCAGATTGGTGGCGATCTTGGCCAGCCGGTCACAGGCCGCCCAGCACATCACCGCGCTATAGGTGTGGATCGACGATTTGGTGCGAAACTCCCATAGCCCCGCGTCGGGCTGGTCGTAGGTCGCCAGCGCGCGCTCGCCGACCTGTTCAAGCGAGACGAAATCGTCGGCGGTGGCCGGGCGCAGCAGGCGCTTGTCGAAGAACGCTTGGGCGCTGGACAGGACGATCTGGCCATAGGCGTCGTGCTGGACCTGCGAATATGCGGCATTGCCGACCCGTACCGGGCCGAGCCCTCGATAGCCGGCGAGACCCTCGGCGAAGGTCTCGGTCAACTCGCCCTCGCCGCTGACGCTGTACAGCGGCTGGATCTCGCCGCCTTCGCTATGGTCGATGATGTTGCGCAAATAGCTGAGGTAGGATTCCAGCACGTCGAGCGCGCCCAGGCGATTGAGCGCCTGGACGGTGTAATAAGCATCGCGGATCCAGCAGTAGCGATAGTCCCAGTTGCGCTGCGACCCGTCATGCTCGGGGATCGAG
>JBBQTM010000042.1:0-14933 GCA_038234545.1 Sphingomonadales bacterium
CACGCGGCGAGGCCGAGCGCGAGGACCGCAACGGTCAGTGCAACTTTCTTCATGATCGTTCCATTCCATCAAATATGCCGCTTTCGCGGCACCAGGGCTCGGCCTGCCGCAAAAATCGGTCAGGCCAGCGCGCGGATGTAAAGACACCTTCGCGAATGCGCAATCGGGATTCTGACGAACCGAGTGAAATTGTTTCGATTGCGTTGGTCCACCTCGCTCGTTCGTTGACGGATATAAAGAATTCTTTATATCTTGCTGCCGATGACACCGCCGATCGCCTCCGACAGCAACAAGAGTCTGCCTTTGGCCGAGCTGTTCCAGGCGCTTGCCGATCCCTCGCGGCTGCGCATCGTCGCATTGCTCCGGTCGATGGAATTATCGGTCGGCGAACTGGCGCAGGTGCTTGGGCAGAGCCAGCCCAGGGTCTCGCGCCACGTCAAGATCCTGTCCGATTCGCGGCTGATCGATCGCCACAAGGAAGGCAGCTGGGTGTTCCTTGCGCTGACCGGCGGGCCACGCACCGACGCGTTGGTCGAATTGATCGACCAGTGGCTCGACGCCGACAGCCGCGCCTTGTTCGAGGACGATTCGAAACGCCTCGCCGCGGTCCGCGCCGACCGGGCCGAAGCCGCCGCGCGATACTTCGCCGCCCATGCCGAAGCGTGGGATACGATCCGCTCGCTCCACGTCCCCGAAAGCGCGGTCGAGAAAGCGATTGCGGCAGCGCTCTCGGACCGCCCCCTCGGCACCCTGCTCGATATTGGCACCGGCACCGGTCGCATGATCGAATTGCTCGGCCCCGGCGCCGCCCAGGCGCTTGGCGTCGATCGTTCGTCGGAAATGCTGCGCGTCGCGCGGGTCAAGCTCGACAAGGCCGGGATCGCCGACGCCAGCCTGCGCCAGGCCGACATGTATGCGCTTCCGCTGCCTGAGAGCAGCGCCGACAGCATCATCATCCACCAGGTGCTCCACTACGCTCAGTCGCCCGCCGCCGCGATTGCCGAGGCGGCGCGCGTGCTTCGCCCCGACGGCCGACTGCTGGTGGTCGATTTCGCGGCGCACGAGCGCGAGGAGCTCCGCTCGACGGATGCTCATTTGAGGCTTGGGTTCTCGGACGAGGCGATCGCCGGCTGGTTCGTTGCCGCCGGCCTGACGCTCGATCACACCGAACATCTTGAAGGCGGCGAGTTGACCGTCACCTTGTGGCGCGGATGCAAGCCCGCGGCGCTCGATCGGCCAAAGACTTACGAAAGAGAAGCCGCATGAACCCGCGTTCCGAATCCGCGCTCGCGGAACATGCGCCGCTGTTCGCCAAAGCGCGTGGCGACATTGCGGTCAGCTTCGAATTCTTTCCGCCCAAGTCCGAAGCCATGGCCGCGACGCTATGGCAGTCGATCGAAACGCTCGCGCCGCTGAACCCGCGCTTTGTCAGCGTCACCTACGGCGCCGGAGGCTCGACCCGTGAGCGCACCCACCAGACGGTCGAGCGGATCGTCCGCGACACCCCGCTCACCGCCGCCGCGCACCTTACCTGTGTCGATGCCAGCCGCGACGAGGTCGATGCCGTCGCCCGCGCCTATTGGGAAGCGGGCGTTCGCCACCTGGTCGCATTGCGCGGCGACCCGCCCGAGGCCGGTCGTGCGTTCACCCCGCACCCGCAAGGTTATGCCAATGCGGCGGAGCTGGTCGCGGGGCTGAAGAAAGTCGCGCCGTTCGACATCTCGGTCGCCTGCTATCCCGAGGTCCATCCCGAGGCGACCTGTCCCGACGCCGACCTCGACCATTTCAAGCGCAAGGTCGATGCCGGCGCCGATCGCGCGATCAGCCAGTTCTTCTTTTCCGCCGAGAATTTCTTCCGCTTCCGCGACCGCGCCGCCGCCGCCGGCATGACGATCGAAATCGTCCCCGGGATCCTCCCGGTCACCAACGTCGCCACCACGCGCAAGTTTGCCGGCCAGTGCGGCGCGGCGATCCCGGCATGGATGGACGAAATGTTCGAAGGCCTCGACGCACTCCCCGCCGCTCGGCAATTGATCGCCGCGACCGTCGCCGCCGAACTGTGCGGCCAGCTTTACGCCGGCGGCGTGCGCAATTTCCACTTCTACACCTTGAACCGCGCCGAACTGGCCTACGCCATCTGCCACCTTCTCGGTGTTCGCGCGAAGGAAGCTGCATGACCGCCGCCGCCGAGACCTTCCGCGCCGAGGCCGCCAAGCGCATTCTGGTCAAAGACGGCGCCTACGGCACCATGATCCAGGCCGAGAAACTGGCCGAGGCAGACTACCGGGGCGACATTGCGTTCACCCTCGACCAGCGCGGCAATAACGATCTGCTCAACCTCACCCGCCCCGACATCATCGCCGCCATCTGCCAGCGGTTCGTCGATGCCGGGGCCGACCTGCTCGCCACCAACACCTTCAACGCCACCTCGATCAGCCAATCCGATTACGGGCCCGAGGCGGTCGCGCTGTCGGACGAGATGAACCGCGCCTCGGCCCGCATCATCCGCTCGGTCACCGACGCCGCCACCGCCGCCGACGGCAAGCCGCGCTGGGTCGCGGGCGCGATCGGGCCGACCAACAAGACCCTCTCGCTGTCGCCGAAAGTCGACGATCCGGGCTTCCGCGAAGTCGATTATGACGGGGTCAAAGCTGCCTATCGCCAGCAGGTCGATGCCCTGCTCGACGGCGGGGTCGACTTCATCCTGGTCGAGACGGTGTTCGATACATTGAATGCCAAGGCCGCGATCATGGCGGTGATCGAGGCGGGCAACGCACGCGGCGCTCCGCTGCCGATCATGGTCTCGATGACGCTCACCGATCTCTCCGGCCGCAACCTGTCGGGGCACACCGTCGAGGCATTCTGGGCATCCGTCCGCCACGCCCGCCCGCTGACCATCGGCCTCAATTGCTCGTTCGGCGCCGCCCAGCTCCGCCCGCATCTCGCGTCGCTGTCGGGCAAGGCCGAGACGTTGATCATGGCCTATCCCAACGCCGGTCTGCCCAACGACCTCGGCGATTATGACGAAGCGGCGCACGAAACCGCGCGCCAGGTGGCCGAGTGGGTCGCCGACGGGCTGGTCAATGTGGTCGGCGGATGCTGCGGCACCACCCCCGCACACATCGCCGCGATCGCCGCAGAAATCGCCCGAAAACCGCCAAGAATTGTCTCGGACAAGCCCGACGCCACGATGCTCGCCGGGCTCGAGCATATGATGCTCGCAGTATGACCGGAGCCGGATCACGCTTCGTCAATATCGGCGAACGCACCAACGTCACCGGCTCGGCGCGGTTCAAGAAATTGATCCTGGCCGGCGATTATGATGCCGCGGTCGAGGTCGCGCGGCAGCAGGTCGATGCCGGCGCGCAGATCATCGACGTCAACATGGACGAGGCTTTGCTCGACGGCCACGCGGCGATGGCCACCTTCCTCAAGCGCATCTCGGCCGAGCCCGACATCGCCCGCGTGCCGGTGATGATCGACAGCTCCAAATGGAGCGTGATCGAAGCCGGGCTGAAATGCGTCTCGGGCAAGCCGATCGTCAATTCGATTTCGCTCAAGGAAGGCGAGGAGCCGTTCCTGAACCAGGCGCGGCTGGTGCGGGCCTATGGCGCCGCCGTCGTCGTCATGGCGTTCGATGAAACAGGGCAGGCCGACACTGCGCAGCGCAAGGTCGAGATCTGCAAGCGCGCCTACGATCTCCTCACCGCCGACGGCTTTCCGCCCGAAGACATCATCTTCGATCCCAACGTCTTCGCCATCGCCACCGGCATCGACGAGCATCGCCGTTACGCGATCGACTTCATCGAGGCGTGCAGCGCGATCCGCGAACAATGCCCCGGCGTCCACATCTCTGGCGGCCTGTCGAACCTGAGCTTCAGCTTCCGCGGCAACGAGCCCGTCCGCCGCGCGATGCACAGCGTGTTCCTCTACCACGCCATCCCCGCCGGGCTCGACATGGCGATCGTCAACGCCGGCCAGCTTGACGTCTACGACGCGATCGACCCCGAGCTTCGCGAAGCGTGCGAGGATGTCATCTTTGACAAGCATGACGACGCCACCGAACGCCTCGTCGCTCTAGCCGAACGCTATCGCGGCACCGACGCCGCCGCCGAGAAGGCCCAGGCCGAATGGCGCTCGCTGCCCGTCCGCGAACGCCTGTCCTACGCGCTCGTCAAAGGCCTCGACGCGCATATCGTCGAGGACACCGAGGAAGCCCGCCAGTCCGCCAACCGCCCGATCGACGTCATCGAAGGCCCGCTGATGGACGGCATGAACGTTGTCGGCGACCTGTTCGGTGGCGGCAAGATGTTCCTGCCCCAGGTCGTCAAATCGGCGCGCGTGATGAAAAAGGCGGTGGCCCATCTGCTGCCTTATATCGAGGCGGGCAAGGACGAAAATGCCAAGGGCAAGGGCCGGATCGTCATGGCCACGGTCAAGGGCGACGTCCACGATATCGGCAAGAATATCGTCGGCGTCGTGCTGCAGTGCAACGGCTACGAGGTGATCGACCTTGGCGTGATGACCCCGTGGACGAAGATCCTCGAAACCGCCAACGACAACGACGCCGACATGATCGGCCTGTCCGGCCTCATCACCCCCAGTCTCGACGAGATGGTCACCGTCGCAGCCGAGATGGAGCGCGCTGGCATGGTCATGCCTTTGCTGATCGGCGGCGCGACCACCAGCCGCGCCCACACCGCCTTGCGTATCGCCCCGGCTTATTCGGGCCCGGTGATCCACGTGCTCGACGCCAGCCGCGCGGTCGGGGTGGCCTCTGCGCTGGTCAGCGACGGCCCGCAAAAGGCCGAGCTGATCACCACCACGGCGGCCGAATATGACGCCATCCGCATCGCCCGCTCGGGCCGAGTCGCGCAGGATCTCGCGACCATCGATGAAGCCCGTGCCAACCGTTTCCCCTACGATCCCGACGGCAAGGCACCGCCACCGCTCAAGCCCGGCCTCCACCAGTTCGGCGAATGGCCGCTGCGCGATTTGAAAGCCCACATCGACTGGACCCCCTTCTTCCGCGCGTGGGAGCTGGCGGGCAATTACCCCGCGATCCTGACCGACCCCGTGGTCGGCGAAAGCGCTACCAGCCTGTTCGCCGACGCGCAGGAGATGCTCGACCGGATCATCACCGAACATTGGCTCAAACCGACCGGCGTGGTGGGGTTGTGGAAAGCGCGCAGGGACGGCGACGATGTCGTCGCCCTCGCTGGCAATAAGGAAGTCCGGCTCCCGTTCCTCCGCCAGCAAGTGAAGAAACGCGCCAATCGCGCCAACATGTGCCTCGCCGACTTCATCGACGGCGACGGCGACGACTGGATCGGCGGCTTCGCGGTCGGGATCCACGGCATTGAGCCGCACCTCGAGCGGTTCCGCGCCGCGACCGACGATTATTCCGACATCCTGCTCAAAGCGCTCGCCGACCGGCTTGCCGAAGCCTTTGCCGAACGCCTCCACCAGCACGTCCGCGAAACGCTGTGGGGCTATGCCGGCACCGAAGCGATGGCCAACGTCGACCTGATCCGCGAAACCTACTCCGGCATCCGCCCCGCGCCGGGCTATCCCGCGTGCCCCGACCATAGCCTCAAGCCCGTCCTGTTCGACCTGCTCGGCGGCGACGCTGCGGGGCTTGGGCCGGCGGGGGTCACCCTGACCGAAAATTTCGCCATGCTCCCGGCGTCGGCCGTCTCAGGCTTCTATTTCGGCCACCGCGACAGCCAATATTTCGGGGTCGCCAAGATCGGCCAGGACCAGCTCGCCGATTATGCCCGTCGCCGCGAAGTCGACCCCGAAATCGCCGCCAAATGGCTGCGCCCGAATATGGAATGACCAGCACGGACATGCTTGTCGAAGGACCGTCATTGTCCGTAACGGAGAAATGAAGAGCAGTCCTTCCACAAGCTCAGGACCAACGGTTTTGAAAATCACACGTTTCTTGTTCCTCCTCTTGGCCATGCTCCTCACTGCGCCCGCGGTGGCGCAACCGTTGCCTGCGCCGGGCACGACCGCGATCGTGCCTGAACTGGTGGCCGAAGCGGGCGCGGTTCCGGGCGGCGAGGTCGAACTGGCGATCCTGATGCGCACGACCCGGGGCTGGCACGGATACTGGCTCAACCCGGGCGACGCCGGCCTGCCGATGTCGGTCGAATGGACGCTTCCGCCCGGCTGGTCGGTTGGGCCGATGCGTTATCCGGTGCCGGGCAAATTGCTCATCGCGGGCATCGTCAACCATGTCTACGAGAAGGATTATGCGGTCCTGCTGCGGCTGACGGCGCCGCCCGGAATCACCGGCTTGCACACTATCTCCGCCAAGATGCGCTGGCTCGCCTGCACCGACCAGGTGTGCGTGCCCGAACAGGGCAGTGTCTCGCTATCGGTCCCGAGCGGGGGCATCGCCAACCCCGATCCCCGCTTCAGCGACTGGCGCCGCGCGCTTCCCCGTCCGTTGACCGCACCCGCCACATTCGAATTGAGCGGCGACTCCCTCCGTCTCGCCATCCCGCTGCCCGCCAGCGCCGCTATCGGCGAACCCTATTTCTTTCCCGCCGAAGATGGCCCGATCGACTATTCCGCGCCGCAGAGCTTCACCCGCAAGGGCGACCTGCTCATCGTCGAGCTCAAGCGCCGCCGCGGCGAACGGGCGGCGATCAGCGGCGTTCTCGCGTTCGGTGACGGGCGCGGGCTGGATCTTCGTGCCGTCCCCGGATCGGTCCCCGACTCCACTGTCGGCCTCAACGCGCTGCTGCTCGCTTTGCTCGGCGCGCTGGCGGGCGGAATCCTGCTCAACTTGATGCCGTGCGTGTTCCCGATCCTGGCGTTGAAGGCGCTGCACCTCGCCCGCTCGGGCGGCGATGAGGCCACCGCCCGGCGGGATGCGCTGGGCTATGCCGCGGGGGCAATCGTCGGCACCGGCGCGCTCGGGATCATTTTGCTCGCAATTCGCGCCGGCGGAAATGCGGCGGGCTGGGCATTCCAGCTGCAAGACCCGCGCACGATCCTGCTGCTCGCTTTGCTCGCTACCGCCATCACCCTCAACTTGCTGCGCGTGTTCGAACTTCCGGTGATCGGCGGCGAGCGCAACCCGACCGGCAGCTTCGGCACCGGTGCGCTCGCGGCGTTCGTCGCCACGCCCTGCGCCGGCCCGTTCCTCGGCTTTGCGCTCGGCACGGCGCTCCTGCTCCCCGCCGCCGGGTCGATCGCGGTGTTCGCGATGCTCGGGCTCGGTCTCGCTTTGCCGTTCGTGATCGTCGCCTTCGTCCCCGCGCTTCGCAACCGCCTGCCAAAACCCGGCCCGTGGATGGTCAAGCTCCAGCGCATCCTCGCCATTCCCATGGCGCTGACCGCCGCCGCGTGCCTGTGGCTGTTGTGGCGGCAGGGCGGTACCAGCGGGCTGATCGCGGGAATCGTTTCGGTCGTCCTGCTGATTGCGGCGGCGGTGGTGGCCGGACGCAACCAGCGGCGCGGAACGCCAGCGGCGGCGCTGCTGGTGATCCTCTTGCTGGTCGCCGCCATTGTCCCGATCACCGGTCTCGGCCGGGGCGAGGTTGGCGTGGTCGGCCGTCCGGCACCGGGCACAAAGGCGTGGAGCGACGAGGCCGTCGCCCAGGCCCAAGCCGCGGGCAAGCCCGTGTTCGCCTATTTCACCGCCGACTGGTGCCTGACCTGCAAGGTCAACGAGGCCGGCGCGATCGACCGCGACAGCGTGCAAGCGGCGTTCAAGAAAGCCGGGGTCGTGACTTTGGTCGGCGACTGGACCAACGGCGATCCCGCCATCACCCGCCTGCTCGAACGCCGCGGCCGGGCCGGGGTGCCGCTCTATTTATGGTACCAGCCGGGCAAGACCGAACCCGAGGAATTGCCGCAAGTGCTGACCCCGGGCATGCTCATAGAGCGGGGGAAGGGCGCTCGCTAACCACAAAAACCGCTTGCACGAAACGTGTCACGACGAAGGCTCGACACTAACGGCGGGTGGGTAGCTTACTTGGCCGAAAAAACTCGCTTCCCCGCCACCCACGTCTCCAGCACCTTGGTCGCCGCAAGCGCCTTCTGGTCGATCGCCGTCACATCGCGATCGACGAAAATGAAGTCCGCCCATTTGCCCGGCTCCAGGCTGCCGATCCGCGTTTCCGCAAACCCGGCATAAGCCGCGCCGCGCGTGAATCCGCTCAGCGCGGTCGCAAAACTCACCTTTTCCTCGGGCCGCCATCCGCCCGGCGGCTGTCCATTCGGATCCTGCCGGCTGATCGCGGCGCTGAGACCGGGGAAGGGGTTGGGGCTCTCGACCGGAAAGTCCGACCCGAACGCCAGCCGCACGCCCAATTTCTCGATCGTCCGCCAGGCATACGCCCCCTCAAGGCGCGCCGGGTCGAGCCGGGCTTCGGCCATCGTCCGATCGCTGGTCTGGTGAGTCGGCTGCATCGAGGCGATGATCCCGGCCGGCTTCAAGCGCTTCAAATCCGCAACGTCGGCAATCTGCAAATGCTCGATCCGCCACCGCCGGTCGCCCTTGTGCGTGGCGTTGAGCTTCTCATACGCCGCAATGACCTGCGCATTGGCGGCATCGCCGATCGCATGGATCGCCAATTGATAGCCGCCCGCCGCCGCCGCTTCGGTTTGCGCGCCCAACTCGGCATCGGTCAAAAACTGCAGTCCGCGCGTGTCGGGCTTGTCATGATACGGTGCCTTGAGCCACGCCCCGCGCGATCCAAGCGCTCCGTCGGTGTATAATTTCACCCCGCCGAGGTGCAGCCGGTCGGCGTACAGCCAGCCGCTCGGCCGGCCGCCGTTGATCGCCTTCATCGCGGGGATTCCACCAGCATAATTCATGATCCGCACGTTGAGCGTGCCGCCCACACCCGCGCGGTTCATCGCCGCCCAGCCATCCGCGTCGGTCCCCATATCGGCGGCGGCGGTCAGCCCGGTCGACAGCATCGCTTCCTGCGCCTTGGCCAGCGCCGCATCCTGTTGCGCTGGCGTAGGCGCGGGGATGAATTTGGTCACCAGGCCCTCGGCATTATCGACGAACAGGCCGTTGATGATCTCGCCCCCGGACGGCGCCTTGGTCGCAGGCGTAACCCCCGCCGCTTTCATCGCCGCGCTGTTGGCGACGCTGGCATGGCCGTCGACCCG
The DNA here is from genome assembly GCA_038234545.1 of Sphingomonadales bacterium. Taxonomy (GTDB): domain Bacteria; phylum Pseudomonadota; class Alphaproteobacteria; order Sphingomonadales; family Sphingomonadaceae; genus Sphingomicrobium. Next base: position 9,139 of record JBBQTM010000042.1, read on the forward strand.
CCCTAGCCACACCGGACGGCCCGCCACCACCGCGTCGAGATCGGCCGCGGTCGGGAATTTCTTGTCGGCCCAACTTTCCTGATTACAGCCGCGCCCAAGGATCCAGCCGTCGCCCGGATTGGCCGCCGCATAAGCCTTCAATCGCGCCTGCAAATCGGCCAGCGACGTCGTGCCGGTCAAATCGAGCTGCAACGCCCCGAACCCAAGGCCCATGACGTGGCCATGCGCGTCGATCAGCCCCGGCAGCATCGTCCGTCCCGCGCCATCGACCACCGCGGTGCCATCGCGCAGCTTGAACTTCTCGCCGTGCAATACTTTCAGCACCTTGCCGTCGTCGCTGATCAGGATCCCGGTAAACCGCTTCAGCTTCCCCGAGGCGTCGACCTGCACCCCGTTCACATTATCTACGAGCGTATCGGCCAGGGCAGGGCCAGCGGGCAGGGCGGCGGCAAGCGCAATCAGCGCGATCAGGGCGTTTCTCATGGCACTTGCATAGCATTGTTCGTGGCGCCCGGAAGGGCTAGTCCGCGCTCATGACCACGACTGCAATCCTGACCGCCCCGACCATCGACGACATCCGCGCCGCCGCAGCGCGCATCGACGGCGCGATCGAGAAGACCCCCACCTCGCACAGCGGCGTCCTGTCCAAGATGATCGGCGCGGACCTGTGGCTCAAGTTCGAGAATCTGCAATATACCGCCGCCTACAAGGAACGCGGCGCGCTCAATAAATTGCTCCAGCTGAGCGACGACGAGCGGGCCCGCGGCGTCATCGCCGCCTCGGCCGGCAATCATGCCCAGGCGGTCGCCTGGCATGGCAAGCGCCTCAACATCCCGGTGACGATCGTCATGCCCAACCCGACCCCGACGGTGAAGGTCACCCAGACCGAGGGTCACGGCGCCCGCGTCCTGCTCCACGGCGAGACGTTTGACGACGCCTACGACCGTGCGCGCGAGCTGGAAGCCGAGGAGGCTTTGGTGTTCGTCCACCCGTTTGACGACGGCCAGATCATCGCCGGCACCGGCACCATCGCGCTCGAAATGCTCGCCGAAGTCCCCGATCTCGATGTTCTCGTCGTGCCGATCGGCGGCGGCGGGCTGATCAGCGGCATGGCGATCGCCGCCAAGACCCTCAATCCCGCGATCGAGATCATCGGGGTCGAGGCCGAGCTTTACCCGTCGATGAAGAATGTCGTCGAAGGCTCGCGCGGAAAGATCGGCGGCGATACGCTGGCCGAGGGGATCGCGGTCAAGGAGCCGGGCACGCTGACCCGAGCGATCATCGCCGACAAGGTCGATTCGATCGAACTCGTCGCCGAGCGCGATATCGAACATGCCGTCGCGCTGCTCGTGTCGATCGAGAAAAGCGTGGTCGAGGGCGCCGGCGCGGCGGGCCTGGCTTACATCCTCGCCAACCCCGAGCGCTTTGCCGGAAGGAAGGTCGGCACCATCCTGTGCGGCGGCAATATCGACACCCATCTGCTGGCCAATGTTCTGGTCCGCGAACTGGTCCGCTGCGGCCGCATCGCACGGCTCAAGATCAATGCGCAGGACCGCCCCGGCGCGCTCGCCGCGATCACCGCCAAATTCCACGAATGCGGGGTCAACATCATCGAGGTTGAGCATCAGCGCATTTTCACCCGCCTGCCGGCCAAGGACACGTTGATCGAGGTCGAATGCGAAGCGCGCGACGCGCAGGCGATCACGACCCTCGTCGAACGGCTGGAAAGCGCCGGTTTCACGGTCGAACGCGCGCAACTCGATTGACCTGGATCATCCCGCTTCGGGACACCCCGCCAACTTAACCCTGTTTCGCCTGTCACTAACTCTTTTCAACTGCGTTTACCGGTCGCATAAAGAGTTTCGTAACCATTTGGAGGCCGTCGGGTTGAGCGCACCATTTCGCTTCCCAAAATTCTTTGTCACCAACCCGTCGCCCTGTCCCTATCTGCCGGGCAAGGTCGAGCGGAAGGTGTTCACCGAATTGTCGGGTCGCCACTCCAGTGAGTTGAACGAGGCGCTCGGGCGGATCGGTTTCCGTCGCTCGCAATCGGTCGCCTACCGCCCCAGCTGCATCGATTGCTCGGCCTGCGTTTCGGTGCGGGTGCGTGCCGGCGAATTCACGCCGTCGGCCACCCAGCGCAAATTGATGCGCCGCCACGCCGACCTGGAAGTCAGCGCCTGCCGTCCGTGGACCACCGAAGAACAATATGGATTGCTGCGCGGCTATCTGGCGCGGCGCCATCCCGGCGGTGGCATGGCCGAAATGGATGAACATGATTTCGCCGACATGGTCGAGCAGACCCCGGTCCGCACCTATGTCGTCGAATATCGCGAACCCTCGGTCGACGGCCGCCCCGGCAAACTGGTCGGCGCCTGTCTCAGCGACCAGCAGGGCGACGGCCTCTCCATGATCTATTCCTTCTACGACGTCGCCCCCGGCGCGCGCCGCGGGCTGGGCACCTACATCATCCTCGATCACATCATCCGCGCCGCCCGCGCGAACCTGCCCTATGTCTATCTCGGCTATTGGGTCGAAGGCTCGGACCGCATGGCCTACAAGGCGACCTTCCGGCCAATGGAGCGCCTGGGCCGGGAGGGCTGGGGTCCAATGGACGCGGTCGAGATCGCTGCCCCGCCGTCGATCGGCGACCAGCTCCCGACCCGCACGCCGAAGCGGATTCTTGTCGACGCCTGATCGAAACCACATATGTCCGAAATCGGGACATTAACTTTTTGCTAATATCTCTGTTAAGTTCCGCGCATCTTGGTTAAGACAAGGTGAGGGCGATTCTTTGCGGCGTATTGCCGAGGGGGCCCGAGTCAAAGGGGTATCCAAATGAAGGCATTGCTCATTCTCGCCGGCGCCACGCTGGCATTCGCCACGCCCGCCGCCGCTCAGGAACTGGTCACCAATGGCGATTTTGAAACCGGCAATTTCGCCGGGTTCACGCAATCCGGCAATACCGGTTTTACCGGGGTTGGTGCCGGACTCGGAACGAGCGGAAGTTTCGGCGCAAGCTTCGGTCCGGTCGGTTCGGTTGGATCCATCAGCCAGACGCTGACGACCACTGCCGGTCAAAGCTATCTGATCAGTTTCGACCTGCAAAATTTGAGCGGGGGGACGCCGAATTTCTACCAGGTGCTGTTTGACGGCGCGCAACTGTTCAGCGCGACCAATTCAGCGGCGTTCGGCTATACCAATTTCTCGACCAACGCGATCGCTTCGGGTGTATCCACCGGTCTGACCTTCAATTTCCAGCATGATCCCAGCTTCTTCCGGCTCGACAACGTCTCGGTGACCGCCGTCAATGGTGCCGTTCCCGAGCCCGCGACCTGGGCGATGATGCTGATCGGCTTCGGCGCGATCGGCGCCTCGATGCGCCGCCGTCGCAAGATCACTGCCGCGCCGCAGTTCGCCTAACTCCTCGAACCTTGCGCGCGAAGAAGCGGCCCGGACCTCAATGTCCGGGCCGTTTTTCGTTGTGCGGCGCAAATTCCGCCGGATCGCTAACCGGCCGCAGCGTCGCCCGCCGTTCGCCATCCGCGCGGCCATTCACATTCCGTCAGCACCTCGCTGCTACCCCCGAGTCGAAGCGAGACATCATGACCAAGCCGCAGGCCCTTCAGACCGACCCTGATCCGTTCGCCGATCGCCGCGTCCATCCGCGGGTGATGGTCGCCTTGCCGGCGTTCCTCCAGGCCAATGGAGCGCGCCAGTCGGTCCAGATCCTCGACCTCTCCTCGGGCGGCGCGAAGCTCAATTGCGCGGCCTCGATCGCGACCGGATCGACCGTCTTGCTAGATTGCGGATCGCTCGCCTGCACCGGCGTCGTTCGCTGGCAGAATGACGGTCAGCTCGGTCTTGCCTTCGAACAGGAACTGGACCCCCGCGAAGTCGCCGCCCTTATGGAACGCTCCAAGGCCCTCGACGCGCTGAGAAAGAAGCGCGGGTAAGGGGGGACAGCCGAAGGCGCCTCGGCGCCGCGTTCCAGGCAAAGCGGACATCGACCACAAAAGCCTTCCAAAATAGGATTTCGCCTGCTTGGCTGGCGGCCTCGCAAAGCGGCTCTATCACATCGTCGATTCGCTTCCGCCAAGAGCCTTGCCCGGCCGTGCCCAGGCCATGCGCAGCGATATCCCCTTCGACAGGCTCAGGCCAGGCTTAGGGTTACAAATCGCCCCCAAAAAGCCGCCAAAGTCGGGAAACTTAGTCAACTTAAGCGGCCTCCTGAGCACGTCGATCGGTGCGCTCTCCGGCGGTGCGGGCTGTTCGATGCAAAAGTGTCGCCGGAGCGTCCGCGAGAATATTTTTGATCGGACTGGAACTAACGTGGTTAACGAGCGGTTATCGCCCAGTTAATTTCTCGCACCACCCCCGGAGATTTGTATGCGTCGCCTCACCCTTCTCGCCGCGCTGGCCCTTTGCTCGGTCGCCGCGCCGGCCGCCGCGACGATCACGATCACCTCCGACCAGGGCGCGGTTCAGGGTGACAACATCCTGTTCTCCGGCAGCGATGTCGATGGGGCAAGTATCATTGGGGCCACGCAGAACGGTTACCAACTGACCTTCAGCACCTTGACCGGGCAGACGTTGACCACGCCCGCGCAAGGTCAGGCCCGCATCGAGGCGGTCAATTCTTCGCTGACCAGCCTCAATATTGCGGCCACCGACGGCGGCACGTTCGATTTCATCGAATTCAATCTGTTCAACGGCACGACTCCGGTGACGGTCACCGGCATTGACCAGAACGGGACCGCTTTCTCGTTCACATTCGGCGATGACGCGGGCGAAAATCTCAACGGCGAGAATTTCTTCGTGGCGATGAGCGATGCCGCCCAGTCGATCCGCAGCATCTCCTTCTCGGGCAGTGCCTTCACCGACATCAGGCAGATTCGCGTCGGCCCGAACGCCGCCGTGGCCGCAGTGCCGGAGCCGCCGACCTGGGCAATGATGCTGCTCGGCTTTGGCGGTGTCGGAATGTCGATCCGTCGTCGTCGTAACCGCCGCGACCTGGCTCAGTTCGCGTAACGCACAAAAAAACGGCGGAGTGCTCATCGCACCCCGCCATCCTGAGCCCCTGCTCATGGAAACTTTCTAAATCAGGCGACCTCGGCCACCGGGGTCATCACGTCGCCTTCGACTTCGCGCAGCACATAGCCGCGGCCCCACACCGTCTCGATATAATTGTCGCCGCCGCACGCCAGGCTCAATTTCTTGCGCAGCTTGCAGATGAACACGTCGATGATCTTGAGCTCGGGCTCGTCCATCCCGCCGTACAGATGGTTGAGGAACATTTCCTTGGTCAGCGTCGTGCCCTTGCGCAGGGACAACAGCTCGAGCATCGCATATTCCTTGCCGGTCAGATGGACCCGGCTGCCGTCGACTTCGACCGTCTTCGCATCAAGGTTGACCGCCAATTTGCCGGTGCGGATGACCGACTGGCTGTGGCCCTTGCTGCGGCGGACGATGGCGTGGATCCGGGCGACCAGTTCGTCGCGGTGGAACGGCTTGGTGACATAATCGTCGGCGCCGAAGCCCAACGCGCGGACCTTGCTGTCCATCTCGTTGAGGCCCGACAGGATCAGCACCGGGGTGCCGACCTTGGCGACGCGCAATTTCTTGAGCACGTCATAGCCGTGCATGTCGGGCAAATTGAGGTCGAGCAGGATGATGTCGTAATCATACAGCTTGCCCAGATCGAGGCCTTCTTCGCCAAGATCGGTGGTGTAGATATTGAAGCCCTCGGTCGACAGCATCAGTTCGATGCTCTTGGCGATGGTCGCCTCATCTTC
>JBBQTM010000043.1:0-14933 GCA_038234545.1 Sphingomonadales bacterium
TTCGTCCCATAGGGGCGCCAGCGGGGAAATCCCCAATCATCCTTGCGGGTTGGTTTGGCCATCGCTTTTGCACCTAGTGGAGCGGCGGGGCTTCCGCCACCCGCGAGCACAGGAAAATTGTCAGGGGACCTGTAAGCCGGGTTCTGTCCATCCACCTACGCCAAGGCTTCGGCGGACTGGGCGACCATTCCTCTAGGCGACGGATTGCCCCGCCGCTCAAGCGACCAACCCGGGTGGCGGGCCGGAACAGGCCCCGGAGCCGAAGCCCCATGCCACCCCTATTCGGTCTTGCACCAGGTGGGGTTTGCCGTGCCGTCACTGTTGCCAGCGACGCGGTGCGCTCTTGCCGCACCCTTTCGACCTTACTGCCCCGAAAAGCAGCGGTTTGCTTTCTGTGGCACTTTCCCTGACTCCCGAGGGAGCCGCCGGGCGTTACCCGGCACCTTCATTCCGTGGAGCCCGGACTTTCCTCGCCCCCGCTTGCGCGAGGCCGCGGCCGCCCGGTCCCCTGACGCTCGCGCCTATCGCTTATTGCGGCCTTGGGAGCAACAGGGCGAGGAGTTTGGCGCGGCATTCGCCGTCGATGATGCCGTCGATCGTGGCGGGGCGGAATCGGCGCTGGAAAGCAATCACCGCCTTGTCGGGCTCGCCCACGTCATAGCCGAACCGCTCTAGCGCCAGCAGGAAACCGGCGTCGGTCCAGAACGGGTCCATCAGGTCGCGGGTCGGGCTGGGCAATGCGAGGCGGCGGTCGGCGAGCGCATCCCACGGGAACAGTTCGCCCGGATCTTCCTTGCGTGCCGGCGCGATGTCCGAATGGCCGACGACATTGCCGCGGCCGATGCCGTGCCGCTCCTTGATGTCGGCGACCAGCGGGATCAGCGCCGCGACCTGGTCGTCGGGAAAGGCGCGATAGCCGAATTCATGGCCGGGATTGACGATCTCGATCCCCACGCTGGCCGAATTGACGTCGGTCACCCCGCGCCAATAGCTCTTGCCGGCATGCCACGCGCGCTTGTTCTCGTCGACCAGGCGATACACCGTTCCATCCTCGTCGATGCAATAATGGGCCGCGACCTTGGCTTCGGGCGAGGTCATTCGGTCCATCGCGCTCTGGCAATCGGGCATGCCGGTGTAATGGAGCACGATCATCGTCACCGGCAGCGCCCGATCGTCGAAATTCGGCGAGGGGCGATCGATGAAGTCCATGGCTCACTGGCACACGCGCTAGGGCGCGGCGTCAAGCTTTTTCAGGCCGCGCGGGGGCTCCGCCGGTCGGCATTGGCGGCATCGGTCAGCCGATACAGGCCGCGGGTCTCGCGGTCGGCGGCGAAGCGCGTTGTCTGACCGATCACCGTTTCCCCCGCGCCGAGCATCAGCGCGCCATCGGGGGCCAGCGCCGAGGCCAGCCGCTCGAACGCCGCGGTGCGCTTCTCGGGGCTGAGGTAGAGCAGGACGTTGCGGCACAGGATGATGTCGAACTGGCCCGGATGCGGCGGGGTTTCGAGGATGTTGTGGACCTGGAAGCGGACCTGGCGGCGGAGCGCCTCGGCCGCGCGCCACCCCTCGTCGCTTTCCGAAAACCAGCGGATCATCTGCGTGATCCCAAGCCCGCGCTGGACCTCGAACTGGGTGTAGGTGCCGGCGCGTGCCCGGTCGACCATCGCGCCTGACACGTCGGTGCCGAGGATGTCGATCGTCCAGCCTTGCCATTTGAGCGGATCCTCGGCGAACAGCATTGCCAGCGAATAAGGCTCCTGCCCTGTCGAGCAGCCCGCCGACCAGATCTTGAGATGCTTTTTTTCACCGCGCAGCTTGGTCAGTGCGGGCAGGAACTGGGTCGACAGCAAGTCGAACGGCTGGCGATCGCGGAAGAAGTAGGTTTCGTTGTTCAACAAGGCCTCCACCACCAGATTGGCGAGCGCCGGCTCGCGGCCCATGACCAGGATTGTGATCAGTTCGTCGAGCGTTGCGATCCCGCGCGTCCGAAGCAGCGACGACAGCGCGGTTTCGATCCGCCAGCCCCGGCTCATCGTCAATTGTTGGCCGGTCCGCGCTTCCAGCAGGCCGGCGAGAATCCGGCTGGAGCTGTCGCTTACTTGCATGAGTCGATGCCGATCCTGTGGGCGATGCGTCGGGCGATCCGCACGGGTGGCAATATTGCGCAGGCCAGGCCCGCCTCGGCCACCGCGCGGGGCATACCCCACACCGCCGAGCTGGCTTCGTCCTGGACCAGCACCGATCCGCCAGCGCCGACCAACGCCATCGCGCCTTCCAGCCCGTCGCGGCCCATGCCGGAGAACACCACGCCGAGGGCGGCACCGCCAAGCATTGCACCAGCCGAGGCAAGCATTGGATCAACCGACGGCAGGAAGCCGCTGGTCGAGCGTTGGCGAACCAGGCGCGCGACCAGTTTGCCGCCGCCGACCTCGACGCTCAGGCTGGCATTGCCCGGCGCGATCACGATCCGGTCAGGCAACAGGCGAAGGCCATCTTCGGCGACCAACGCCTCGCGCCCGGCGGCCTGCGACAGCTGGCGCGCGAAGACTGTCATGAAGGGCTCGGGCAGATGCTGGGTGACGAGGATCGGGGCACCGATTTTTGCCGGAAGTTCCTGGAAGAAGCTGGTCAGAGCATGGATTCCGCCAGTCGAGGCGCCGAGCGCGAGTAACTTGACGGGCCCCTCGTTCATCGCCCGCATCGCACCGATCGACGTCTGCTCAACCTTGGGACCGCGCGCGGTCCCGGTCATGTCGGCGCGGCCGAGCGCGCGCAGCTTGCCGAGCAGCACTTCGGAGAAGCGGCCGTTGAAGCGTCCGGTACCCGGCTTGGGCAAGGTGTCGGCGGCGCCCAGTGCAAGCGCGGCGACGGTTTCCTCCGCTCCCTCCTCGGCCAGCGAGGAGACGATCAGCACTTTCGCACCGCGCGCCGCGGCGAGGATCGCGGGGATCGATTTGAGACCCCCTGCCCCGGGCATTTCCAGGTCGAGCAGGACGATGTCGACCCGCACCTGGGCGAGCGCGGCAACGGCGTCCTCGCCGGTCCCGGCGACGGCCACGATCTCGAACTCGTCATCGACCGTGATCATGCGTGACAGGACCGCACGCGCGACCATCGAATCGTCGACCAGCATCAACCGGATGCGCGGGGCATCGTGGCCGCGATAGGCCCGGCCCGATCTGGCGAGTACGCTAGTCACCGTCGCCTCAGGCGACGCCGACGAGCTGCAGCTTGATGTGGAGCGTTTCGCGGTCGAACGGCTTCATCACATATTCGTCGGCACCGGCTTCGAGCGCGGCGCGGATGTGCGCCATGTCATTCTCGGTGGTGCAGAATACCACCTTGGGCTGGTCGCTGTGACCGCGCTGGCGAAGCAGTTTCAGGAATTCCATGCCGCTCATCACCGGCATGTTCCAATCGAGCAGGACGACGTCGGGCATCGACGCTTCGCACCGGGTCATCGCCTCACGGCCATCGCACGCCTCATCGACCTGGAAATCAAGCGTTTCGAGGATGTGGCGAGCGACCTTTCGGATCACCTTGCTGTCGTCAACAATCAGGCAGGTCTTCATGGGTCTATCCTGTTCAATTCAATCCCGGTCTAAACCGGAAGGGTAACCAATGGCTTAAGCCCAACAACCTACGCCGCGCGGGCTTCCGACGCGGGTCCGGCGATCAACGCGGCGACATCGATCAGCAAAAGTGGACCGTCCTCGGTCTCGACCATGCCGAGCGCGACCCGTTCCCACCCCTCGCCCATCGCGGCACGAACGGGCGCCGGATCGGACATGGCTTCGACCACATCCTCGACGGTATCGACGATCAGCGCATAGTGATGGCCATCAAGCTCGACCACCGCCGCCTCGCGGATGCCGTCTGAGCAATCGGTCGAGCCGAGGCCAAGCGAGCGCAACGTGTCGATCACGGTCAGCACTCGGCTGCGCAGGGCCGACAGGCCGGCGACATGCGGAGCCGCGCGGGGCACGGGAATGAGGGTGTCGAGTTCGACTACCGATTCGATGGCGGACGAGGGAAAGGCAACGCGGCTTCCGCCGATCGACACGATCAACAATAATTGGGTCATCGGCCCGTCCCCCCGCTGGCGGCTTTGAGCGCGGACAGCAGTCCGGCGCGGTCGTAGCGATAAATGCTGCCGTCCGCCGGGCCGTCGAGTTCGTCGCGCAGAACCAGGGTACGACTGGCATGGCGGTCATCGATAGCCGCCGATCCTGACGCGATGATCACGTCGGGAATCAGTTCGTCGTTTTCTCCAACCACCAGATAACCGGCCGCTTCGACGATCGGCCGGAGCATGTTCTGGATCCACGGATCGTCAGAGGGTAGTCGGCATACCGGTTGGTGGGCGGTACAGGCTGCGGCGCCAACAAGGCTCGCGAACAGCCAGTGTGCGTCGACCAATTCGGCCGGCTCACCGCCAATCAAGCTCACGCCGCTGACCGGTCCAGCATGCTCGGCGGGAATGATGTCATGGTCGATGCTCATCAGGTCGATGACCTCGCGGAAGACATAGCCCATCTCCAGGCGGCCGTCGCTGAGACGGAAAATGCGGACCTTGTCGGTGCCGTCGGGAACCGTGTCCGCTCCGGCGAGTGGAAGAATAGTCTCGCCGAGCTGGACCCGGAGCTTGCCTGCGGCGTGGCGAATGCAATCGCGCGACACTTCCTCGATCCGATCGACCAACGCCAGGCGGATGGCGCGGCGGTTGCCGTCGAGCCCGCGGAACAGCAGGACATTGTCGTCGCGGACGGTGCCGGTGGCGGCGGTCTCGGCGATCCGTGCGGCGCGCTCCTGCGCCTCCAGCTTGACCCCGCCGACCTCGGCGAGGCCGGCCGGATCGAACAACAGGATCGGGCTTCCGTCATCGGCCAGCGTGGTCCCGGCATAAAGGCCGGTCGCCATCACCGTCGGAGCCGCGGGCTTGACCACCAGTTCCTCATGATCGTGGATCTTGTCGACCGCCAGCGCATAAAGGTCGCCGCCGGCCGGGCGAAGCACCACCAGGGTACGATCCGTGTCGGCAAGATCGCTCGGCAAGCCAAGCACGTCGGCGAGGCTGATTTCAGGCATCCGTCGACCGCGGATCGTGGCAATCCCTGCGCCACCCACATGATCGAGCGTCACCGAAGTGCCGTTGGCGCGCACGATCTCCTCGATTGCGGCCCGCGGAATGGCGAAATGCTGGGCGCCGATCGACACGGTCAGCGCGGGAATGATGGTCAGCGTGAGCGGGACTCGAAGGGTCATGCGCGTCCCGTTGCCCGGCGTGCTGTCGACTTCGACGATACCCCCGATCCGCTCGACGTTCGACCGGACGACGTCCATTCCCACACCACGGCCCGAGATCGAGGTCACGGTCTTGGCGGTCGACAGGCCGGCCTCGAAGATCAGTGCAAGTCGCTCGCGCGCCGTCATCCGTGCCGCGTCGGCAGCGTCGATCGAGCCCGTGGCGACCGCCTTCTCGACCAGTTTCTTGCCGTCGATGCCTTTGCCATCGTCGACGATATCGATCAAAATCTGGTTGCCCGACTGGCGCGCCGAGACCGACAGCAGGCCGATCTCGCGCTTTCCGGACTTGAGGCGGTCGGCGGGCTTTTCGATCCCGTGATCGACCGCGTTGCGGATAATGTGGGTCAAGGGATCGCGGATCATCTCGATCATCTCGCGGTCCAGCTCGACGTCGCCGCCGTCGATATCGACCAGCACCTGCTTGCCAAGCTCGCCCGACAGGTCGCGGACCATGCGCGGCAAGGCAACGAACAGATTCTCGATCCTTTGCATCCGGGTGCGAGTGATCGCGTCGCGCATTTCGGCGATAATCCCGGACAGTCGCTCGAACGCGCCGTCGACCGTGACGTCGCTGTCGGTTTCGCGCAGGCGGCGGGCGAGTTCGTTGCGCGCCAGCACCATGTCGCTGACGCCGCTCATCACCCGGTCGAGCAGTTCGACCGACAGGCGGATTGTGCGCGGTGCGGCGGCGGCCTTGCCATCGGCGACCGCCACTGCGGCAGCCGTCGTCGGCCCTTCGGCACCGGGTTCCAGCGCCTGGATCAGAAGCGAGTCGTCGCCACCGGCAAATTCCTCATTGGCTTCGATCGCCGCGACCATCTCGCCAATCCGGTCGATCACGGCGAGCACCGCGCTGACCAACTGACCGTCGGGGATCCGGCGCCCTGCGCGGACATCGGCCAGCGCATCTTCGGCGGCATGGCTCAGCGCTTCGAGACGCGGAAAGTCGAAGAAGCCGCAATTGCCCTTCACGGTATGAACGAAGCGGAAGATTGAATCGAGCCGGGCGCGGTCGTCTGGCTGGGCTTCCCAGGCAACGATCTCGCCCCCCAGCGCTTCCAGCATTTCACGGCATTCCGCCACGAAATCGGCAATCAGATCGTCCATGTGCGTGTTAACCCTGCGCTTGATACGAAGCGTCTTATGGGGCGAAAGGGTTAATGCGCCGTTAGTTCCGGGGTGCTTTCCCTTCGCCGATCAAGCCTTCAGCGTGGCGCCGATCATGAGCACCGGCTCGGCCACATCGGACAGGCGGATTTCGCCGCCCGCCTCGGCTGCCAGCGCGTGCGCCAGCCAGGCACCGGCGGCGCGTGGCTCGACCGTGCCGGCGGCGCTGCCTTTGGCCAACGTCTCGCGCAGGGTCGGATCGAGCAAGATGCGCGGTCCCTCGGCGCGGATCACGATCTCCAGGCTGTCGCCGTCGCGTTCGGCCCCGACATCGAGCCGACCGCCGCGCACCAGGGCATCGCCCGCGATCATGCCGAGGTTGAGCAGCAATTTGACCGCGCCCTTGGGCAGCGCCGGATCGCCGACGATCCAGCCAAGCTCGATCTTTTTCTCAGCCCCGAACAGCCCGGCCAGCGCCGATTGCGCCTCGCGCGTGTCGATGGTTGCCCCGAAGCCGCCCGCAGCCCCGAACGCGAGGCGGAAGAATTTCAATTTGTTGGCACTCGCCCGGGCGCTTTCGTTGAGCAATTCCAGGCAGCGCTCGCGCATCTCGGGGTCCTGCTCGTCGGCCATCAGTTCGAGCCCATTATTGAGCGCACCGACCGGCGACAGCAGATCGTGGCACAGACGGGAGCAAAGCAGGCTGGCAAGGTCGGTAGCGTTCATGAGGCGTCTGTTGCGGCAGCGCCGTCCAAATCGCAAGGCCGACGCATTGACGGGAGCCATTGACGCCAAAAATCCCGCCCCCATATCAATCGCATGGCCGGGGGGCATCACATCATCTCGATTGCGCTGGACGAGCGCCACGCTGGCTGGCGGCTCGATCGCGCGCTGGCCGATGCGCATCCCAGTCTGTCACGCGAGCGGCTCAAGGTGCTCGTGAAAAGCGGCGCCCTGTCGGCCGACGACAAGCTCCACCGCGACCCCGCGATCAAGGTGCGCGGCGACGAAGCGTTTGCACTTGCCGTGCCCGAGCCCGCCCAAGCGCATAATGAAGCGCAGAATATTCCGCTGACGATCGTGTTCGAGGACGAGCATCTGCTGGTGATCGACAAGCCTGCTGGGCTGGTTGTCCATCCCGCCGCGGGCAATATCGACGGCACCTTGGTCAACGCTTTGCTCCATCATTGCGGCCCCTCGCTGAGCGGGATCGGCGGGGTAGCGCGGCCGGGCATCGTCCATCGCATCGACAAGGACACGTCGGGCCTGCTGCTGATTGCCAAGAATGACGTCGCCCACGTCGGCCTGTCGAAGCAATTCGCCGATCACAGCATCGAGCGTGTCTACGCCGCGATCGTCAGCGGGACGCCCAATCGGCTGACCGGCTCGGTCGACGCCCCCCTCGCCCGGTCGGATCATGATCGCAAGAAAGTGGCGGTCGTGAAAGACGGCCGCGGCAAGCGCGCTGTAACCCATTGGAGCGTTCGAACGAACTTACGAGATGCGGCGTTGGTCGAATGCCGCCTTGAAACCGGAAGGACCCACCAGGTGCGCGTGCACATGGCCTCGATCGGCCACCCCCTGCTGGGCGACCCGGTCTATGGCCGCGCGCCAAAGCAGCGCCAGCGTGAAATATTGGCACGTCTGGGGTTCAAGCGGCAGGCGCTCCACGCTGAGGTGCTCGGCTTCGTTCACCCCGTAACGAAAGCGCGTTTGTCGTTCAGAAGCGCCCTTCCGTCGGACATGCAGGAACTGTTCAGCGCACTTGGTGTATAGGATATCAACGGTTAGAGACGTCACGCGACGGCGGCTCGGCCCAGGGAGACTGACTGCAAATGGCACGCACTGTAACGACACGTAAGGTGGCAACTCAGGGCAAACGAGCGGTTTCGATCCCCGCAGCTGGCGGGGAAGCGGGGCTGAATCGCTATCTGACCGAGATCAAGAAGTTTCCGATCCTCGCCCCCGAGGAGGAGTATATGCTCGCCAAGGCATGGCGCGAGCATAATGACACCGACGCTGCGGCGCGACTGGTCAACAGCCATCTGCGCCTCGTCGCCAAGATCGCGATGGGTTATCGCGGCTACGGCCTGCCGGTCAGCGAGCTTATCTCCGAAGGCAATATCGGCCTGATGCAGGGCGTGAAGAAGTTCGAGCCCGATCGCGGCTTCCGGCTGGCAACCTATGCGATGTGGTGGATCCGCGCGTCGATCCAGGAATTCATTCTGCGCTCGTGGAGCCTGGTCAAGATGGGCACCACAGCGGCCCAGAAGAAATTGTTCTTCAACCTGCGCCGGATGAAGAACCAGCTCGACGCGTTCGAGGATGGCGATCTGAAGCCCGCCGACGTCACCAAGATTGCCACCGATCTGGGCGTGACCGAGGCCGAAGTCGTATCCATGAACCGGCGCATGGCGATGGGCGGTGACACCTCCCTTAACGCTCCCCTGCGCGATACTGATGGCGAAGGCCAATGGCAGGACTTCCTGATCGACAATGGCCCGCTTCAGGACGAGGTCGTCGCCGACAATGAGGAACGCCAGGTCCGCCACGACCTCCTCAATGAGGCGATGGAAAGCCTCAACGAGCGCGAGAAGAATATTCTGGTCGAGCGGCGCCTCTCGGAAGAGCCCAAGACGCTCGAGGATCTGAGCCAGGTCTATGGCGTCAGCCGCGAGCGTATCCGCCAGATCGAGGTGCGGGCGTTCGAGAAATTGCAGGCGGCGCTGTTACGGCTGGCGGGCGACCAGCGGTTGCTTCCGGCGGCGTAAGTTGGGTGACGGGCGGCCCTTAAGCCGCCCGAAGCCCTCGCTCCTTGCGCGCCTTGGCGAGCTTCTTGAGCACCATGTCGCGCTTCAGCTTTGACAAATGGTCGATGAACAATACCCCCTCGAGATGGTCCATCTCGTGCTGCAGGCAGATCGCCAATAGCCCGTCGAGCTGTTCCTCGTGCTGCGTGCCATGCTCGTCGAGCCAGCGGGCGCGGATATGGTCGGGGCGCATCACTTCGGCATATTGGTCGGGCACCGACAGGCAGCCCTCGGTATAGGGCACTTCGCTGTCCGAATGGCTGACGATTTCCGGATTGATGAACACACGCGGCTGCTTGACCGGAGGCGACTCCTCGTCGTCGGGGTCGGACGGCTCCTGCAAATCCATCACCAGCAGCCGCTTGGGCACCCCGACCTGGACCGCGGCCAGGCCGATGCCCGGCGCATCGTACATCGTGTCGAACATGTCGGCGATCAAAGCGCGCAGTTCATCGTCCACCGCCCCGACAGGGGTCGAGATCTGGCGGAGCATGGGATCGGGGGTTTCGTAAATCGGAAGTAAGGCCATGGCGGCGATTTAGTCTTTCACGGCAACGGGTTCAAGCGACAGGGCGCCGCGCCCTCAAGGCCTGGGCCAACGTCCCCTCGTCGAGATAGTCGAGTTCGCCGCCGACCGGCAGGCCGTGGGCGAGTTGGGTCAGGCGGATGGGGAATTTTTCGAGCCGCTCGGCAAGATAATGGGCGGTGGTCTGGCCTTCGAGCGTGGCGTTCATCGCCAGCACCACTTCGTCGATGCCGCCAGCGGCCACGCGCGACACCAGGCGGTCGATGCCGAGATCCTCGGGGCGGATGCCTTCCAGTGCACTGAGGCGGCCGCCGAGCACATGGTAGCGACCTGGAAACAGGCGGCCGCGGTCGAGCGCCCACAGATCGGCGACTTCCTCGACCACGCACAGGCTCTTGTCGTCGCGGCGCGGGTCGGCGCAGATCGCGCACGGATCGCGGGTGTCGAGATTGCCGCAGGTCGAACAGGTCGACAGGTTGGCGGCGACCGATTGCAGCGCGGCGAGCAATGGCTCGAGCGCACCCTCGCGTTTCTTCATCAGGTGCAACACCGCGCGCCGCGCCGAACGCGGGCCGAGGCCGGGAAGTCGCGCCAGCGCCTGGGTCAGTCCCTCGATTTCGTGTGAAGCCATTTAAGTCCCTTAACCCGTTCGCCCTGAGCTTGTCGAAGGGCTGTTCTTCCTTTTCCGAAGCAGAAGGCTAAGGGCAGTCCTTCGACAAGCTCAGGACGAACGGTTTTTTGGTTTGAAGATCATCTTCATGGGAAGTCCGGAATTTGCGGTGCCGACGCTGGATGCGCTGGTGGCGGCCGGTCACGACGTCATCGCGGCCTATTGCCAGCCACCCCGAGCCGCTGGGCGGGGCAAGGCGCTGCGTCCGACCGCAGTGCAGGCGCGGGCCGAGGCGCTGGAAATTCCAGTCCGCTCGCCCACCAGCCTCAAAGCCCCCGAGGCCCAAGCCGAATTTGCCGCGTTCGAAGCGGATGTCGCGGTGGTTGCCGCTTATGGCCTGATCCTGCCCCAGCCGATCCTCGACGCGCCGAAGCTTGGCTGCCTCAATGTCCACGGATCCCTGCTGCCGCGGTGGCGCGGCGCGGCCCCCGTGCAACGCGCGATCATGGCCGGGGACAAAGTCACTGGCGTGACCATCATGCGGATGGAGGCAGGGCTCGATACCGGGCCGATGCTGCTCAAGCGTGAGGTAAGCATCGAACATAAGACTGCCGGACAACTAACGGAAGAGATTGCCAAAATCGGCGCATCCGCCATGGTTGCCGCGTTGGCTAGGCTGGACGGACTGCCGCCGATCGAGCAACCCGACGAAGGCGTTACCTACGCCGCCAAGATTGCCAAGGATGAAGCCCGGATCGATTGGACACGGCCGGCGGGAGAGCTGGCGCGGCTCGTCCAGGGTCTGGCCCCCTTTCCCGGTGCCTGGTTCGAGATCGGCGCCGAGCGGGTGAAATTGCTGGCGGCGGAAGCGATCGACGACTCCGGCGAGCCCGGCGAAGTGATCGACGACCGGCTGACCATCGCTTGCGGGCAAGGCGCGTTGATCCCGTCCCTGCTCCAGCGCGCCGGCAAATCGCCAATGCAGTTCGACGAATTTTTGCGTGGCTTTCCAGTCGCTCAGGGTACCATCCTGTCATGACACGTTGGAAGCTGACGGTCGAATATGATGGTGGGCCATTCTTCGGTTGGCAGCGGCAGGGAAGCGACCCGACCCTCCAGCTGACGATCGAACGAGCGATCGACGCGATGACTGGCGAGCAGGTCACGGTCCATGCCGCGGGGCGGACCGACGCCGGGGTCCATGCACTGGCAATGGTTGCGCATGTCGACATCGCGCGCGACATGACCCCGCATCGCCTGCGCGAGGGGATCAATGCGCTGGTCCGGCCCGATCCGGTGTCGATCCTGGAAGTCGAGCCGGTTGCCGACGACTGGCACGCGCGTTTCTCCTGCACCGGGCGGCGCTATCTGTATCGGATCCTCACCCGCCGTCCGCCGCCGGTGCTCGATCGCGGCAGAGTTTGGCATATCGGCAAGGACATGGACCTGGTCGCGATGCGCGAGGCGGCGGCGCACCTCGTCGGCACCCACGACTTCACCACCTTTCGCTCGGCCCATTGCCAATCCGCCAGTCCGGTCAAGACGCTCGATTCATTGACGATCGACGAGGTCGGCGAAGAACTTCACATCCGCGCGGCCGCACGCAGCTTCCTTCATCACCAGGTGCGGTCGATCTCGGGCTGCCTCGGCATGGTCGGGACCGGCCAATGGTCGCCGGGGGACATGAAGGCGGCACTGGATGCCACGGATCGCACGGCGTTGGGCCTGAATGCGCCGCCCGAGGGGCTGTATTTCGTCGGCGCGAGCTACTGATTGCACCCCTGCGAAGGCAGGGGCCTAGACGCGCGCAGCGCCCACGTTTTGGTGAGGTAGAGAGGCGGCTTCGCCGGACTGGGCCCCTGCCTTCGCAGGGGTACAAGGCTCAGACCATCATCTCGCGCGCCTTTATCTGGCTGAGGAACGCCTGCGGACTTGCGCTCAGCCCATACGCCCCCGCGCAGAACACCGCGATCAAATCGCCCGGCTCGGCATGCGGCAATTCGACCTGATGGCCGATGATGTCGAGCGGGGTGCACAGGTTGCCGACGACGTTGGCGACTTCCTCGGCCGGGGCACCAAATCGCGACGCCACCGCGACCGGGTAATTGCGCCGCAACAGCTGCCCGAAGTTGCCCGACGCGGCGAGCATATGGTGGAGCCCGCCGTCGGTGACGAGGAAGGTTTCGCCGCGGCTTTCCTTGCGGTCCGTGACGCGGGTCAGATATATCCCTGCCTCACCTACCAGCCAACGGCCGAGCTCGAGTGTGAAGCGGGTCGCCACCAGCGATGGCGGGCATTCGGCCAGCATGTCGCTCATCGCCTGCCCCATTGAGTAGAGATCGAGCGACGCCTCGCCTGCGAAATAGGGAATTCCGAAGCCACCACCGAGGTTTACCTCGGGCGGCTCATGTCCGACCTCATCCGCAATCTGCCCGGCCAGCGCGACGCTCAGCCCCTGCGCCTCGACGATCGCCGCCCAGTCGAGACATTGCGAGCCGGGATAGATGTGCAAGCCCCGCCAGTCGGCTCCCGCCTCGACCAGCCCGCGCACCACGTCCGCCGCGCGCTCGTGGTCGATCCCGAACGGCGAGGCAGCGCCGCCCATCTTCATCCCCGCGCCTTTCAGCTGGAACGGCGGATTGACGCGCACCATCACGCGGGGTCGGATGCCGAGCATGCCCGCGATGTCGAGCAGTCGGCCTGCCTCGCCTTCGCTCTCGACACTGACCGTCGCCTTGGCTTTCACCGCCCGCGCCAGTTCGCGGTCGGTCTTTCCGGGACCGGCGAAGCTCAACGGAATGCACGCCGCGCCGACCTTTTCGAGCGCCGCCAATTCGCCTTCCGACGCAATGTCGAAGCCATCGACAAACTGGCAAATCCATTTGAGCAACGGTGGGTAAGGGTTTGCTTTGACAGCATAATGCAACCCGATCCCATCGGGCAGCGCCGCTCGAAACAGGGCGATCTTGGCCCCGACCAGATTATTGTCATAGACGAACAGTGGCGTGCCGCCGGCATCCCCAACCAACGCGCGGACGTCATGGCCGCCGATCATCAGGACGCCGTCGCCATTGGCTTCATAGCCCGTCGGAATTGCCCCCATCGCCTTCATCGCGGCTCCCCCTCATCCAAGGCGAGCCGCAATGCCGTGCGGTCCACCTTGCCATTCGGTCCTAGCGGCATTTGCGCGATCAGGACAATCCGCGCCGGTCGCATGAAGCCGGGAAGCTCGGCCGCGAAATGGGCCCGAAGCCTTTCCT
This sequence comes from Sphingomonadales bacterium, assembly GCA_038234545.1. Lineage (GTDB taxonomy): Bacteria > Pseudomonadota > Alphaproteobacteria > Sphingomonadales > Sphingomonadaceae > Sphingomicrobium. The sequence goes on from JBBQTM010000043.1 coordinate 13,621, forward strand.
CGGGCTCTTCGCCGCGTGCCACCGCGACCAGTACGATCGCCTGTCCCAGCTTCGCATCGGGCACTCCGAAGGCGGCCGCATCGCTCACCGCACCGGACGCGAGCGCGGATTCTTCAACCTCGGTCGGGCTGACCCGGTTGCCGCTGGTCTTGATCATCGCATCGTCGCGCCCGCGAAAGCGAAGCAGGCCGTTGGTGCCGATGACCATCGTGTCGCCCGACCAGACTTCGCCGTCCCTGAAGCGCTCGGCGGTGCGCGCTGGGTCATTCCAATAACCTTGCGCCACCAATGGCCCCGAATGGACCAGTTCGCCCTCCTCCCCGGGTTCGGCAGTGGTGCCGTCGGGGCGAGCGATGCGAAGTTCGGCGAAGGGGATCGCACTGCCGACGCTGTCGGGGTGGACGTCGACCAACGCCGGGTCGAGGCTGGCCGAGCGGAAGGCTTCGGTCAGTCCGTACATCAGGTGGAGGCGAGCTTCAGGAAACAGGGTGCGCAGGCGGCGGACGAGCGGCTCAGGCAAATGGCCGCCGCTGTTGGTCAGGGTGCGCAGGCTCGCCCCCTGCCCGTCCCACTCCTGCTCGGCGAGCTGGTGCCACAGGGGCGGAACCCCGGCGAGCAATGTGACGTCATGACGCCCCACCGCCCGCACCACATCGCGCGGCAGGAGGTAATCGAAGGCGATCGCGCAGCTTCCCGAAGCCCAGGCGGCGAGCAATTGGTTCTGACCATAATCGAACGCCAGCGGCAGCACGCACAACGTCCGGTCGTCCGGCGCCAGCCCGAGATAATGCGCAACGCTGATCGCCCCGAGCCAGAGGTTGGCATGGCTCAGCATCACACCCTTTGGGCGCCCGGTGGAACCCGACGTGTAAAGCAAGGCGGCAAGCTTGGCCGGATCGCGCCTAGACGGCCCGATTCGTTCGCCGCCGACCTTCCACTCCTCAAGCGCAATCGGCTTGGCCGCCGTCTCGATCGTTTCCAACCGCGCCCGGTTCCCGATCACCAGCCCGGCCCCGCTGTCGGTCAAGATATGCTCCGCCTGGGTCCGCCGAAGCACCGGGTTGATCGGCACGTGCACCAGCCCCGCCCGCGCCGCCGCCAGCGGCAGGATGCAGGCCAGCGCGGTCTTCCCCATCCAGCTCGCCACCCGGTCGCCAGGAACTAGTCCGTGGCCACGCAGGGTCGCCGCGGTGCTGGCGACGGCCCCTTCGAGCGCCGCATAATCGAACGTCCGCCCATCGGCGACCAGCGCCGGCGCATCGGGCGTGCCGCATTTGGTCAAATGATCGAGCGGAAAGGGCGTCGGGTCGGGG